>NZ_KV812832.1:0-1042 GCF_001813525.1 Streptococcus sp. HMSC065C01 | reverse complement strand
GTCACATCTGTGTAGCACTTTTCCATTGGTTTTGAAGCTTCAAACTGGCGTTGAATAAGGTTGTCGGCTTTCTTACCAATATCTCCTTTGTGAGAAGAATACTTTCGCTTCTGCCGGATTCTAGCTTGTAAATTGAGGACATTCATCAACCGCTGAACCCTCTTATGATTGACCAAAAAGCCACGATTTCTTAATTCTAAATGTATCCGACGATAACCATAATTTCCCTTGTGTTCAGTAAAAATAGATTGGATTTCAGCTTTAAGCCCTTGATCCTTATCTGGTTTGTCTAGCTGTTTCAAATGATAATAGTAGGTCGAACGAGCGAGTTTAACGGCCTTTAGAAGAATATCTAACGAAAACTCAGTGATTAATTCTTGAACAATTTCTGTCTTTCTTCTTTCTCTTTTTCCTCCTTCAATCGGAGTTCTCTCAACTTTTTTAGAACAGCATTCTCCGCTCTCAGGTATTCATTTTCTGCTTGAAGACGCTCTAACTCAGTCATCTCTTCAGGTTTCTTCTTTGGCTTACGTCCCATTTTAGGTATCCTTCCTCTTGTTTTCTCAACAATAGTATACCCATTTTTCTTGTATTGTGCCAGCCAATTTGGAAGCATTCCTTGGTTTGGGAGAGCATAATCAAGGCTTACACTTCTTTGTGAACGACCTTCAAGTAAGACTTTATCAATGATTTCTCGTTTTAGTTCAGGAGAATAGTAACAATTCTTTCCTTTTTTTACGATTTCTATTCCATAACGATCAATCAATTTAATCATGTACTGAAGATTAGAAATCTTTATCCCAAATTGATTTGAAAGTCGCCTAAAACTCTCTCCTTGCTTTCTTGATTCATATATTTGAACTTTATCTTCAAAAGTTAATTTCATAATAAAAGCACCCCAAAAATTAGATTTTTCTGTCTAACTTTTAGGGTGCAGTTCAATTACTTGATCTCTTTTTTTTTATACTCCGCCAGTAGGACTCGAACCTACGACATCATGATTAACAGTCATGCGCTACTACCAACTGAGCTATGGCGGAAT
>NZ_KV812831.1:0-619 GCF_001813525.1 Streptococcus sp. HMSC065C01 | reverse complement strand
CAGGTACTCTATCCAGTTGAGCTAAGGGTGCTTCTTTCAACCTTTGTCTATGCCGAGGACCGGAATCGAACCGGTACGATCGTTACCAATCGCAGGATTTTAAGTCCTGTGCGTCTGCCAGTTCCGCCACCCCGGCCTCCTCAAGCGAACGACGGGATTCGAACCCGCGACCCCCACCTTGGCAAGGTGGTGTTCTACCACTGAACTACGTTCGCATTGCTTTCTTTATATAAAAAAATGCCGGCTACATGACTTGAACACGCGACCCTCTGATTACAAATCAGATGCTCTACCAACTGAGCTAAGCCGGCTCATTATTATTCTCTTATGCGGGTTAAGGGACTTGAACCCCCACGCCGTAAAGCGCCAGATCCTAAATCTGGTGCGTCTGCCAATTCCGCCAAACCCGCAAAATATGACCCGTACTGGGCTCGAACCAGTGACCCATTGATTAAAAGTCAATTGCTCTACCAACTGAGCTAACGAGTCTTAAAATAATTTTCATTATCTTAACGGTCCCGACGGGAATCGAACCCGCGATCTTCGCCGTGACAGGGCGACGTGATAACCGCTACACTACGGGACCTATGGGAGTTAACGGGATCGAACCGCTGACCCT
>NZ_KV812830.1:119547-127238 GCF_001813525.1 Streptococcus sp. HMSC065C01 | reverse complement strand
TTTTTTCTGTCTAACTTTTGGGGTGCGGTTCAACTAATCACATTGATTAGTCTCTTTTAGTTTTTTAAGGATTATTTCCCCGGAGTATTCGGATCTAGGCCCCAAGATTGCTCGAGAACAGGTCTTAAGGATTTAATCATATCTTCTGAACCTTGGATTATGATTGTGTATACTTTATCTCCTTTTTGGAATACCCATACGTATAAAGTACTCCCATCTTTAACTGTTACTTTTATTAAGAAAGCGTCCCCACCGGCAAATATAGCTTTTACACCTTCTATACTAGTTCGATTTTTGTGTTTTCCGAATGAGCTATATAAACGGTTCGCAAGTAACTCTGCGTCAAAGGTTTCGTTGGGGCCAAGTTTAACAGTATCTTTAGTGTTTGAATCCATTATTAACGCATTGTTTTTGTCTGGTGATAAATATTCGAGCGCTTTGCTACTTCGAGTAGTGCGTACGACCCAATCTTTAGGGATATTGATATAACCAAATTTTTCATTTCCGATACGTTGAGTATCTGCAAGGGATATTTCTTTTGCCCCAGAAGAAGACCCAGGAGTTGTTGTTTGAGTTGTTGTCGTTGGTGCATCCGTAGTTTCTTTAGTGACTTCAGTTGTTGGTGCTGCTGTAGTTTCGTTTGTTTTCTTTTCTCTATTTCCGCATGCTGCTAGTATAAATGCAGATAGGAGCGTCATAGAACCTAATAAGATTTTGTTTTTCACAATGCTTAACCTCCTTAAGTGGTTGACTTACAAATATTTTATCATTTTTTAGAGTTTATTTAAATAGGAAACGTTTTCGCTAAAAAGCATAGGGTACAACAAAAGAGAATTTCTTGTTGGCGACCATTATATCTATCCTCATGAATTTGCAGTTTTAGATCCAGATGGCTATTTTTTAAGATTTAGTGAATAGAATGATGATCACCCGTCTATAGTTAAGAGGCTGGGCCAAAAGTCCTAGCCTCTTAACTGTTTTTGGATTGCCGAGCAAGATGCAGTGGTTGATCTATCTTTCATCTAAAAGAACGAGATGGACTAACATTCGATACCTAAAAAACCGGAACCCTCACATGAAGGTTCCGACTTTTTTTATCCTCATTGATGGAACAATGATTGATTTATTTTTTCTTTTCGATGTGATCTTTGAGATCTTCTTGAGCTTTTTTATTGGATTCTGCTTTTTTCTTCAACCATTCTTCTTTGGCCTTGTTAAAGTCTTTTGTTGTGACAACATCTTTGGACATTTCAAGGTATTTGTAGAAGGTTCCTGTTCCTTTTGTACCAACCCATGAAGCAGCACGGCTGTATGGTACGGTCCGTTGAAGCATTGGAGCACCACCATTTGAAACAGTTGGAAGCGTAATCGAGCTATCTGTCAACCATGCTTGCGCTGCTGCATATTTTTCATAGCGTTTAGCTTGATCCAACAATTCAGCATCGGCGTCTTTCAACATGTTAGCGTATTGATCCAAACCAACTGTTGCAATGGCTGGATTGTTTGAACCTGCATCAATACCAAGATAGTAGAAGACAGAACCATTTACTGGGCTGATACTTTCGAGGTAAGTCGATGGGTCTTGGTAGTCAGGAGCCCAACCACCGCCTGAGATATCGTA
This sequence comes from Streptococcus sp. HMSC065C01, assembly GCF_001813525.1. Lineage (NCBI taxonomy): Bacteria > Bacillati > Bacillota > Bacilli > Lactobacillales > Streptococcaceae > Streptococcus > Streptococcus sp. HMSC065C01. Next base: position 125,617 of record NZ_KV812830.1, on the reverse strand, counting down.
ATCTCTCGCAGCAGCAGTATCGCTGAAGTAGGTGATATTTTGGAAATCATCATCCGAAACCTTTTGAAGGTCTACAACGACATTGTCTGCACCAAGCGCTGACTCTACAGATTGTTTGAAGGAGCTAGCTTGTTGGACCATGCTGTTGTCCACTTGGCTGACAATGTAGTCCAAATGAATTGGGAATTGAACGCCTTGTTTTTGCAATTCAGCTTTGGCTTTCGCAAATGAAGCTTTGGCTTTTTCTGGGTTGTAAAGGCTAGTTTGACCATCGGCCAGGCTCACACCCTTCCATTGATCCCCATAGGTAACCAATTGTTTTTCAACGACCTTACCAAAATCTTCTCCATTGACTTGGACATAAGTTGGTGGTACCAAGGTGCTACGAAGGGTATTTTCAGCCGCATCAGATCCAGATACCTGTGCCGCATATGATTTGCGGTCAAAGCCAAAGTTCACCGCTTGACGGAAGTCCTTGTTCAAGATTGCTTTCTTGGTAGAAGCTTTTTGTTCATCCGTTGTTTTGGCAGTGTGGTCATACTTTTGACGGTCCAAGTTGAATCCAAGATAGTAGGATGTTCCTAATTGCAAACCGTAGACAATGTTGTCGCCAAAGTTTTTCTTAACGCTCTTATACGTCGAACTGTTTGGCATAACAGATGCAAAGGAATATTGACCTTTTTCAAAGTTTTTAATGATAGAATCTGGGTTTGATCCATCGTTAAAGGTCAATTTGACATGATCGATATGAACATTTTTCGCATCGTAATAGTCTTTGTTCTTGACCAATTCAATCTCAGATTTTGAAGTCAATGATTTCAAGTAGAATGGACCATTGTATAAGATGCTGCTAGGTTTCAACGAACCAAAATCTTTCCCTTGAGATTTCAAGAAATCCGCATTGACTGGGAAAAGAACACCTGAGGTTGTTTTTGAGTTCCAGAAGCTTTCTGGACGAACCAAAGTATATTGGATGGTGTGGTCGTCTAAGGCTTTGACTCCAACTGTGTTAAAGTCTTTGGTTTCCCCTTTTACGTAGGCATCCAAACCTTTGATCGAATTTTGAATCAAGAAGAGACCTTCTGATTTAGACTCAACCGCGTGTTTGATCCCTGTAACAAAGTCTTGAGCCGTTACAGCACCATATTCTTCTCCTTCACTCGTATACCATTTGGCATCCTTACGAAGTTTGTAAGTATAGGTTAATCCATCTTCAGAGACAGTCCAATCTTCTGCTAGACTTGGCACAAAGTTTCCGTATCGGTCGTTTTCAAGAAGACCATCTACAAGGTTACTTGTGACATCTGAAGTCGTTGTACGAGTTGCAGCGATGTAATCCAAGGTATTTGGATCCGCTGAATAGACGAATGAGTAGGTTGCTTGATTGCTACTACCACCGCCACATGCTGCTAAGAGAAAGGCACCTGCAACAGAAACTCCTGCAAGAGCTAACAGTTTTTTTGCTTTCATCACTATCTCCTTATGTTAGATTTTCTACCATTATACACTATTTCTTACAAAAAACCAAATTTATTTTAAAAAAGTTCGTTATTTCTGAATGAATATAATAAGATATAAAGAAAAAGCATCTTGAAATCGATCTCAAAGAAGCCGGATAGGCGAGTCTAGGCACCTACCACCACAGATTTGCAAAACCGAATCTTTCAATCCTTTTAATAAATATACGTTTAGCCTAAAAAAGAACCTCTGCTCTTTCGAGCAGAGGAACTGATTCCTAATCAAAATGATAGAGTTGTGGGTACTGGTCACATTCAGGATTTTTAGGATGGCAGATAGCCCGTCCAAAGTAAATCATGGCTTGATGGGCAGCCAGCCATTCGCTCTTTGGCAGAACATCCATGACCCGCTTTTCAACTTCCAATGGTGTTGCTGATTTCTTGACGATATCATGGTGCTTGCAGATTCGCTCCACATGGGTATCGACAGCAAAAGCTGGAATGCCAAATCCTACACTCATGACCACATTTGCAGTCTTGCGTCCTACTCCTGCTAGACTTTCTAACTCTTCACGAGTCTGAGGTACTTGCCCATCAAAGTTATCCAGCAATTGTTGGGCACATTTTTTTAGAAATTTGGCCTTATTTCGATAGAGGCCTAATTTAGAAATATGCTTGGCGATATCGGATTCACTGGCTGCTGCCATGGCTTGCGGGGTTGGAAAAGCCGCAAACAAACCTGGTGTCGCTTTGTTAACAGCCGCGTCTGTCGTCTGAGCTGAGAGCATAACCGCTACTAACAATTCAAAATGATTACGAAAATCCAGACTTGGCTTAGCATCTGGGAAGAGGGCGATAATTTCTTCAATCACATGACGTGCCCGTTTCTTTGATAAAACCATATTCTCTCCTTTACATTACTAGTCTTTATTATAGCATGAAAGTTCCCTATTTCTGAAAGATTCGGCTTCAAAAAAGGACTAGTCCGTAGACGAGTCCTTTTCAATTAGTCTATAAAATGAGTATGCTTGGTAATCCATTGAGTGACCTTGATATTTAACCAGAACACATAGATCCCAAATGTAATGATGGTAAAGAACCACCATTTGATCCAATTTCCAAATAACTGCATAGCCGTGCCGTCAAAGTACTGACGACGACCATCAATCACGGTATGCTTGACCTTCCAGTTATACATAATGCACACGCCCCAAGGAGCACAAATCCCAAAAGTCAATACTGTAATGAAGGTTGCTAATAAAACATGGCCAATATATGAAAATAGGCCTCCATCAAAATACGATTCACGATACATGGTCCATCTCCCTATATTTTTTCTACACCAATCTCTTCAAGAAGGTAATCAGGGTTTGAGCAGAGCGTTCGCCAGCCTCTACGATAAATTCATCAAAAGAAATATTGGCTGCGTGATCTGCCGTATCACTCATAGCTCGAATGACCATGAAGGGTCGTCCAGCTGCATGAGCAGCTTGGGCAACGGCTGCCCCTTCCATCTCTACTGCCAATACTTCTGGGAAATGCTCTCGAATTGCTGCGACTTTTTCTTCACTCGCGATAAAGCTATCTCCTGTTGTAATCAAGCCCACATGTGTGGTTGCAGCTTCTTCTTCCAGAACTTTTTTCATTTCTGATACGAAATAGCGACTAGATTCAAAGTAAAGCGGTTGGCCTGCCATTTGACCATACTTATAGCCAAAGGCTGTCACATCCACATCATGATAGGCCAATTTGTCCGCAAGGACGATATCTCCAACAGCCATCCCTGGGGCAACGGCACCTGCAGAACCCGTGTTGATAATGGCTTCCACTTTGAAATCATTGGCCAAGACTGCTACACTCATAGCAGACATGACTTTTCCGATACCACTTTCCACCAAAACGACCTCATGACGTCCAATTGATCCTGTATAGTAGACTTTTCCAAGACGCAGATGCTTTTCCCCATTTTCAAGGGCTTCAACCAAGATCTTCAACTCCTGGGGCATGGCTGCGATAATTCCAATTTTCATGTCATTTCTCTCCTTGTAACGACCTTATAGACGCCAAATAGCAATAATTAAAACAATGAGGAGCACAATGATCCAGAACAAAATCTTATTGAGTTTGGATTGGACCACACTTTGTTTGCGTTCTTCAATGCGACGACTCTTGGTCACTGTGGGCTCCACTTGGATCTGCACCGTATCCTGAGAATAACGCTCTTGTGGACGCTCCATACGACTCTCTCTCATAGGACGTTCATAGCCAAATCCCCTGTGGTCTGTTCGAATAATTTTCGTCTCTTCAGCATCGACCATATTAGGACCGGTGATGTCCTCACCTCGCCTTGCTCGTTCAATCATTTCATCGGTTAATAAAGGTTTTCCCATCGGATCCTCCTCTATTTATTGATTAAGTCCCAATATTGGATCGCCATGATGGTCTTGGCATCACAGATTTCGCCAGTTTGGATCAAATCTTTCGCTTCCTTCAAGGTCACTTCTAATAACTCTAAGGTCTCATCCGCATCTTGTGGACGTGGATTTTCCACCTTTTTCAAGTTGGTCGCACCATAAAGTTTGATCCGCTCATTACAAAATCCAATGGCTGAATAAAAATCATACAACAACTCTAGATCCGCTGTGTAGCCAATTTCTTCTTCCAATTCGCGCAGAGCAGCCGCTTTAGGGTCTGCATTTTCTCCCTTTTCTAACTTCCCTGCTGGAATCTCCACCGAAGTCCTTTCAATCGCCTTGCGGTACTGCTTGACCAAGATCGTTTTCCCATCTTCTGTGATCGGCAAAACCGCTACTGCTCCGTTATGGAAGATTAAATCACGCTGCGCTTGGCCTTTTCCAGCGGGTAGTTCTACTTGATCAGTGACCACTTGGAAAATCGGTCCCTGATAAATCTCCTTGCGCTCAATGGTTTTTTCTTCAAATTGCATGAGAATCTCCTATTTATTTTTAGGATGGTGTGGCAAGCGAAGGGCATACTCTTCTTTATTCACTTGACGGCCACGACCAATCGCAATCGCATCAGCTGGTACATCCTTGGTAATGGTTGATCCAGCACCGACTAAGGAATTGTCGCCTAATTCAACTGGCGCAATAATCGTCGAATTGGATCCGACAAAGACATTGTTTCCAATCGTCGTTTTAAACTTGTGTTGGCCATCATAATTCACTGTGATGGTTCCTGCACCAAAATTAACGTTGCTGCCGACTTCACAGTTGCCGATGTAGGTCAAATGACCTGCTTTGGTATTTTCGCCAATAGACGAACCTTTGACTTCGACAAAGTTTCCAATATGGACATCTTTGGCGAGGCTAGAACCTGGGCGAATATGAGCATATGGTCCTACCGTTACGCCATCAGCTACCGTGCTCTCTTCAATCATGGAGTTGGTAATAACGGCACCTGCCCCAATTTCACTATCCACAATATAGGTTCCATTGGTTAAGACTGTCTCAGCCCCAACTTTTGTGTGGCCTTTTAGGGTAACATTGGCTTCGATTTGCACTTCTGGTGCGATCTCAACATCGACATCGATATAGGCCGCATCTGGATTGACAAAGCTCACACCATTGACCATGTGGGCTTGGTTAATGCGACGACGCATGATGCCTTCTGCTGTTGAGAGGGCCACGCGGTCGTTAACCCCGAGACTTTCATCAAAATCTTTGAGCGTATAAGCCCCAACTTTTTCACCAGCCTCACGGAAAATACCGATGACATCCGTGATATAGTATTCACCTTGGGCATTGTTGGTATTGATATTTTTCAAAGCTTCAAAGAGGCGTGCATTATCAAAGACATAAGTTCCTGTATTGATTTCCTTGATTTGCTTTTCAAAATCTGTCGCATCCTTTTGCTCAACAATTCGAAGCACTTCCGCATTGTCATTACGAACAATCCGACCATAGCCAAATGGATTGGCTGCTTCGGCTGTCAAAATTGTTGCCACATTCTTGTGATTGATATGGAAGTCAATCAAGTGTTTGAGGCTTTCACCCGTAATCAAAGGAGTATCACCTGCGATGACGAGGGTGTGCCCTTCAAGACCTTCCAAGACTGGCTCTGCCATCATGACCGCATGACCAGTTCCCAATTGTTCGGTTTGTTTAACAAACTCTGTTTGTCCAGCTAATACTTGCTCCACCAATTCCGCCTTGTGGCCCACAACCGTTACCGTCTTCTCAGGTGAGATAGCTCCAACACTACGGAAGACATGCTCCAACATAGAGATCCCAGCAACCTTGTGAAGAACCTTGGGCAGATCTGATTTCATACGGGTACCTTTCCCCGCTGCTAAAATAATGGCATAATTTGGCATAACATTTCTCTTTTCTGTACAATATCGCTTACATTATACCATTTTTTGGCCCTTTTGGAAAATAAGACCCAGATCAAAAAACTCTCCTAGAAGGAGAGTCAGATTAAGATCATATCTTCGTTGAGACTTTCCTTGGGTGAGTACGGACATCAGCGAACTTCTTCGAAGTTCCATGATTTAGTTTTGAACCTAAAGTTTCAAAACTCCCGAGCGAAGCTGGGACTAAAGTCCTAGCCTCTCAATTGTTTTTGTATTGTCGAGCAAGACGCAGTGGTTG
>NZ_KV812830.1:111878-119447 GCF_001813525.1 Streptococcus sp. HMSC065C01 | reverse complement strand
ACGAATTACCGATTTCTGTCCCACTCTCACTTTTCTCACAGCGGAAAGTCTCAAAAAATCTTTTAATAGTTCTAAGAACTGAGCAGTATTTTTAGCTTGTCACAATCACTAGGCCTATTTTGTATAAAAACAGTTATTCTTTTTTCTGATTTTCTAAATGGAGAGCGTATCTATAATGGGTAAACCTTGCGAAATTCTTCTAAAACCACCTTGCTGTCAGGTGTAAACGTCAGACCTGCTTCTCCAAAGCAGTCTTTAAAAAAGTCTTCATGAACCTGACGCCAATAAGCTAGAGATTTGTCTCCCTCACCTTCCTTGTAGGCATGGTCAGCTGACACTTGATGAAAAGGCTGAACGGAAACCTTTGTGACTTCGACAATGCAGACAGCCTGATTTCGGCTGTCTAAAATAACATCAAATGTCCCTTCTTGTGGAAGGGGTTCGTCCTCTATTGCGTATAGATCATATGCTGAGGCTGTTGCTGTTTTTTCGCCTTTAAAGACCAGATCCGCTAAAAGGTCTGGGGCCACTCCAAAGGCCCAGGCGTCTATCTCATCTCCGATAGAGGGGTTGATTTGCTTGTAGGCATTCCACATTTCTTGCGGTGTCATGGGTTCTCCTTTGTAATTTTTTACTTTCTTCTTTTATATGTTTAAGATGGTCTGGATGGTCAATTTCTAAATCAAAAATCTCTGGAATAGAGCTGTAATGGAGAATACATTCGATACCCATCTGATTCATTTTTTGTATGAAAGAAGTATTCAGATAGCCTGCTACAGCAAAATCAATCTTGTTCTTCCTTGCTTTATCCTGCATCTGTCTCAGCATTTCTAACATAATGGGACTTTCCATATCATGCCATTGACTGTTCCTCACAGTCGCAAAAACAAAAGAAGTCAAATCATTCATTCCCACTACAATCTTTGAAATACCAGTTTCCAGTATCCTGTCCAAGTCGAAATAAGCTGATGGTAATTCAATCATCGTGCCAACTTTCCCGGTAAAACCATACTGACGCAATACTGTAATAGCTTGTTTTAATTGTTCGGCATCATTGACAAAAGGAAAAATAACAGACAGATTGGGATTGGTTTGAAAAACTTCGGTAACAACATTTGTCTCCGCCTGAAATTCATCTGGACACGCCAATAAACGCCTAGTCCCTCTATATCCAAACAATGGGTGGCGTTCGTCAAAATACTCTTTAGTCCCGTCTAGACTATTTGCTTCTGCATTTGTTAACTCTGAAAAGCGATACCAGACTTCTTCATCTGAGTACAAATGACAAATAGTGTCTAGATAATCTTTCACAAATTGCTGACAACTTTTTAGCAGTATATTTTGACTGATCTCCCTCACCAAATATTCGCCACGAATCATACCAACATGATGAAATAGTTGTGGGTAAATTTTTTCAACAATTCTTTCGCCACTAAGAGCCAGTTGATTTTGCATAGCGATTCACCTCGTCTTAAAAGATACAATATTAGATATCATTATACGACACTTTCCTCTAGTTCAAAAGCTTCATAAGATTCAACTAATTCGTATCCTAAAAATTCTGCTACTTTTTTAGAAGCCTCGTTATGAGCATCCCAAAGTGGGAACATTTCTCTATTTAAAGCCTCTAGAATCATTGCAGCACCAAGTTTTTTAGCAAATCCATTTCCTTGTTTGTCTGGTCTAGTTGCAACTTCCACTTCAACTGCTCCGTGGTAAACTAACCCTGAGGAAATCCCAGCAATCAGTTCATTATTTTTAAGAATAACAAAGCCAAATCCACCTTTTAAAGCAAAATCCTGGTAGGACTCAAAATCCCCCTGTAAATCTTGTGACCATTCTTCCTCAGAAAGATAGTTATAAATACGATTGTCAATAGGTACAATATTGTAACCTTCCTCTAAATAAGTAACTAGATCATTTAGAAATTCAACTTGAAAATTTGCCTTATCCTTAAAAGAATAGCGAGTAAAAGAAATTAACCCCACTTGCCGATGCAGAAAATCTTGCCACTTAGTGTCTTCTGAAATAATAATCTTATAATCTAAACCATATTGCCTAACAAAGTATTCCCAAAATCTGGGATCCAACTCCCCTGCTAGGTATAGAAAATTCCCAATATCATAAAAGCTCGTTGTCCTATCACTGTTTCGATAAACAGTTCCAATTTGAGATTTAAGACCATAGAGAACCATATATTTCTTCCATGTTTTAAATAGTTCCATTCTCCCTCTATTTTACCTTCCAATCTCTGTAGGTTGTCAGTTCTAATTCTGGAAATCCTCCTAACTCCGCCTTTACCTTCAATACTAAGGGAGAAGCATTGTCTGCAGTAATTTCTTCCACATTCAACCAAATGGCATTGGCTGAATCATTGCTTCCATCAAGAACCTCCTGAGGAAGGGATTGTTGAGAGCTCTCGAAATCGAGTACGATATCATAAAAGGCCATGATATGATGCACTGCGAAGTCTTTCCCTTCTTCTTGAACCATCACGTCATACATCCTAGGATTAGCGTATCTGCTAATCGTATAGCCCGTCTCTTCCAGAACTTCTCGCTTGAGTGTTTCGGTCAGTCCCTCCCCTAGTTCCTGGCTACCACCCGGTAGATCAAAACGATGCTGATAAGGGCCTCTTGTTTTTTCAATGCAGAGCAGTTTCCCCTCTTGAAGACAGACTCCGTATACCCCAAAGTGATGTTTGATTTTCATCAAATCCTCCTACTTTCATTCAAAGCTCAGTCAATAATGAAATCAGTATAGCTTTTCTTTTTGCAACACCATCTCTGATTGCCACTAATCATTTCTTCTCTATTGATTTAATACCTTTTCAATATCAATTTTAGTAATTTTTCTAGATACCAATAATCCTGCAAAAACTGAAGTGAGTATCCCTATTAATACCGGGAACAACAATCTGGTAAGTTCAATATCTAGTGGTAATCCACTCAAAAAGATGATCAAATAAGAAATAGCAATTCCTATCACCAATCCCGCGCTTGTACCTCGTACTCCCATCATAAAGCTTTCAAATAAATATATTCTTTTTATCTGTCGATCAGATGCACCGATAATTTTAAAAGTTGCGATCTGTTTATGATTCTCCTGAATAGTAATAGCTAGAATATTGATGATATTAATAATCGCTACAATAGAGATAAGAACTATGATTAAGAGGATAAAAAGGTCGATGTAGGAAAACCATCTGGATAGCATATTGATAACATCCTGTTGTGTTGCTACAACAACATCTAATCCTGTTCCTGATAAAGATTGTTTTAAATTTTCATTTTTTAAAACAGTCTTTTCTATCTTGTTTGCTACTTCATTTAAATCGGTTCCATTTTTTACAGTAGCATTCAGATAGTAATACTTATTTGATGAAACGCTACTACTTTTTACATTGATTGCCATCATTTGATTTATTTCTGTTGGCAAGGTAGAAAATAACTGCGCTTCTTGCTTGTCTATAATGCCAGAAATTACAAACTTTTCATAATGATTATCAATCTTAATAGTCACCGTATCTCCGACATTCATTGATGTAGCCTTGTGTACGGAATCTCCGATTAATATTTCATTGTCCTTCTCTGGAAATTTCCCTTCAGCAATTCTAATATTCAGGTTTTTTAAATACTTTTCTTCTAGACAATGGATAGTATTGGAAACCGATGTCTTACCATTTTGGAATTTGATATCATCCGTAAATAATAGTTTTACACCAGTAATATTTTTTACTTCATCTATTTTTTTACTCGATCAATATCTTCATTAGAAAATAAAGGCAAAGCTTTATAATTCAAAGAATTTTCTTTATTACCAAAGGCAACAGTAACAACATTTTTATTTGCTACAGTCATTTCTTTAATCATTTTATTATAGAAAGAATTAGAAATGAGCATCACTAAAACAATTAGCAAAACAGAGATCGCTATTGACAGTCGAACTAATCTATATCTTCGTTTGTTAACTTCTAAATCTCTTTTAGCAATGAATAATATGGAATGATTCATTTTATCATCTCCTTACGTACTCAATTTTGCCATCAACAACTGTGCAAATAGACTGCATACTATTCACTACCTTATCACTATGAGTTACTGTTATAATCGTGATACCTAACTCCTCATTGATCCGCTTCAACAATTCTATTATATTTTGTTCGTTAGCAGCGTCTAAATTACCAGTGGGTTCATCTGCTATCAATATTTCTGGATTATTAATAAGAGCTCTTGCCAAAGCAACTCTTTGTTTTTCACCTCCACTAATCTTATCAATACTCTTGCTTAACATTTCCTTTGAAAGACCTAGAGTGTTACAAATTTCGTTAATGTTATTCTCTCCATTTTCAAAAAAATATCTTGGAAGTAGAATATTCTCTTTCACCGTGAAACCTGAAATCAAATTAAAGTTTTGGAAGACACAGCCAATATTCCTACGCCTTACCTTACTCAAATTTTTCATATCTAAAATGGAACTACCACAGACTAAGATATCCCCCTCATTTAAACTGGTAATCCCTAATATTAATTTAACAAGAGTAGTTTTTCCTAATCCAGAACGGCCAACTATTGCAGTCGTGCTACCTTTTTTAAATTCAAAATTACAATTTTTGAAAATGTATCTGACATTCGATCCATCACTAAAACATTTAGTAACATTCACTAATTTAATCATGATTTCACCTTCATTCCATAATGACTTAGCAAATCAATTGTACTATTCGTTTCTTCTAAAACAATCTCTTAAGGTTTCAGGTAGCCCATTCAAAAAGTTCTTCTGAACTTACCCTCAGTTATCTTCATAATTGTTATTATCCCTGTGTTTTTAAGGAAAAAACAATTACATTTCTTAGCAAGATTTTAGCTCCTGCTTTTTCATTTCCCTACTTCAAACTCCAACCACCATCAATGGTCAGGAGTTGTCCCTGCATAGCAGAGGCCTTCCCGCTAGCCAAAAAGAGGCTGACTTCGGCTACTTCTTCTGGTTCTATCCAGCGCTTGATAGGCGTCTCACTGGCTACCCAGTCAGCCAAACCACCTGGTTCAAAGTCAGCTGCCGTCATGCCTGTTTTGACGGCTCCTGGCGCGATGCCAAAGACCTGAATCCCAGCTTCTGCATAATCCAGGGCCAACTGCTTGGTAAAGCCCGCTAGGGCATGCTTGGACGAGGTATAGGCGTGACCGCCTCCACCAGCTAGACTAGATGCAATGGAGCACATATTGATGATGATACCTCGCTTCTTCTCCAACATTTGAGTCAGATAATGCCGTGTCAGCTCCACCGGAGTCACATAGTTAATCTCAAAAATCTCCTGAATCTCCTGAGCACTTTGCTCAAGAAGCGGTTTGTAATCATCCAAGACCCCAGCCGTATTACACAAGACATCTACCTCAGGACACCAGTCGAAAATCGGCGTCAAATCAATAGTTAAGTCCCGTTGCAAGAAGTGAAAATCACCTGCTAACTGTGGATCCGCTCCCTGGTCCACTCCATAGACCTGGTAGCCCTTTTCTAGAAAGAGTCGAGCTTGAGCCAAACCAATCCCGGAACTCACACCTGTAATCAAGACCCTTTTAGTCATGGACTTCCACCCAATCTGTCGCTAAAACATCACAAGGTGTTGGACTCCACATGGAGAAACCTTCACCCTCACCAGAGACGTTGATGAGGAAATAAGGGGTCACTTCCAGAGCCACCCCATTTTGCTCAATGGTATCAAAGAGTTGGACGTAGTTTTCTGCTCCACCCCATCCTGTTCGCACATATTTTTTCTTAGCCTTTAAGCCTGGTAAAATCTCTTCAAATGTCATTTTTTTCTCCTTTGTTATCTAGTTAACTTTCTCCCTTTATTATACCAAAAAAAGAGCTTTCTCTATGTAAAAAGCCAGAGTTCTTCTACTCTAGCTTTCATCTTTTATTGATTTTCTTCTGAATGGCGATAGCCATAACCGAAATAAATTCCGACCCCGATCAAGAGAGCAACTCCGAAGGCCAGCCAGGTCGATAGGGAATACTGGGTCATAAAGGACAGACAGACCACAATCGACAGGATTGGCAAGACTGGAACCAAGGGTGTTTTAAATTCACCAGGTCCAGGAGCCCCGTGTTCCTTGCGCAATTTCAAGAGGGCAAAGGCCAACATAACTAGGTAAGCCAAGGTACAAATATTTAAGAAGGAAGCGATACTTGCAAGTGGAAAGACTCCACCAGCAATGGCAGCCATCGAGCCAGCTACTAGTGTTGCATTTTTGGGAATTCTAGTTTTTGGATCGAGCTGTTTCATAGCTTTTGGCAAAAGCCCATCCCGCGCCAAACTGTAAATCATCCGTGAAAGGGCAAAGGTCATGGAAATGCAGACGGTAATCAAGGTCAAAATAGCCACTAAGGATACATAATTTCCAGCCCAACCAGCTCCGACCTGACGAAGGGCAAAGGCAACCGCGTCTTCTACATTTAAGTTCTTAAAAGGAACCATACCGGTCAAAACCAGGGTGACCAAGATATAAAGAATGGTTGTGATCAAGAGACTGAGGACAATGCCGCGAGGGACGTTCTTTTGTGGTTCCTTGATTTCGTCGACCGCCATTGAAATGGACTCAAAACCAAGAAAGGCAAAGAACATGAGCGAAGCTCCAGCCATAATCCCTGTCTGACCACCATAGATTTCGCCAAATCCATATGGAGCAAAGTTTGCCCAGTTGCCAGGATTTAGGTGAAAAATCCCGACAAGAATAAACAAGGCAAGAGCGGAGAACTTGAGTAAGACCAGCAAGGAATTAAAGCGTAAAACCGCTTTTGCATTCATAAGGACTAAGGCTGTGACGAGGACCATGACCAAAATAGGCAAGAGATCCACATAAGTTCCCTTAGCTGGATCAAAAGTCCCGTTTAAAGCTGTCGGCAGGCTCCAGCCAAGATTGGCCAACAAGCCCTTGAAATACGCAGCCCAACCTGACGCCACCCCTGATACAGCTGTCATAAATTCCATCACAGTCAACCAACCTGCAATCCAGGCTGGAAACTCTCCAAAGATGGCATAGAGGTAACTATAGGCCCCACCAGTTGAAGGGATGCGAGACGCAAATTCAGCAAAGAAGAGGGCAGATAAGCCAACGCAAAAAGCCGCAATCACAATCGAAATGATCAAGGCTGGACCAGCTAAATTCGCTGCTGCAGTCCCTGTAATCGTGAAGATCCCTGTCCCCACCATGGCACCGATTCCTAAAATAATCAAATCCCACAATCGTAAATGGCGATTTAGACCTGGGTGTACTTGCCCAAGTCCCTTTTTTCGAAATAGATTCATGTATATTCTCCCATCTAATGAGTTTATTCTATCATACTTAAACAAGAAAGAGAGTGGAACAGAAATCGGTCATTCGTTAGAATTCGATTTCGTCGTCCCACCTCCGCACAGTTGAGTAGGGCATCTTTGGAACTTGAAAAGCGAACAACTACTTAGGAAACTTGCTTAGCAAGTCCTATCTACCACCTCAAAGCAGTGCTTTGAGCACTCAACTACTGCGTCTTGCTTGACAATCCAAAAACAATTGAGAGGCTAGGACT
>NZ_KV812830.1:86994-111778 GCF_001813525.1 Streptococcus sp. HMSC065C01 | reverse complement strand
ATTGAGAGGCTAGGACTTTTGTCCCAGCCCCCCTTTTCTTACTATTTATCACTTTCCGTCCTATTCTTTTTCAAAGCACGAATCGTAAACCAATAATAAATAACTAGCCCAAAGACGATGATCACTGTGGGCAGAAGAACCGTCATACCAAGATTCTGAACTCCTTGTGCCAAGGTCCAGCGATGTAGGAATCCAACCACTAAAAAGGCGATGATAGGAAAGATGAAAGCTCGTCCAAACTCTTCTTTCCATTGCCAAAGAATGAGAGCCCCGCTAGCCCCTGTCATGAGAAGAGTATCCCAAGGACTAGGAACCGCTAACCAAGCAAAAGCAGGCAAGAAGCGAACTCCCACTATTTCACTGAAAAAATAGATCCCTAATACCAGAACAAATGCTACATAAATTGCTTTTTTCGTTTTTTCCTCCGCAAAAATGAGACGACGAAGGAGATAGAAGATGATCCCAACAGCTAGGAGTCCCAAAATGATGTCGGTTAAATAGACTAGTGGCTTGAGCACAAGGACCGCTTGAGAAGCAAAATCACTTAAGAGGCGATAAAAAATCACAATACCTGAAAAGATAGCCCCATATTTTAGAACAGACCGCGTCGTTTCTTTGGGCATATTTTCGATGATTTGGTCTGCCATCCCCTTTGGATCGAGACCAAAATAATCCTTTGCCGTGAGGTCATCTCCGCTTGCTTGCGAAAAATCTACCGCTAAATTATAGACCTGCTCTCTTAAGGCCTTCTCCTCATATAAAAAATCTGCAAGATTGAAATAATCCCAGAGATCTTGGAAATAAACTTGATCCTCCTGGCTAAAGGTTTGCATCAAGGCCTGCGTTTCTTCAAAATACATTGCTGATTTCATGCTTCTTCCTTCTTTCTTTGGAGACAAAATACAACAAGGGTCAGGACTAGTCCCATGAGAGGAAGGAGCCAGCCTATTAAATGAGCAGTTTCCTGATTCACGAGACGCATCCAGCATCCAGTAACTAGGAAAGTCAGGCCCATGACTAGTAGACTCGTCATCAAACGCTCCCTGCTTCTATAGGCCATAACTGCAAACCCAAGTAAGACTAGGACAGAGAGAACAATCGCCCAACCATCTGATAAGAAGAGACTTCCAATGTGGCCAAAATAGATCGAAAATAGTCGTACGATGTTCAGAAACACCATCAGGCTGATCACACTGATAAAAGTAGCCCAAGACCACTTTATTTCTCCATAGCTCTGTTTGGACCAAAGCCACGTGATGAACTGGCTGAACACCAAGAAATTGAGGAGAATGACAACATAGGTCAAGGGTTCGATTTTCAGTGGTGTCATCCAGGTAAAATCCATTAAATAACGCATGCCAACCAAGATCACTCCAAGTAGGAAGACGAGTCCCACATAAGATCCTAATGAGCGTTTAGGCAAGTCTGAAAGAACTTGATCCACCATAGCCCGTGGATCCTTTCCAAAATAATCCACCGCCCGAATGCCTTCTTTTTCAGCAACTTTCAGATCGCAAACCATATTGTAGAGTTGTTCACCGAGCGCTTCATCATCATAAAAATAGGACTTGGCCCCAATATAGGCCACCATTTTTTTCACATAGGCTTGATCCTCTTTGTTTAGATGAATCAATTCATCCGACATTTTTTCTGTATAACTTTCTATCATTCTTCTCCCTCCTTCTTGATACGTTCTACTTTCGTGACCAGTTCCTGCCACTGGTCCCAAAATTCCCCTAAACGCTCTCCTCCAGCATCACTGAGTGAAAAATACTTGCGATCGGGACCATCTGGAGACGGCCTCATTTCCCCATGAATGACCCCTTGTTTTTCTAATTTTTGAAGTAGGGGATAAATAGTCCCAGCGACAATCTTATCAAATCCCATCTCTTTGAGACTTTGGATCAATTCATAGCCATAGATGGCCTTTTTGGAAATAATCTCCAGCACACAGCCCTCCAAGACTCCCTTTAGTAATTGGGACTCTTTCATCCTTCTCACCTCTTTCTTCACATTCTTTACTAGTTTGTTTTACATACTAGTCTTTTCACTATCAGTATACTCTTTCTCGACTAGTATGTAAAGCATAATAGTAATTTTTTTTAAAAATTTTTTATTCCTTAAAAATCCCTTAAAATCAGGGGTTTTACTGTATACGGGTGTGTAAATATACAAAAAAAGTTCAAAAAACACTTTATTTTGTAGATTGATTGGAGTATAATAATTAAAATTATTCAAAAGGAGACACGAATATGAAAAAATCGAAGCTTGCTCTTTT
This sequence comes from Streptococcus sp. HMSC065C01, assembly GCF_001813525.1. Classification (NCBI taxonomy): domain Bacteria; kingdom Bacillati; phylum Bacillota; class Bacilli; order Lactobacillales; family Streptococcaceae; genus Streptococcus; species Streptococcus sp. HMSC065C01. The sequence continues at coordinate 109,500 of NZ_KV812830.1, read as the reverse complement.
AGCAGGTGTCGCCGCGGCTTCAACGCTTTTCCTTGCTGCATGTGGCTCATCTTCTAATGCGTCAAAAGGGACTACTTACAACTACGTGTATGGTACAGACCCTGATTCCTTGAACTATTTGACTTCAAATCGTTCAACTACAAGCGACATTACAACCAACTTGGTCGATGGTTTGTTTGAAAACGATCAATACGGTAACTTAGTGCCTGCTCTTGCTGAGGACTGGTCCGTTTCAAAAGACGGTCTGACTTATACTTACAAGCTTCGAAAAGATGCGAAGTGGTATGATTCAGAAGGAAATGAATACGCTGACGTCACTGCACAAGATTTCGTGACATCTCTAAAATACGTAGCAGATAAAAAATCGGATGCTCTTTACTTGGTTCAAAACTCAGTCAAAGGCTTGGATGACTATGTAAACGGGAAAACCAAAGACTTCTCAACTGTTGGGGTAAAAGCTGTTGATGATCACACTCTTCAATACACTTTGAACCAACCAGAATCTTTCTGGAATTCTAAATTGACCACTTCTACCATGATGCCGGTTAATGAAAAATTCTTGGAATCAGCTGGGAAAGACTTTGGTAGCGTGAAACCAAATGGGATCCTCTACAATGGTGCCTATATTTTGAAATCTTTCACTTCAAAATCACAAATCGAGTTGGAAAAGAACCCTGAATACTACGACAAGAAAAATGTTCACATCGATACCGTTAAATTAACTTACTTCGATGGATCAGACCAAGACTACCTTGCTCGTAACTTCTCAGATGGGAACCTATCTACTGCTCGTCTCTTCCCAACTAGCTCAACTTATAGCACGATTGAGAAGAAATTCAAGGATAACATCGTTTATTCACCTCAAGATTCTACTGTTTACTACGCTTACTTCAACGTTAACCGTCAAAACTACGGCCATACGAAGAAGACGTCTGATGAGCAAAAGAACAGTACTAAGACAGCTCTTCAAAACAAAAACTTCCGTCAAGCTTTGAACTTTGCTTTAGACAGAACTTCCTACAGCGCTCAAGTTAACGGGAAAGACGGAGCATCAAAAACTCTTCGTACCCTTTTAGTTCCACCAACATTTGTGCAAGCAGGCGGGAAAGACTTCGGTACTCTCGTTGAAGAAAAACTTGCCGCAACAGGAGATGAGTGGAATGGTGTTAGCTTTGCTGATGCTCAAGATAGCTTGCATAATGCTGATAAAGCCAAAGCGGAACTTGAAAAAGCGAAGGCTGAATTGCAATCACAAGGTGTTCAATTCCCAATCCATATCGACTATGTTGTAGACCAATCTTCTAATGCTCTTGTCCAACAAGCAGACTCTATGAAGAGCTCAATCGAAGCGGCCCTTAGTAAAGACAATGTCGTGATCGATGTACAAAAATTGTCTACAGACGATGCAGATAACGCTACTTACTTTGCCCAATCACCAGACCAAAAAGACTTTGATATGGATATCACTGGTTGGGGACCTGACTTCCAAGACCCATCTACTTACTTGGATATCTTAAACCCAACAGATGGTTCAACCTTGACTGGTATGGGACTTGATCCTAAGAAAGACCAAGCGCTCATCGAGAAAATTGGTTTGAACGAATACAAAGCATTGTTGGATGCTGCCAATGCTGAAAAATTGGATACCAATGCACGTTATGAAAAATATGCTGAGGCCCAAGCTTGGTTGACAGAAAACGCCATGGTTCTTCCAATCTACTCTAAGGGTGGCGTTCCATCTATCACGAAGGTAACGCCATTCTCAGCAGCAAATTCTGCAATTGGTATTAAAGGTGAAACAAGCTTCTTCAAATACCAAAAACTTCAAGATAAGACAGTCACAACTGCTGACTACGAAAAAGCTTATAAGAATTGGTTGAAAGAAAAAGAAGAATCAAACAAAAAAGCGCAAGAAGAACTTGCAAAACACGTGAAATAATCGTGATAGAAAACACCGGGGATAAAATCCTCGGTGTTTTTTGTGCTAACAAAATGTTGTATGTTTCATCTTATTTCTAATCTTTTATAGACTCGAACGCTATCTCACGACAATCTTCCGATAACTTCTAGAAGTCAGAAGAAAGACAAGGACATAGGAGATGAAAAAGACAGCGCAGATAGAAAGAGTCGTTTGAAGGACCAAGCCCGCATTGGTTGCTCCTAAGATGGCAACGATCTTTGCGATCATCTTGTAGGCTACTCCTAGGTAGAGGAAGGAGAAGAATAACGGAAGGAAAAAGACAGTGAGTATCTGTTTGCGAATCGTGGTGGACGTTTGCTTTTGGTCCAATCCTACTTGTTGCAAGATCACAAAATTTTCCCGATCCTCATAGCCCTCTGAAATCTGTTTGTAGTAAATCACGAGAACTGTAGCTAATAGAAAGATCACCGATAGGAAAATCCCTATAAAGAGGAGAGTCCCTGCTGTTTCACGCCAATCTTTCTCTATACTGTATCGATCAAATCCACCAAAATAAGTCGCACCATATTGACTAATTTTGTCTGTCGAATAAAGTTCTTTGATCAAGCCAGAGATAAAATTTTGGTTCTCTTTATTTTTGGAACTAATAGAGAATTCCAAATTTTTATCAACTTTTAAACCCAGTTGGTTCAAGTCAGGGAGGACTAGGTACAAGCCCATTTGGTGTTGAAACAGGTCGGATTGAGGGAGTTTCCCTTGGATAAAGTTGGAGTCTAATTTTTGTTTAATCGTGAAGGTCTTCCCATTGATTTCTAATTGTGCGTCTAATCTTCCAGGATACTGATACCCATAAGCCAAGATTTCATTTTCTCCAAGCTCAACTTTTTGACCCGTCAATTGCTCATAAGTCGCCTGATCAAAAAAGTTGACTACTCCTTCTGTCTTCAACTCCTGACCAGTTGACGGAGTGGACTGGTCATTCACCTCTAACACCTTTCCATCAATCTTTCGAATTTCAGCCGACCAGTATGTTGTCTGTACCACCTGATAATCTGACAGCTTTGTCGCATCGGCTGTTTTCTGAATAATAGCTTGAACATCCGCAACAACCGGTTCTGTTTCAGCATCTGAAGGCATATGACCCACACTAATCATGTAATCAGAAGGGTAAACAGTATCTAGGTAATTCTGCCCTCCAATAAAGATATTGAGCGACCCGGTTAAGGTGACCAAGACCATGGTGGAAAGAATACTAATGGTCGCGAGGCCCGCTGCATTTTTTCGCATCCGAGCTATTAAGTTAGAGACAGATATAAAATTCTCTGGCTTGTAATAATAGGATTTCCGACCTTTGAGAAATCTTAAGAAGGTAATAGAGCCTGCGTTGAATAAGAGATAAGTCGCTAGAATGACCAAGATGACGGCAATAAAGAATCCTTGGACAGCCGCAACTGGCCGCTCAACGGTTAGCGCCATATAAAAAGCAATTCCTAAGAGCCCTAGTCCTAACAGAGTTTGAACCAGCAAGAAGCGTCCCTTCTTCTCTCCTGCTTTCTTTTGTTGCATGAGGTGGAGGGAACTGTAGCGCAAGAGGCGGAAAGAATTCAACAAAAGAATGAGGCCAAAAGCTAAGGCTAAGCCAAGTAAAGTGTTAAGAACAGCCTCTATCTGGAAGGTTGATTGAATGACGACTGGTAGACCCATACATTTTAGAAGCAAGGCGAAAATCAAGCGATCAAACAAGAATCCCAAACCCAGTCCTACTCCAACTGTGAGAACATAGAAGAAGAGCAATTCCCATAAGGTCATGATGAGGAGATGCTTCTTCTCCATTCCCAGAACACTGTACAAGCCCAGTTCTTTGGAACGATTTTTCATGACATAGCCATTGGCATAAGCCACCAAAATGATGACGACCAGCTGGACGACGAAGCTGCCAAAACCAAGAACAGTTCTCGCCGATCCCCCTCCGTAAGAATCCTCTAAATGAGGGGTCAATGACAAGGCGATAAAACTATAAAGGATCATGGTCGTTAAAATAACAGCCAAGGCAAAGGGATAATAGAGCTTGCGATTTTGTTTGAGGTTGGAAAGAGCTAATTTACTTGTTAATTTAAACATCACGATCCTCCTTTCCCGCCATGACCGTCAAGGTATCCGAGATTTCTTGGAACATCTGACGTTCCGTTTTTTCTCCGCGGAAGATCTGGTTGTAAAGGATCCCGTCCTTGATAAAGAGCACGCGCTTGGCACGCGCTGCTGCTGCGGTTGAGTGGGTCACCATGAGAATGGTTTGGCCCATAGTGTTGATATCTTCAAAGACATCTAGTAACGCAGCTGAAGACTTGGAATCCAGCGCCCCTGTTGGCTCATCCGCCAGGAGGATTTCTGGCGAGGTGATGATGGCCCGTGCTACGGCCACCCGTTGCTTTTGCCCACCAGAGATTTCGTAAGGGTATTTTTCAAGCAGTTGGTGGATGCCCAATTCCCGACTGACGCTATCGACCTTACTCATCATTTCCTTGACCGGTCTACGAGAAAGAACCAGAGGCAAGAGGATATTGTCTTTGACAGACAAGGTATCGAGCAGGTTGAAGTCTTGAAAGACAAAACCTAGTTTTTCCCGACGGAAGCTCGAGGCATCCTTGTTCTTGATGGTCGAGGTGTCTATGCTATTTAGGTAGACCCTCCCTTCGGTTGGCTGGTCCAGCATGGCTAGGATATTGAGGAGGGTTGATTTCCCAGATCCTGATTCCCCCATGATAGCGACGTATTCGCCCTTTTCAACAGTGAAGTGAATATCTTTTAGGGCTTCGACCTGCGTTCCTTGAAAGCGGGTTTTGTAGATTTTTTTGATATGTTGAACGTCTAGTAGGGTCATGGTCCATTCCTTTCTAGCTCGAAAAAGCTTCAATCGTTTTTTACAAATCTATTGTACTAAAACAGAAACGCTTTCACCATAACATAACCTTACATTTTACCCTTTATTTCTTACATTTTTGTAAGAAAGCAAAAATAGGCTAGGACAAAAGTCCTAGCCTATTTTTTTATTGATTATTCAGCTGATGAAGAGAGCAATGGTGCAATTGATTGATAAGCACCTTCAAGAGCTTTTTGGGCAATATCGCGAGCATTTTTCAATTGTTGTGCGAATTGACTACGAGCTTGTTCAGGAACAACTGTATCATCAGAACCTGCAGCTGAAAGTGTATCGTTAAATGTTTTTCTTGCAGTCTCCATAGATTGGATCGCAGGATCTACTTGCTTATTATAGGCATCTTTACCAGATACTGGGATCTTGTCACCTATCTCTTTGACATATTTTGTGTAGTTGTCAATCATTTTTCCATAAATGGTTTTCATATCACCAAGTGTTTTGGCGTTGTCGATTTCTTCATCAGTTAACAAGACAATTTCTGGAACATCAACAGAAGAGGTTGCTGATTTTGATGAACTGCTTGATTTGCTTTCTGAAGTAGATGATTTTTCTACTTTGCTAGAAGAAGCTTTTGCATCTTTGCTTGATGATTCTGAAGCAGTTTTACCAGAACAAGCTGCTAACGTTGCAACAGACAAAAGAGCCACACCGGCTGTAAGAAGTTTTTTCATATTTTTTCTCCTATAAATAAAGAATGAATATATTTTAAATGATTTTCCTTTAATTGTCAAACATTTTCTGTTTCCAAATGCCTAAACACTGCTAATTATCACTAGCTTTTAACATATTTTATGTCCTAAAAATTATTTCTTATATTGTATCTTTATTCATTCTTTGAATAAACAAAACCAGAAAAACAGTCCTTTTCTGGTTTATTCTTCTTTTTATTGATGAAGCAACTGTGTAAATTCTTCTTGAAGTTCCTTGTTGTCCGTTGGTTTTAGATACATCTTTCCTCCATTGGTCGTTGGAGAATGAAAGACAATGCCTTCTCCTGTATCTGTAATGGCAAAGAAATAACTATGCACATCTGGATACTTGTCCCAATTGCTATAGCGTTCCACGATGCGGTATTTTGCATTTCCTTGACCAGTATCTGTATAAATGGCATCCATCTTACTATTTTCCCCTAGAGTATAGAGGTTGTCTGGTCCTACATCACCGCCAGCGATGCCTTTTTGATAGTTGGGTTGGCCCATCTTTTCGCCCCAGGTCTTCATAAATTCTGCTAATTTTGCTGATTTTTCTGCATTCCAAGGCGTTTTTTCCTGGCTTTGGCTATTTCCCGCTGATGGTGCGCTGTCAAAAGTGTGCCAGTCAAAAGCCTTGAGATCCAGTTTATTCTCATCCGATTTTCCAAAGAGGGCATTCAGATCTGACCCCGGTACTTGGACTTCTTCTTCCTGGACTTTGGTCGCAGCTTGAGGCGTCTTTTCTATCCGCGAGAGCACAGCTACCCCACGGCCAGTTCCCGACATCCAGCTGACTTCTAAGACTTCTCCTCCCTGATAGAGGGTCGTCGCATTGCGCGCTCCACCGTGTCCAGCGACGAAACCTTCAGCTAGTAGAGTCGGTTTTTGGTCCTTGAGATAGTAGACTCCTGTCACAAAGTAGCTTCCATCGGTCTGCTGATTGGCAACGATCATCTCATCTACCCCATCGTTATTTAAGTCCTTAAAGGCATAGCGAACGGCATCTGGCTGATTGATGATAGTCTCGATCACCCAACTATTGATCATCCGATCTTCTTTGGCTAATGCATCATTCAATTTGGAAATAGCATCTAAATCTTTTGAAGTGGCAAAAATCTTTTGGTAGTCTGAAAAAACAGACTGGTATAATTGTTTGTTATCTGCTTTTTTCGCTTGTTTTTTGCTGAAGTCTGGCTCGTTGTAGCCTCTTTTTTAGGACTGGACTGGCGCTGGTATCTTTGGTAACATCCTGTTAACATGACCATACTCGAAACCACTAACCCTAACGTCATCCATTTTTTTCTTTTCATCTGATCTCCTATAGTCTCCCTTATTTTCATACTAAACTTTATTATACTAAAAAAAAGGTGAGGAAGGAATCCCTTCTTCACACTTAGTTTATTTTATTCGGTTTGGCTCGACGATCCGCTTGACTTTCAATATGCTCTTTCACCAAGGCAACCACCTCATCATTGGTTGGAAGGTCCGAGTGCTGGGCATCTTCCCCCGTCACCGTAATCTCCGTATAGCTAGCTGCTTGGTTTTGGTAGATATATTTCCCAGCGGAAACACTGGCGTCCGGGACCAACTCATCTGAATCATAGGTAATGGTCCCTGCTACTGAATACATATGAAGGGTTGTGGGGATAGCTTCTTTTCCCTTGATAAAGTCAGCCAACATCTCAGATTTATTTTTGATATTGGTTTCCGTGAAATTGTAGGGAGTTCCGATGGTCATGAGGGTCTAGAGATCTATATCGTAATCCCCCAAATAATTTTCAATAAAGGCTGTATAAATCAAGCCACCGTTGGAATGACCCAAGCTCTTAAAATTATTAAAATTATATTTTTCTTGAAGGGCTTCAAAGGCTTGATTGAATAGTTTAGCCTGCTTTTTAATGTTGCTATAACCATCTTTGTTGTTTTCAAAACCAACCACAATTACCGGCTCATTGTCCTTGGCATCAATACTACCACTATAGGTGATATGCCCATCATTCCAAACCTTAACCTTAAGTAGACTGTGTTTGGTTCCTTGGCGGTCTTGGTTGAGTTTGGTCACCAAGCCATCAAAGCGGTTCTCTGTCGCAGAGCTTCCCGGGATCATGATGATGGGAGACAATTTTGAATTGTAAAATTTCTCGATTCTTGAAACATTGGTCCGAGTCCAGCTATAAGAAGGAATGGCTAAAGCGATCAAGAAAAGACTGACCAAAGTGAGGACGATCGCTGTTTTTTTAGATGGCTTCATCGCTTTCTCCTTTCACTTTTAGATCTTTTCGGATACGATTTCCCATGCGGACAAATGGTAGATAAAGGAGCACATCGACGGCGAAACAAAGAAGGCTTACAGCTAAGGCTCTCAGACTTCCTCCGGTTCCAATAAAAGCATAGAGAAGACTAGGTGTCCCATCTGGTACCGGATAGACAGCTGCTGGCATCAGTTTGAGGCACAAAGCTACAGCTGCTATTCCCATATTCACCAAAGGGATCAATAAAAAGGGAATCACATAAAGCAGGTTGAGAAGGACTGGTATCCCTACCATGAAAGACGCCCCATTGTTAAAGAGACTTGGAAAAATACTGAGGAGACTAACTTTCTTGTCCTTTTGACTTCGCGAAACCAACAGGATCGCTACCAATAAGGCTAGAACTGCACCAATTCCACCTACCAGACCAAAACTGCGGTACAAATTGGTCAAGGTATAGAGATGAGGAATGCCTGTCGTTGAATGATGGGTCACAGCGTAGGTGAGATTTTCCAAAGCAAAATTATCATCCGCAATTGAGTTCAAGGCAAAAGCTTGACTGTTACCTACCCAAGCAGATAGGCTACTGAAAAGACCCATGACGAAGGTGGATAAGAGATGATGACTGCTTACCGTTAGAGAAGCCAAGAACTGTCGGATAGTCTGAAAAATATTAAATTGATTTCCAAGAACCAAAAGAAGATTGAGGCTGACCCCTAGAACTAAGGACAAGAAAATGGGACGCACAGTCTTGGGCTGATAGATGAAATCCTTGTCCACAATCTGGTCGTCACTAGCCTTGGATAGACGAAAGATTTGCCCGATTAGATAGCCTAAAAAAATCGCTAAGACGATATTGGTCGTCGCAGGTAAGTTGATACGCGTCAGTTGCCCGTCATGGAGGGGGCCCACCAACAATTCCTGAGAGCCTACTATTAGACTGACCAAAAGAGCTGTCACTCCAGCTGTCCCTGTACTTCTACCATAGTGCCCAGCTGTATATTTTCCAGCGAAGTAGGTCACTAAAGGCCCAGCTAGACCTCCTAAAAAATTAGAAAAATTAATGAGGACTTGACTAATGGCCTGATCCCATGGCAACCAGCTATCCATCGAAAAGAGCTGATGGATATAGCCTCGATAGGAGAAGACCGATAGAGCGATCACCCGAATTATTCCAGAAAATAGGAAAAAAGGAAATAAGGAAACCAGGGTTTTCTGGGAAATTTGAATCAAACTTTTTTCTCGTAACCAGAAAAACTTCTGGACTAAATACTTGGTCATGGGGCCTCCTGTTCGAGTTGATTGACTTATTCACGTTTACTGCTTTCTTCTTATTATATCATACTGGCGAGCCTTTCCTTTCGTTTGGAGAAGCATCGTCTTTTGAGAATGCTGTTAATATTTTCAAAACTTTTCAAAAACTCTTTGACAGGGGTCTTCATTTCCTCTATACTATTTGTTAGCTAACAAAACGATGGATCAGGTTACCGTTGGTCGTGCTATGCTCCTAGCGATTGGAGCTGACGGAAAATCAGATCGTTACCATATTTTTTATACCATGGTCCATGTCTATAGGAAGATTTAGGAGGAATCAGACACCGATGTCACAAGAAAAAATTTCAGCCAAGGTCCTGTATGCTATTTTTGCAACAGGGATCCTTTCCTTTTGCGGGGTGGCTGGAGAAACTGCTATGAATATCACCTTCCCAATATTGATGAAGGAATTTGAGATCAATACCGCAACCGTCCAGTGGGTCACCACCATCTATCTTCTAGTCGTTGCCTGTGTAGTCCCCTTATCTGCCTACCTTAAGCGCTCTTTTAAAATGAAGTCCATCTTTTTAGTTGGAAATCTCCTATCTGTTTTAGGTGTTCTCATTGACTTCCTAGCTCCAAGTTTTGGCTTTGTGGTTTTGGGGCGATTGGTCCAAGGAATGGGGGTTGGTTTTGCCCTTCCTCTGATGTTTAATATCATTTTAGAGCAGATCCCAAAACGCAAGATCGGTCTCATGATGGGAGTGGGTACCCTGATTACAGCTATCGCTCCCGCCATTGGGCCTACTGTCGGTGGTCTCTTGACAGCTAACTTCGGTTGGCGGTCCATCTTTTTGGTTCAATTCCCGATCCTTCTAGCTTCGCTAGTTGCAGGACTTCGCTCCATTGAACAAATCAGTATAGTCAAGCGAGAAACCCTTGATATCATGAGCCTTCTCGCTATTATTGCTTCATTTTTAGGCTTGATTTTAGGGATTCACGGTCTTTCTGATCATGCTTTCTTTAGTTTTTCTGTCCTTGGCTGGCTGATGATCGGAATCTTGGGACTGGTTCTCTTAGTCTGGCGGTCCAATCAGTTGGAGAATCCCATTATCAACCTTGCCATCTTAAAGAACCATCTCCTCACTGGCCATGTTCTTGCCTTTTTCACTTTCCAATTAGGTTCTCTGGCCATGAGTTTCCTCTTGCCCAATTATATCCAGTTGGTCAACCACTCGAGTACCACACTTGCAGCTTTGATGCTGCTTCCAGGAGCCATCATCGGAGCTGGCTTTGCTCCTTTCTCCGGTCTCATTCTAGATAAACTAGGCGCCCGCAGACCAATTCTCCTTGGAGCTGTTTTGATCCTTCTGGCTCATTTCTTCTTCACACTCTTTGGCTTGAAGTTATCAAATGTCTTGATTCTTGTCTTTTACATGATCTTCATGACCGGTATGGGTCTAGCCTTTGGCAATATTATGACCAACGGACAAAAACAACTGTCTCTGGAAGAGCAACCCGATGCGAACGCGATCTTTAACACCCTGCAACAATTTGCAGGCGCTGTCGGAACAACCCTGGCTTCGCTGATAGTTGCCATGAGCCAAGCTAATCAAAAGATGGACTTTACTCAAGCCACTGCTAAAGGAAGTCGCAACGGTTTTATGGTCTTATTTGCCTTGGGCATCTTCCAACTCCTTCTCTTATTTTGGGTTGTTGGGAAAGAACAAGATACGAATTAATTTTTCTCATCAGAAAGGAGCTGGGAATAAACTGTCCAGCCTTCGATCTTTGATAGAAATAACTGTATGACGCAGTGGTTGATTGGCATCTTTGTTCGCTTAATTAAGCTCCAAAGAAGACCTAATCAACTTTGCGGGGGTGGGAAAACGAACTCTTCTAAATTAGTTGGAGTTCTTTCCCACTCCCTTTTTATTATCCTTTTCTGACCCGTGTGACAATGCCATCAGGATCTTCAAAGGTAAGACCACTTCCGCTAAATAAACCTTGCTAGAATAGGCGTATGCCCTATTCTTTCTTTTTTGCTTGCAATGCCAAAGATTATAACTTAAATTTCATTAAATTGTCGAACTTTTATCATTTGAGTTAAAATCCTTGCTTTCTTTTTGTATTTTATTTATAATCATTCTAAATAAGATAAAGGAGACATTGTATGACTGAAATGAAACATGGAGTAGATGAATCATTTAGCGATCGATTGAATATCTTGAGAGCCGCTGTTCTCGGTGCCAATGATGGAATCATTTCTATTGCTGGGGTGGTGATTGGGGTAGCCAGTGCCACGTCAAACATCTGGATCATTTTCCTTTCTGGCTTATCGGCGATTCTGGCAGGTGCTTTCTCGATGGCGGGCGGTGAGTATGTCTCTGTTTCCACACAAAAAGACACGGAAGAAGCCGCTGTGAACCGCGAACAAGCCTTGTTGGATCACGATCCCAAGTTAGCGAGAGAATCTCTCTACCACGCTTATCTTCAAAATGGAGAATGCGAAACTTCCGCAAAGATTTTGACAGAACGGGCCTTTCTGAAACATCCACTCAAAGCTCTGGTCGAAGAGAAATATGGTCTCGAATACGAGGAGTTTACCAATCCTTGGCATGCTGCTGCCTCTAGCTTCCTTGCTTTTTCGGTTGGTTCCCTTCCTCCAATGCTCTCTATTATTATCTTTCCAACTGCCTATCGTATTCCGGTGACGGTATTCGTTGTTGGACTATCCTTGATCTTCACTGGCTATACCAGTGCAAAACTGGGAAAAGCACCAACCAAGCAGGCCATGCTTCGCAATCTCATCATTGGCCTTCTCACCATGGGTGTGACATACTTCTTCGGACAACTCTTTAGTATCTAAAAAGCTGAGACTTCTGTCTCAGCTTTTCTTATGCTTCTAATAAGGCTTGTGCTTGTTTTTCCAATCCTGCGACTGCTTCATCTGTCAAGACTAATTCACCTGTTCCCCAAGCTTCTGGGTTAACGGTTGTTCCTGTGAAGTCACCCACTACTTGGGTGCGAACGAATGGTAAGAGCGCTTGGTAAGCCGCAAACATTGGCTCGTGTCCTGCATTAGCGACTGAAGAGACGGTTACGATCTTGTCTTGAAGGGCAGATGGACCACGAGTTTCTGACAGGTCAAGGGCACGGCTAAGCCAGTCGATCAGGTTTTTCACTACACCTGGAATGGCAAAATTGTAGACTGGTGAGAAGATCCAGATGGCATCCGCAGCAAGGACCGCATCACGCGCTGCTTGCACAGCTGGCAAGGTTGGCGTTTCCAAATCTTGGTTCATCATTGGGATGTCCTTGTAGTCCAAGTAAGTCACCGTTGCTTTTCCTTCAAGAAGACTTTCTGCTTTCTGGGCCATTTGGTGGTTGAAAGATCCTTGACGAAGGGATCCGACGATAAATAAAATGTTTTTCATAGTTATTACCTCTTTTGTTGTAAGATCATTTGTTACAAGTAATATTATACATCCCCTAGATGTAATGTCAAGAATTACAACTCGGACATTTTAAACTTTTATTCCATTTCACTAAGGATGGGCCAAGAAGAATGAGAAAAAAGGTTGGACAAAAGTCTCCAACCTTCAATAAATCATAACCGTATAAATCTGTAGAGGATCAAGATCCAAAAATAACGAACTCCTGACGATCTTTACAATCCATTTTAGAACTACTTTTTTCTCAGCAAGGTAATTCTCGAAGTTTCATTGTTCCCAAAATTCTGTTCACGCTACTACTCCTCGTCAGACGAATCCGTAGCCAACATTTTTTTGATGGATTCGCTGGATAAATCCGTCATTTCAGCAATCATCTCGATACTCATCCCCTTCAAAGCCAGTTTCTGAATCAGAGACTGCTGACCAGCTTGAACTCCTAACTCCATGCCTTCTTGTCTGCCTTGTTCCAATCCCTGTTCAAGACCACGCTCGAGACCTTGTTCTAAACCTTGTTCAAGACCTTGTTCGAGTCCCTGTTCAAGACCTTTTTTCAACCCTTTCTGAAAACCGGCTTCCAGTTGTTCTTTCCGAAAGGTATCCATGCTCATTTCCCAATTTTCTCTGATACGAATCCGTTCATCAATCATTTCTTTTTCCTCCCTTGTCCAATTTGATGGGATCAGGAGTGATTCTGCCTGCTCGATCACTTGATCTGGTTGATGACTGAATGGGCGATTGCCAAAAAATTCAAGCCATTGTCTCCAGTGAGCATTCAACTCCGTATCTCTACTTTCATTATACTTATCCAACTCTAAAAAGGCAACCTTTAACATATTATGAGCTACTCCATCCTTTCGAGAGCTATAAAGAGGTGTCCCATCTACTGTATGGCGCATTTCATAGACATTGACAGGTGAATCTAAATGAGGAAAAATACTTCGCTCCAGGATAGCGATCCCATAGACCGGCTCCAGCTCCTGGTACATAGAATGGGTCGCTCCTTTCTTTCGCTTGCGTTGGACATTTTCAACCAGTTGATTGGCTAAATAATAGTGGAAACGATTCAAGAAGTACTCTTGCTTCAAAACTTGAATCTCAATGATCACTTCAAGCCCACTATCTAGCCTTGCTCTCACATCAACGGATGTTTCAAACGGAAGATCTCCTAAAAACCCCTGCTCATGAATTTGGTCTCCTTCTAAAATCTCAACGGACTCTACTGGCAGATCCAATACTTCGCGGATGAATTTGGCTGTCACATCCGGCAGACTAAAAATCTTTTTCGCCATTAAATCCAAGGTGGGCGATACATACTCGTGTCGTTTCTTCATAGCAACCTCCAATGATTTCGTGTAGGGAATCCCCTCACTTATACCATTCGAAAAAATTGCAGAAAAAAGGGAGTGGGAAAGAACTCCGTAAAATAAAAAAAGTTGAAAAGGTTCCCCAAACCTTTTCAATCTTCCCACACCCGCATAGTTGAGTAGGGCTGTAAAAGCTGATGAAACCAGTGTAGTAGAGCTCGCTCAACCACTGCGTCTTGCTCGACAAACCAAAAATAATTGAGAGGCTAGGACTTTTGTCCCAGCCCCCTCACTTTTATGCATGCTCCAATCCTTTTCGCGTGTTTTCCTTGATAGTTTCGGCTGAATGGAGTAATTTTTCTTTTTCTTCTTCTGTCAAATGCAAATCCAATCGTTCAAGAATTCCTTTTCGACCCACGATCGCTGGGTAGCCAAGATAGGTTCCATATTCTGGACGATAGTTAGACACTGGCATTTCCTCGTGGCTATCATTGATCACAGCTTCTGCTAAGCGTTGGGCTGCTGCTGCAATCCCAAAATTGGTATAGAATTTGCCAAAGAAAACCGTGTGGCCACCGCGCAAGGACTCGTAGTTGATGGCGTCAAGCTCTTCTTGAGAGAAAAGATCGGTAATGGCGTGTCCCTTAACACGGACCTGGCTCCAAGCGACAAATTGAGAATTTCCATGCTCACCAAGATTGTAGCCTGATACACTAGCAGGAGAAACCTGCAAACGATCAGCGACTGCACGCTTCATCCGAGCTGTATCCAGTAACGTCCCTGTCCCAATCACCTGCTCTTTTGGAAGGCCAGTATATTGTTGATAGAGTTGAGTAACGGCATCGACCGGATTGGTCACTACTAATAAGACCCCGCTAAAACCAGAAGCCTTCAAATCACGCGCCACTTGCACCACTTGCTTGCTGGTAAAGGGAAGCTCCGCAAAACGGTCATCAGTGTTATTAGCCTGCAACTCGATATTTCCAAGAGTCGACACCACGACATCCGCATCTTTTAAAGCTGCGTAGTCATTGACCGTGATATGAACCGGATACCCGGTATTGGCAACTGTATCACAGAAATCCAAGGCATCTGCCTTGACCTTTTTCTCATTGGTATCAATCAAGACCAAGTGATCACAGGTGTGTTTCAAAATCATGCTGTGGGCCAAGGTCGCACCCACATGCCCCAAACCAATAATACCAATTTTTCTTGTCATCAGAATCCTCTTTTCTAGTATCGATCACACTGTTGGTGAGGATAACTCTTTGTTGACTCTATTCTACCACAATTCTAGAAAGGCGGATTGAAAAAATGGGAAAATTTTCAAGTTTTTTCAAAAAAGAAAAGAGGCACTGCCTCTTTTAACGACTCAGGAAAGAAGAGTCTCAATCTCTTCAAGCGACAAACCTGTCATCTCTGATATCAGATCAGGTGTCATTCCTCGTGAGATCATCTCGCATACCAACTGTTTACGACCTTGTACTAGACCTTCTTCACGTGCTTCGTCTATAGCCGTCTCCAGGGTCATATCATAATTTTCTTGAATACGAATACGTTCGTCTATCATGGTCTTCTCCTCCTTGGTCCAGCTAGATGAATCCAGTAATGAATCCGCGTGGGCTACAGCCTGACTGGGAGCTTTTGTAAAGGGAAGATTCCCAAAAAACTCCAACCACTGTCTGCCTGCATCTGTCAGGTTCTCATCTTTATTATACTTGTCTAGCTCTAAAAAGGCAACCTGCAGAAGATTTTGGTGCTTGCCATTTTTATAATAGGCCTTGAGTTGCTTGCCAGACCGGCTATTGGTCAGCCAGTATTTATTGATGGCGGCCTCTTCGTCTAGTAAGAGCGACTTCTCCAAAATGGCAATTCCATAGACGGGCTCCATCTGCTCGTACATCTTATGAGTCTGGCCTTGCTGGCGCAGTTTTTGCACATTCTCCACCAGCTGATTGGCCAAATAGTAATGGAACCGATTCAAGAAATACTGCTGCTTGCGAATCTGGATCTCGATGATCACCTCGGTTCCATCATGGAGCTTGGCTCTCACATCCACCGCAGTGGAGAACAAGTCATCCTCCTCATAGGCCATGCTGTGTGGCTGGCTTCCTTCCACTATCTGAGCGTCCGCCACATCCAGCTCCAAAATGTCTCGAATAAATGCTGCTGTCACCTCTGGCAAACTAAAAATCTTCTTGGCCATGATGTCCAAGGTTGGCGATACATGCGTGTGTCTTTTCTGCATCCCTGCTCCTTTTCGATAAAAAATAGAGGGAAGGTCCCTCTACTTCTATCATTCGAAAAAAATTGGGAAATAAGAAGCATCTTATTTTGTCGCGTTTTTTAATGCTTGTTGAAGTTCTTCATCAACCGCATAGACGTATAGACCGTTTACTCCACGTGTCAGCAAAACATTTAACTCATTTCGCAATAATGTTTCTCCATAGTTTATCATTTCACCTGATTCAAGTTTTCTGTTTTGAACAGCACTTTTATTTTTACTTTCAGAAATATCAAATACGATTTTGCCGTTTCTATATTTAACAGATGGACCAATGATGACTCCCACATAATTTAGGTCAAATCCCTGAACGGTAAACGTTGATCCTACTTCATGAATCGTTTGAGGCTGTTCTATCCAGGATAAATGCTTCGAGTCTTTTTCTTTTGCAAGTTGTCTGTTCCATGGACAAGTCCAATCCCCTATACGGACACACCAATACTCAGAATCTGTTGGCTTCGATTTGCTGCTATATTCCCAATCGTAGGTTGCTGTCAAGCGTGAAATTCCTAAGTTCTGATCGCCATTCTTTTTTATGATAGCTTTTTGAAGCTCTTCAGGAGAGTCGAAAACTCTAATATCATAATCATTATCAATTGGAACCTTATTCACAACTCCAACATCAACAAGATTTCTTATCCACTCTACTGTTTCCTTTGTCGCATGGATACGCATTTGATTATGTAGTGTAATGAGATTTCCTTTTAGATTTGCCTCGTGTTCTAATTTCAAGAAAGAATCATCTGTCCATATTTGAGATTTGTTCATAATCTGATTCTCATCATAAACAAGTACGACTACTTTTGATTTCGCAAGTAAATCATTTAAATGATTCCCTCCTAAATAAGCTTGATTTTTTGCAGTCAATAACAAGTGACCTTCATCAACCACTACAATTCCAGCATCAGTTTTTTCTTTTTTCAGAGCATTTAAAAATTGAGTTGGTTTCATCACAACATTAATATTTGATCCACTCTTCCATTCCAATTTTTTCTCAATCTCTTGGTAAACACTGAGTTGGTCATCATGATTCACAACTAGATTGATATCATTATTTTCACGAATCATCTGAATATCTTCAGAATTCAATAAATCATCAACGAGAGAACTCATCAAAACTGTTTTTCCTGCACCAGCATCACCCTTTACTAAAATTAAAACTCCTGTTTCATTTCTACTGATAACAGAGGTAATTTTTAGCAAAATTTCATTTTTGGCCTTTACTTGTTCATCCGTTAACTTGTGAAATGGAGAGGATTTAAATATCGCTGAATTTCGAATAAAGCTTTCTGCTGGGAATAAATAGTGGTTTTTCCTATTTAGGCTTCTCCAAATCTTTGAAAAAATCTCGTCCAATTCCTCAGAAGTATAGTATTGATTTTGAGGATTCCCTCTTCTATTTTGAACACGTTCAACCTGTTCAACACTTGAAAGATAGAGCATTAATCTATTCTCAATATCCAATGTCAAAGATTTATTGAAATGGTTATGCCCAATGACAAGCATTTTCGATGTTTTAGATTGTTCAAATTGTCGCCAGTCTTCTCTATCCTTCTTTATATCATCTGACAAATGCTGATTTGTTCTACGAATGATATCTGTTGTTTCTCCGACATAAACACTATACTTGTTTTTATTCTCATCGTTTACGATGTATACAGTTGGATAATCAAAAATAAGCTTAGAATGTTTTGGGGCAATCGTTTCTTTTAATTGGTCAAATGTTCGACTTGAATAGTCGATTTCTATAACTACGGGTGATTGAATGTTGCTCATTTTTTCTCCAAGTCCGTATATTTTTTATTATTTCCTTTGCTTAATTCTACAGGATATTTTTTTGAATTTATGTCCATTTTCTCTTTTATAATTTCTTCTACATCCAGATTCAAATTATCTGCTAACATTAAAGAATACATAAAAACATCCGCAAGTTCTTCTTTGATTTCTTGTAATGACTTTTCAACTACTTCCTCTGATTGTTTCCACTGAAATAGTTCCAACAATTCGCTTGCTTCTAATGAAATTGAAATGGCTAGATCTTTTTCATTATGAAACTTTCTCCAGTCACGTTCATCTCTAAATTGATTAATTAAGTCGATTAATTCCTTCATCCCTCTATCCTTTTCCTGTACATAATCTCCTATTATTATAGCATGTTTGGGAAAGAAATTAACGCTTTCAAAGCATTTTGTTGGTTTTTCGGGCAAAAAAACGAACCAGGTCTGGTTCGTTCTTTCTTAGTCTAGTTGGATCCCTTTTTCTGCTAGGTTATCTAAGCATTCTTTCAGGTAACCCGCATGATGCTCGGGATAGATGGGGAGGCTCAAGGCTTCCTCTTCCAGTTCTGGGTAGGCTGGGCAGGTCTTTCCTCTGTAGGTCGACTCCCACCACTCTGGGCTGACCTTATAGCCACGAGCGGTCATCTCCTCCATGATCAGACGATGATAGGCATAGAGGCGATAGGGCGAGTAGTCAAAGACATAGTTGACCGTCGCGTGCTTCTTGCCCCAGCCATTACCTCGAAGGGCGCAGCATTCCCGGTGTTGACCCAGGAGCTGGGGACGAGGGAGTTTGGGAATCAAGTCTTGGTGCCAGAGTCTCATCTATTGACCTCCTAGTAGCGTTGAATCTTGTAAGTAGCGATTCGGGTAGCGCTCAAGGAGAGTCTGGATTCCCTTGATCAGATCTTCTTGCTGGGCTTGGCCATGCTGGTATTTCTCAAGTAGCAGCATAAAGTCCGCCTTTTCCTCTGCAGTCGCCTGCTTTTTGAAATAGCCCCAGATATGCTGAAAGGCATTGGAGACCTGGCCACGATTTTCTGGCAAGGCCAGCGCTTGCTGGATCAGGTCCTCGACGTGGCTGACCTCCACCTGGTCTCGCTTGAGGTATTCCCGGATTTCCTTGTAGATATTACTCGAACGACTGAGCACCAGGTATTTATTTTTCGCCCATAGGACTTGACAGTGATGTTTTTGCTCCACTTTTGTCTCCTTTTGATCTTCTCTATGAATAGTCCTCCCATTATACCATGGAAATGATTCATTCCATCAAAAAAAGGCTGGGACAAAAGTCCTGGCCTCTTAATTGTTTTTGAATTGTAGAGCAAGACGCAGTGGTTGAGTGGGCTCTACTACGCTGATTTCATCAGCTTTTATAGCCCTACTCAACTGTGCGGAGGTGGGACGACGAAATCGAATTCTAACGAATTACCGATTTCTGTCCTACTCTCTCTTTCATTGATTACAAGGCTGTGATGGCTGTGATCAAACCAAAGATGATCCCTGGTGCATTGGCTGCAGCAAGTGGAATATCGCGTTCTTTTTTGAAGAGTCCGTAGTAAACCCAAAGGCTACAGTTGATGGCTGCGACAAGGGGTTGAACAAAGTTCCCTTTGTGACCTGCGAGGTTATCCATGATTTGTGGGAAGTAAGACACATACATCATCACAGACATAAAGGTCGCAACCCAACCAAGAATTTTCATTTGTTTTTCATTCATTTTGAAACTACCATTTCCTTTTCTTTTTTTAAAGTATGCACTATTCTACCTTTTGTCCTTTACAAATTCAAGTCTTTTTTTCAAATGTTACCGAACTGTAAAGTGTCACAATCTTGTGATTTTGCAGGAAGATGGATTTCTTTTCGAGAGAGTCTTCTCTCTAGTTGCCATTTTTTTGACACATTGTCTAATTTTGTGCGAATGTAATCATTTTCATCTTGCATAGCATGCAAATTAATTGCATTTTCTTCCTACTTATGCTATCTTGATACACAGAGGTAAAATTTTATGAATAAACAAAAAATCAACCAAATCGTTGGCTCGATCGGTGCCTTTATTGGGATTATCGTTTTCATTGCCTACATCCCACAAATTATTGCTAATTTACAGGGAAATAAGGCCCAACCTTTCCAACCCTTGTCAGCTGCTATTTCTTGCTTGATCTGGGTCATTTATGGTTGGACAAAGGAACCTAAAAAAGACTGGATTTTGATCATTCCAAATTCAGCAGGTGTCATCCTAGGGGGATTGACTTTCCTTACATCACTTTAATAGAAATCGATCAAAGACTGAACTCGACTGGTTCAGTCTTTTTTGTGTATCCCTTTGAACACCAATTGACAATAGCGATCGGACTTTACAAGAAAAAGCCCGCTATAAGCGAGCTTCTCTTTTCCTAAATCTGCACAATCTTACGATAGCTCCGAGAGGTGATCCAAAAGACGATTAGGTAGGTGATGAGAAAGACGGCACAGACACTGAGGGTCACGATGAGGACTTGGCCACTATTGATGACACCGAGCACTTTGAGAATGAGGCGGATCATATGGTAGGCAAAGGCCAGGTGGATAAAGGCAAAGATGAGGGGGAGGAAGAAGACAGTCCGCACTTGACGGTTGATGGTCCGTTTGACCTCGTGTTCATCGAGCCCCACCTGTTGGAGGATGACGAAGCGGTCACGGTCTTCATAACCTTCCGAGATTTGCTTGTAGTAGATGACGATGACGGTTCCGACCATAAAGATCAATGACAAGAAAATACCGATAAAGAAGATGCCACCAAAGAGGCTATTCAACTCTGCCACATCATTGGCTCGGTTGCCTCCATAGATAAATGTTCCTTGGCCCTGTTGGCTGCTTAATTCATCAATTAGCTTGTCATAGCTAGCTGCTAGCTTGAGTTGCTGGTCTTCATCGACATTGACATTAAAGCCACCGTAGATATTGGTATTGATGGCAAGATTTGGAAACTGGGCGACAAAGGCTGAGAGATCAGGCACGATCAGGTAGTTGAAATCCTCCGTCAGCATATTAAACTGATTTGGAACATGATCGGTGATAAAATCCTTGCTCACTTCTTCCTTGACTTGGAAGTCTTGCCCATTGATGGTGAACTGTTTCTGCCCTGTCAGAGCCTTATTATGGGCAAAGAGAAGGACTTGGTTGCCGGCCAGATCAACGTGTTCTCCGGTCATTTTCTCATAGCTCGCTGCATCAAAGACCATAAAGACGGTTTTGGGAGTGACGCTGCGTTCATCAGCTGGATAGACGGTGAAGTCTGTGCCCTTTTGTGATTTGACCCCAAAGTTGGCATAGGTCATCAGGTCGCGATTCTTGATCTCGAGATGATGCTCAGAAGCAAATTCATCAAATTTCTGATTGATCTGCTCCAGATCGACCCCTTTTCCTTGGACAGAGAAATCATGAGGCGCCATGATTTTCTTGACCATTTCGCTACCGACATAGATGTTGGTTGCTGCAGAGATGGTCACCAGCACCATGGTCGAGAGGATGGCAATGGTCGCAAGACCCACTGCATTTTTCTTCATGCGATAGATGAGGTTAGAGACCGAGATCATATTGTTGGGCTGGTAATAGTAGCTCTTCTTTTTCTTAAGCAGATGCAAGAAGACGGTGATCCCCGCATTAAAGAGCAGGTAGGTTCCGATCATGACCAGGATAACCGCTAGAAAGAAGGTCACAAGCGCAATGATGGGGTCTTTGACAGATAGAGCTAGGTAGTAGCCAAAACCAAGAGAGGCTAAGCCCAGGATGGTTTGGGGCCACAAGAAGCGGGCTTTCTTTTCACCACTGGCCTTCTCACGCGTCAACTGCAAGGCATTCAAACGGAGAATCCGCCAAGCATTGAGAAGAACCAAAAGTCCAAAGATGAGACCAAAGGTGACAAAGACCAAGATGACAATCCCAGGTTGGAAGGTAGATACTAGCTGGACCTTCATCTTCATGAGTTTCAAGAGAAAGGCAAAGATCAGCTTGTCAAAGAGAGCTCCGATCAAGACACCGGCTGAGATGGTTAGAAAGCCAAAAAGCAAGAGTTCCTTGAAGATCATGCTGATGAGATGGCGTTTTTCAAGGCCGAGCATGCTGTAGATGCCCAGCTCCTTGGAGCGGTTTTTCATGACGAAGCTATTGGCATAGAGCACGATGATAGCTCCCGCGGCATTGACCACGAAGAACCCCAAGCTGAGAGTGAACACTATGGAAGAGCCCCCTCGAAGCTCGGAAATACGGGGATTAAAGGTCAGGGAGTCAAAGAGATAGGCGATGGTCACTGCAAGAATGACCGCAATTGCAAAGGGATAATAGAGCTTGCGGTTCTTTATCAGATTGGAGCAAGCTAGTTTAGTGGTTAATCGAAACATCTACTCCACCTCACTTGCCATGACCGTCAGGGTATCCGAGATTTCTTGGAACATCTGACGCTCCGTTTTTTCGCCGCGGAAGATCTGGTTGTAAAGGATCCCATCCTTGATAAAGAGCACGCGCTTGGCACGCGCTGCTGCTGCGGTTGAGTGGGTCACCATGAGAATGGTTTGGCCCATGGTATTGATATCTTCAAAGACATCTAGCAAAGCTGCCGAAGACTTGGAATCCAGCGCCCCTGTTGGCTC
>NZ_KV812830.1:0-86894 GCF_001813525.1 Streptococcus sp. HMSC065C01 | reverse complement strand
TTGGAATCCAGCGCCCCTGTTGGCTCATCCGCAAGGAGGATTTCTGGCGAGGTGATAATAGCCCGTGCTACGGCCACCCGTTGTTTTTGCCCACCAGAGATTTCGTAGGGGTATTTTTCTAAGAGCTGGTGAATGCCCAACTCCCGACTCACGCTATCCACCTTACTCATCATTTCCTTGACTGGTCTGCGAGAGAGGACTAGAGGGAGAAGAATATTGTCCTTGACAGACAAGGTATCAAGCAAATTGAAATCTTGAAAGACGAAGCCAAGTTTTTCCCGGCGGAAGCTGGAGGCATCCTTGTTCTTGATGGTTGAGGTGTCTATGTTATTTAGGTAGACTCGCCCTTCGGTCGGCTGGTCCAGCATAGCCAGGATATTGAGGAGGGTCGATTTCCCGGACCCTGATTCCCCCATGATGGCGACATATTCACCCTTCTCAACGGTAAAATGGATATCCTTTAAGGCTTCAACCTGCGTTCCTTGAAAGCGGGTTTTGTAGATCTTTTTGATATGTTGAACATCTAGTAATGACATGCTTTTCTCCTTTTACTAGTAGATCAAGAAAAATTCTTGGGTTTGTTGCAGGACTTGGAGACCAAATTCCGTCTTTTCCAGATCGGTTTGGTTATTTGGTTTCTTAATCTTTTTGGGTTGTTTCATCCATTTCAAGAGTTTCATTTTCTTGACCTCCTTCATTTGATGAGACTATTGTATAAAAAATAAAAGGCGGCTACCATAACCTAACCTTTCATTTTGACGTTTATTTCTTACATTTTTGTAAGATGGGGAATCTTAATCCATGACCAACTTCTTCTCTTCAAAGCGAATGGCAACGGTCGTGCCTTGACCGACCTCTGAATGGAGGGTGATCCTGTGGCCCAATTGCTCTGCGATTTTCTTAGATAGATAGAGCCCCAGCCCTGAGGATTGCTGGGTCAGGTGGCCATTGTAGCCGGAGAAGCCCCGCTCAAAGACGCGAAGCACATCGCTATTTTTGATCCCAATCCCGCTATCTTTTATATAGAGAGTCTGGTCTTTGAAATAGATTTCAATTCCACCAGTGCTGGTGTACTTGAGGCTATTGGACAAGAGCTGCTCGATGATGACTAGGAGCCACTTGCGATCGGTGATGACCTCCTCTTCCAAATCATGTAGGTTCACTGTCAAGTTCTTTTGGATAAAAAAGAGGGCGTACTTGCGGACTACTTCTTTAACCAAATCTTCTACCGACACGCGCTTTAAGACCAGATCATCATGAAAACTCTCCAGTCGCAGGTACTGCAGAACCAGATTGGCATAGGAGTCAATCTTGAAAAGTTCCTGCTCCATCTGCTGCTTGACAATAGGTGTCTCGACATCTTGGACCAAGAGCTGGCTAGCTGCAATGGGCGTCTTAATCTGGTGAACCCAGAGGGTGTAGTAATCCATCAGGTCATTGAACTTGGCCTGGGCTACTTTGCCTTGCTCCAGGCGAGCCTGCTGTTCTTCTATATATTTTTCATAAAGGAGATGTTCCAGTGGTGAGGCAACTTCTATTTCCTCATACAGCAAGGCTTTGCGGTAGTCCTGAAAGGTCATGGCGAAATCCCAGATCAAGACACAGAGGGCAAAAAAGCCTAGCACCAGGGTCGCATAGAGGAAAACCGTCCCTGTCTCTGGAAAGAGATAGGCAAAGACCAAATCGACGATCAAAAAGATGACCAATAGATAGAGTAGGCGCCTGCGGGATACCACATACTGCCAGAAGATCGTTCCAAATTTATTCATGGGTCAACCCGTAACCGATGCCTTTCTTGGTTTCGATGAAGTTTGACAAGCCAGCCTCTTCTAATTTCTTGCGAAGGCGGGCCACATTGACAGACAAGGTATTGTCATCAATAAAGAAATCGCTATTCCAGAGCTCCTTCATCATGTCATCGCGCGCCACGATACTGCCTGCATGTTCAAAGAGGACACGCAGGATCTGAAATTCATTCTTGGTCAGCTTGATGACTTCCCCTTCATACACCAAGTCCGTGGACTTGAGATTGAGGATGGCTCCCCGGTGCTCCAGCAAATTTTGATCCGTCCCAAATTCGTAAGAGCGGCGCAAGAGCCCTTGGACCTTGGCAAGGAGGACATTTTGATCAAAAGGCTTGGTGACAAAGTCGTCTCCACCCATATTGATGGCCATGACAATATCCATGGCTTGATCCCGTGAGGAAAGAAACATAATCGGAACCTTTGAAACCTTGCGAATCTCCTGGCACCAGTGGTACCCATTGTAGAGAGGCAGTCCAATATCCATGAGGATCAAGTGGGGGTCGGTTTCGACAAAGATCCCGAGGACATCCATAAAATCCTCTACTGCGACCACTTCATAGCCCCATTGTTCCAATAATTGTTTGACCTGTTGGCGGATAATGTTATCATCTTCGACTAAGAGAATTTTATGCATGGCTTTCTTTCCTTCTTTTTTCTTCTTCCTATTATAACAGATTAAGAAGCAGAGAAAAAGGCTGTTTCAGAGGGAAAGAAGATCTCACTCCTACTGTCTTGATGGAAGCCGCTTTTTCTCCATCCATTTTTGTGCTATACTGAAAGAAATAAGACACGGGAGGCAAAGATGTCAACTATTTTTGATTACCTAAAAGAAGTGACCTACGATTCCATATATGACCGTCCCTTCAAGGAACTGGATGTCCTGGCACTGACAGAGCTGACCTATCTTCCTTTTGATCGGATCGTACCCCAAGGAGATACGACCAATATTGAAGTCCGCTTATCTGATGCAGCAGAGCTAGTCGATCGAACCACCGATTTCATCGTGACAGACCAACACCTGCAATTAGTCGATGAGTTAGCTAGTTCAAAGCGTTTTAAAAACATCAAACTCCTCAACTATGTCAACGAATATGACCCCGATGTTCAGAAGCAGTTTGCGGCTATGACCTATCGTCTTACCATGGATGTTTATTTAGTTGTCTTCAGAGGGACGGATGACACCTTGATCGGCTGGAAGGAAGACTTTCACATGACCTATATGGACCATGTCCCAGCTCAGAGGCGCGCAGCCAGCTACCTGCAAAACATCATGAAGGAATTTCCTAAAGAGCGCTTCTTAGTAGCGGGTCACTCCAAGGGGGGCAATCTCGCAACCTATGCCTGCACTTACCTGCCGGATTCCTTATTTGAACGAGTCGATGCCATCTACAGCTACGATGCTCCTGGCCTCAACAGGGCCATTATCGAGACCGAAGGCTACCAGCGGACGTCCCCAAACATTCTTCGCTTTGTTCCTCAAGGTTCCATCGTCGGCATGATGCTAGAAGTCCCTGAGCCTGCTACAATCGTAAAAAGCCGAGCTTTTGGTGGCTTTGTCCAGCATGACGCTTTTACTTGGATGATTGAGAAAGATAAATTTGTGACCCTGGATCAAACCAGTCCCGATAGCCAGCAGACCGACGAGACCTTGAAGCAGTGGGTTCGCGAAACATCGGCGGATGAGCGCAAGAAGTTCTTCGATACCTTCTTCGGCCTCTTCTTGGATGCAGGTATTACTTCAATCAATGATTTGAGGAACTTGAAAAATTTCTCCAAGATCAAAGAGATCTTTCAAAATGCTCAAGACCTAGATCCTACAGAAAGGGAAATGCTGGAACGTCTAGCCAAGCAACTCCTCGATACCCGTGTCCAAGCTTGGAAAAAATGGCAGACGGTTCCCCGCATTCTGGTTCAAATGGCTGCATTTTTCAAGCGAAAAAAAGCAGTCGAGTCCTCCTCACCTCTGCTCCTTGAGCACAAGGAGTGAGACTCAACAACTGAAAAAAGAGGTCACCTCTTCTATTCACTAGAACGCAAAAATCATCTGAAATGTCTTTCAGATGATTTTCTATTTTCTATTGGTCCTGAGAAGATGGAGCATCTGGCGTGCCTTCTTCTATGGAAGCTGGTCTCGCAGGCTCTGTTTCTGTCTCAGTTGTGGCAGTGTTGTTCCCTGCTGAAGCGGCTGCTTCTTTTTCTACCGGAGTTTCTGTAGTGACAGGCGTTTCGACCGTGCTAGCTGGTTTCCCCGCTTCGGTTGCAGATGGCATTGCTGCTAACTCTGCCTGAAAGGCTTGGATAGCCTGTAGTAAGGCTGCCTTGTCACTCTTTGGATTAGCCAATTGGTCAAAGAGAGCTTCTAAGCGATCAAATACAGCATCACTAGCACCCTTTTCCTGCAATTGTTGGTGAAGCGCCATCAATTGGTTATAGAGCTGTTGATAAAGGGCGACATCCCCAATCTGAGGCTCTTCTGTTTGCTTTTGTTTTTGCTTTTCAATGGTGTCACTGATTTCGCGTAACAGAGCTTGTCCACTTGCAATAGCCTTGTCTGGATCCGTCTCATTTCCAAGCTGAGCCAAACTTACTTCAAAGGCAGTTCGTTTGGCCTGGTCTTCGACTTGTGGCAAGAGCGACTGGATTTGCTCTGAGAGGGCTGTCAGGATGCTGGTTCTTTGACGGGCTTCTGTCGCCTTGTCCAACTCTCCATATAAGCCCTTGAGGAAATCATAGACCGCTAAGTTATAAGATGGGGCCTGACTTCCTTTTTGATCCAAAACTGTTTTTTCAATAGGATAGGTTTGGACTTTCTCTTGAGAGAAGAGCTGGTCAATTGCCTGCTTGGTTTGGTAGAGTTCCATAAAGTGAGCCTTAGCATCCCAGGCTTCTTCAAAGGCTTGGGCCCGATAGAGTTTCAAAGCTAGATCTGCCGCCTTGGTGCGCAGTTCTGGTGTCAAGCGCGCGTCGCTCAAGCTTTGGTAGAAGTACTTGAGATAGTCGACCGAGGTCACACCCGTCCGATCTTGCATCTCCTGAACAGCTTCTAATAGCTTCCCTTCCTGCTCTAAACGCTTGCTGTCCTTGGCAGCATAGGCTTCCTGCAGTTGTGAGACCAACCCTTCCTTCTTCAGTTGGAAGGCTTCTGTGTCTAGCAAGCGCACTTGTTCCAGCAATTCCTGGTATCGACGATCGAGGGCTGTCTCTTCTTTTGGTTTGATCGCTTGAGTCGCATGAATGTACTGCTCATCAACCTGCTTAAGACTGGCCAGGTAGCCTTCCGTCGAATTGCTTGGGAAGCTCTTGACATTTTCCAAGAAATGGCCCAAGATGAGCTCAATCCGTCGTTGTTGCAATGGATCAGAAGCGTAAAGAGTCCGGCTTTCTGCTAAAAGTTGGTTGACCCTGTCCTCTACTGCTTTTTTATCCAAGTCTCCTTTTTTGTATGGCGATTGGATGGTAGGAAGGCGATGGGCTAAGTAGTCTGCTAGTCCCGCTGAGCGCACCTTGATGTAGTGGTTGTGATCGCCATGTGGGATGACAAACTGACCATTTTCAATCTGAAGGCTGTAAGGAGAAATCCCTGAGCGAAGGGCTGTTGCATAGAGTTCATTGATAAAGTCTAGTTCAGGATTACCCGTCTCAAGTGGAATCCGAACGTGTTCCTTCCGAACGGCATAAGGGTGGATGTGGGTCGGATCGTATTCTTGGTCTGGATTGTTAAAGACAAAGAAACCATTTGAAATCTTAATGGCCTCACGAGGGACGCCGTAGGTCTTACTGATATACTGGATCTTTTCCTCATCTGAGGCATCGCGAGAATAGCTGGCGACATCATCTGTCAGTGGCTGTCCCTTGGACTCTTCTTTCTTACCTGCCAGAGTTGCCTCTGCTGCTGCAATCTCTTGAGGAGAGAGGTCCTTTTTATAGAAATAATGGGCATGGTTGCCATGAGCGACCATGTAACCGTCCTCGTCCTTACTGATGACCATGTCTGCATGGAAACCATGATCGTGCTCCTCTTCGTGCTCGTGATCATGACTGTCCCCATGTTCATGCTCGTGACTATCTCCATGTTCATGCTCGTGCTCATGGTCAATTGGTTTTGTACTTGGACTTGAAGGCTTGTTTGGTCTTATTTCAGCAGGTGTAGTAGCACCTTGGGCCCGAAGCAGTTGGAATTGCCGTGCCAGCTCACGTTCTAAAGGAGATAGGGAGCTGTAAGGGATAAAGTGGAAATGATCCCCGTGAGGGTAGACAATTCCTTGATCGGTCCACTTGGTAATCTTACTTGGATCAAAGACAGAACCATCAGACTCCACATGACGAGAAGACAGAGGTGTTTTCTGCAATTCTTCGATCAAGTTGGTCAGGGTTGGACTCGGTTTAGAGGTAGCTGGTTTAGACGTCGTTGGGGTTGTCTGTGTATTGGTTGGACTGGATGACGGCTGGTTGCTCGCTTGCTTCCCAAGGCTTGGAGAGACTTGATCTGGAGTACCTTGCTCTGTGCTTGCTCCAGCTAGGCGTGAGTTCCCAGCCTGATGGCCGGCTTGACCACCTAAGACGGAGAGGGCTGCTGCTAACTCTCCAGCAGATAAGGCACTCTTTGGAATATAATGGAAATGGCCTCCATGGGGCACAATAAAGCCGTCCCCTGTATCTGAAATAACATCTCCAGGGCTAAAGACATAACCATCGTCCGTACGGTAGCCACCACCTGTATGGTTCTTAGCCGTCAACATCTCAAGAGTCTTACCTTCTTTCAGCGCTTGACTCGGTTGACGGAAGTCACGGGTCTTGCCTGCCTTGTGCGAGGAGCTAGCTTGCACCGATCCCGTCTCTCCTTCTTCTTTGGTGCCTCCCTTTTGTTGTTGGGCGATCTCTTCGATCGAGCGCACATTAACTGTATGTTGGGCATCCTTTAAGTAGAGATAGTATTTCCCAGCGCGTTTGATGATATAGCCATCCTTGACCTTGCTCACGATATCTGCTTCTTGCAGCTGATAAGTTGGATCCCGCAAAATCAACTCTTCACTAAAGATGGCATCAAATGGGACCTTGCCGCTGTAGTAATGAAAATGATCCCCATGAGAAGTGACAAAGCCTTCATCTGTAATCTTGATGACAATCTGCTCTGCCTGGGTCTTTTCCTTGGCATTGACCGCTTCGATGCTGTCTTCCTTTTTACTGGAGGCAGACGATGACGATTTCTTGTCCGCTTGCAAATACTGAATCTGATTCTTTTTCTCTTCCTTGACTTGTGGTTGCTGACTGAGCGCATAGGCACAGAGTCCTAGCCCCAAAGTCGCTACAATTCCAATCGTTCCCTTTTTCTTCATTCTTGATTTACTCCTCTAATTCCTTGGCTAAAGTCGCCATATTTTCTTCTAAATTTTCTAATAGATCCTTATCATTTTGTGGATCAGCTTCCAGTGGATCCAGAACCTTAACACGCGCCCCTGTTGCCTTGGCGATACTATCTGCCACCTTTGACGACGTGTGCTTTTCCACAAAGATCGTTTTCACCTTGTAGTCTTTGACAAACTGCTGGATCTCGGCCAATTGCCGAGCGGTCGGTTCTTGCTCTGGGGATATCCCTGCAATCCCTAACTGCTTGAGACCAAAGCGTTTGGCCAGATAAGAAAAGGCCGTATGCTGGGTCACAAAAGTCTTTTGCTTGGCCTTGTCAAAGAGAGGCTGGTAGTGGGCTACTAGGTCCTCACAGCGCTTTTCAAGCTTTTGAGCATTGGCCTGATAGAGCTCCTTGTTCTTTGGATCGATCTCTCCCAAACGCTGGGCGATAACCTTTCCTTCCTCTGCAATTTTTACAGGATCCAACCAAGTATGCGGATCATACAAGTGCTTGGATTCTTTTCCCTGACCAGCATCGACATCCTCTAATCCAGCCACCTTATCAAGGGTCATTCCTTGGCTGCCTTCGATCACTCGCAACTTGGAACCTTGAAGATTGGGATCTAAGCGACCGGCCCAAGATTCCAGGGTCTGAGAATGATAGACAAATACATCCGCATCATAGATCTGGGCCACTTCCTTGGTTGAGGGTTCATAATCATGGATCCCTGCACCTGACTGAACCATCCAGATATCATTTTGATCGCCAGAGATTTCCTTGACCAGGGCATAGATGGGATAAAAACTCGTGACAATTTTAAGACCTTTTGTAGAAGGGGGCTTTGCATTTCCTTGACTAGCACAAGCTGTCAGCAGAAAGAAACTGAGGAACATGAGTCCCAGAACCTTCATTTTTCTCCTAATCATTCTTCACCTCTTTTTCATTTTTGTTAACTAGTTTATTAATCAGTTAATTAACTAGTTAATCATACTGCGAATCATTTGCTTTGTCAAGCTTTTTTTACATTTTTTCCCTTTTAATGTTAGAGACTAACAGTTGCCTAGATTCCACAAGCCTTCCTTGCAGTAAAAAAAGCTTGAGACAAACATGTCTCAAACTTTTTATTGACGGTAAAAATATTGATCAGCCGGATAGTTGCCTGCAGATTGAGTGACCACTAGACGTGGCTTGCTGGTATCAGACTGGTCTCCATCCGGATTTTGGAAACCGATTTTCAGAAGTCCAATCGCAGCACCAGTCTCACCCATCTTCATCTCAACATAAGGGATCTTGCTCTTCTTATCCGAGTCCGCAACAGCCTTGAGGCTACCTTGGCCCTTGACTTTTCCGTCTGCTTGGATGACGATTTCAGCACCCTTGCCATTGCGCCAGGTTCCAGCTAAGCTTGAGAAGTCGCCCCCGTTAATGGCCGCAATATCCAAGTCTTTCTCTTTTTTCGGTTGTGGGTAGGCTTTCCACCACTCTAGATGGTAATCACGAAAGGCCGCATCCCCAAAGAGAATCCGACGTTCTTGGGAAGCTACTCCATCAGGACCTGTCACACCCGCTGGGATCAAGTACAAGGTTTGCTCTTGCCCTTGGATCGCAGTCGCATTGGCCCCAGTGAAATAAACTTCATAATAGCCTTTTCGCTTCTTGGGCTCTTTTTCTTTATTGAACAAGTAACTTGCCCGAGTGCCTCCACTCCAGAAAGTCCAGCCGGTCTCCCCATTTACAATGCTTGGAAAGGCATTGGTCTTGTTTTGGTAATATTCTTCTGGAGTATAGCCATAAAGTTTAAAACCGGAATCTGCGATTTCCTTTTCATAGGTATCATTGGAATAAGCACCTTCAAACGGTGAGAGATTGCCATCAAGGACGACATCATTTGGATCTGTCGATTTGAAAAAATCCTCTCGATTGGCAAAGACCATCTCGTGGTCGGGATTTTTATCAGACATGGTGACCGTGATCAAAGGCTTCTTGTCTGTCTTGTATTTGAAGACACGAACAGTGACTGTAAAGTCTGTATTGCCATCGGACTTTTTCATCTTTCCTGTTGAAACTTTGTTAGACCCTTCGACCTTCCAATCCGTACTAAATTCAGCGGATACCTTGCCGTCAGCCGTTTGGTAATCGATCTTCCAGGCCTTGCCCTTTTTCTCGATTTTGGCTTCATCCCGTTCATTAGAGACATAGTCACCACTCAAGTCAATGGCTTTTTCCTTTGGCTTAGTGACCTTCTTGCTAGTCTGGTTAAATTCCTTTTGATGGTCTGGTTGGATGTTGGAGCTAGAGTAGAGATAGACTCCACCGATCAGAACAACTGCTCCGACCAGCCCCAAAATCGGCCCCAGGTATTTTTTCTTCCACTTAAGATTCATTTTACTACCTCCATGGAATAAGATCTTTACACTAGTATACCCTAAATCGAAAGTATAGTAAAATTCCCCTCTATGTAGTGGTTTTCCAGGTTTGAACTGACTAGTTTGAGTAGAAAATACCTGTTTCCCAAAAATAATATTTTGTTTATCATTATTTTTTTATCGTTTTTCGATACTTTTTCATTGACTAATTTTTTATAAGGAGTATACTATAAGTGAAAAATAAATAAACTTCAAGGAGGCTTGCGATGAAAAACTCAAAAACCTTAAAAAATGTCATTGAAGTCTTGACGGCTTTCATTTACTTCTGTGGCTTTATGACTGTGGCTGCACTGGTCGTCCACCTGCTTTCACGGATGGGAGTGTTTAAAGATCTCATTCAAACTGGACGCTTGTCCTTTGATGTGAATGGCATCCAACTCTTCCCCAAACATCCGCAACCCCTCTGGCAGCTGCTCTTCCCACTAGCCTCAAGCGCTATCTATATTTACCTTCTCATCACCATTCGCAGCTTCCTCCAAAATCTCTACCAAGAAAAGATCTTTTCTCACTCTAACATTGATCTTTGCAACCGAGCTTGGAAGATTCTCTTGGTCTTGTCCTTTATGTCTGGCACACTTGAAACCAGTGGAAATGCTTATCTCCTTCCCTTTACTTTCCAATTCACCTTTAACACAGGGCTTCTCCTTGCCGTTCCAATCGTCTGGGTCTCTGGCAAGATTTTAGAGAGAGGGATTGAGATTGCTGAAGAAAATGAGCTAACCATTTAAGGAGGGTGCCATGATTATCGTCAATCTAGATGTCATGCTAGCCAAGCGGAAAATGAAATCCAATGAGCTAGCCGACAAAATCGGCATCACCACCGCCAACCTCTCCATCCTCAAAACCGGCAAGGCCAAAGCCATCCGCTTCACCACTCTAGAAGCCATCTGCAAAGAACTCGACTGCCAGCCCGGAGATATCCTGGAATACCGGCCGGATGAATAGGAACTATATTCGGAGACTTTCCTTGGGTGAGGACGGACGGTAGCGAATCCCTTTGGGATTCCATACCTTAGATTTGAGCCCACTGTCTCAAATCTTCCGAGAGTCTGAAACAAAAATGTTTCAGACTCTTTTCTCACTGCGGAAGTCTCCGTTAACACCCATTACTAATAGGACTCATCTACCATCCTTGTAAAACTCAATGATGGGAACTATATCGACACAAGAAAAGCACTCCTGTGGGAGTGCTTTTTTATATATGTTTAACCGATGATACTTCCATTTGGAACAGATGGATCAACGGTTAGGACCGTTAATTGATCTCCGTGTTCTGCGGAAAGAATCATGCCTTGGCTGACATATTTCTTCATCATCTTACGTGGTTTAAGGTTGGCCACGATTTGGAGTTTTTTGCCGACCAATTCTTGTTCATTTGGATAGAATTTTGCGATACCAGAGAGGATTTGACGGTCTTCGCCATCTCCTGCATCTAGGCGGAAGCGAAGCAATTTGTCTGATCCTTCGACGCGTTCCACTTCTTTGACTTCTGCTACACGGATTTCAACCTTGTCAAAGTCTTCAAATTTGATCTCGTCTTTTTCAGACTTGAGTTCCACTTCTTCTGGAATCCATTCTTTTTCTTGTGGTTTGCCTGCAGTCATTTGCGATTGGATGTAGGCAATTTCTTCTTCCATGTCAAGACGTGGGAAGATTGGAGTTCCTTTGGCAACCACTGTGACATTTTCAGGGAAGCCTGCTAAGGTCAAGTTTTCAAGATCGAAGTCCAAGCCCAAGCCAAGTTGTTCCATGATGGCGTTTGAGGTGTTCATCATGAATGGTTGGATCAAGTGAGCCACGACACGAAGGCTAGCTGCCAAGTGAGCCATGACCGCTGCCAATTGTTCCTTGTCGCCATCTTCTTTAGCGAGGACCCAAGGCGCTGTCTCATCTATGTACTTGTTGGTCCGAGAGATGATGTTCCATACGGCTTCCAAAGCGCGTGGGTAATCAACCGCATTCATTTGCTTGTGGTATTCAGCGATGTTTTCTTCAACTACCTTAGCCAAATCAGCATCAAATGCAGTGACATTTTCGACATAAGCAGGAACTTGACCACCAAAGTATTTGTTAATCATGGCTACCGTCCGGTTAAGGAGGTTTCCAAGGTCATTGGCCAATTCATAGTTGATACGAGCCACGTAGTCTTCTGGTGTGAAGGTCCCATCAGAACCAACTGGAAGGCTACGCATGAGGTAGTAACGGAGTGGATCCAAGCCGAAGCGTTCCACCAACATTTCTGGATAGATGACATTCCCTTTAGACTTCGACATCTTGCCGTCTTTCATGACAAACCAACCATGGGCAATCAAGCCTTCTGGCAATTTGATATCCAACATCATTAGAAGGATTGGCCAGTAGATCGAGTGGAAACGAAGGATGTCTTTTCCAACCATGTGGAAGACGGTTCCGTTCCAGAATTTATCAAAGTTTTCATGATCTTCTTGACCGTAACCAAGAGCCGTCACATAGTTGAGAAGGGCATCAATCCATACATAGACCACGTGTTTTGGATTAGATGGAACTGGAACTCCCCAGGTAAAGGTAGTCCGAGATACCGCCAAGTCTTCCAAGCCTGGCTCGATGAAGTTTTTCAACATTTCATTGAGACGGCCATCTGGCGTAATGAAATCCGGTTGAGATTTGAAAAATTCAACCAAGCGGTCTTGGTATTTGCTGAGGCGAAGGAAGTAAGATTCTTCAGAGACCCATTCTACTTCGTGGCCTGATGGGGCTACCCCACCGATGACCTTGCCATTCTCATCACGGAATACTTCAGCCAATTGGCTTTCTGTAAAGAACTCTTCATCAGAGACTGAATACCAGCCAGAGTACTCACCCAAGTAGATGTCGTCTTGCGCAAGCAAACGTTCAAAGACCTGAGCCACCACTTTTTCATGGTAGTCGTCTGTCGTACGGATGAATTTATCATATGAGATATCGAGTAATTGCCAGAGTTCTTTCACTCCAACGGCCATCCCATCTACATAAGCTTGCGGCGTAATCCCAGCTTCTTCTGCTTTTTGCTGGATCTTTTGACCGTGCTCATCAAGACCAGTCAGGTAGAAAACATCGTAGTTCATCATACGTTTGTAACGCGCCAAGACGTCACAGGCGATCGTTGTATAAGCTGAACCAATATGCAATTTACCAGATGGGTAATAGATAGGGGTTGTGATGTAGAATGATTTTGTCATTTTCTTTTCCTTTCAGGGCTAATGGAACCCAATTTAGTAACACTCTATTATAACATTTTTAGGAGACCCTGAAAACCCAAAACCAGCTAGGATCTAAGGAAGACAAGCAAAAAAGCTGACCGAAGTCAGCTTTCTATGATTGATAACGAATCACGTTATAATTGCCTCGCTTTTGCGTTTTCAGGCTCGGGATAAAAATATCCACTGGATATTTTTATTTTCCAAGATAGTATTCTTTTACAACGTTCAATTTTTCGTCAAATTCGAATACCAATGGTGGGAAGTTAGGGATTTCCACATCCATGATTTCGTCGTCTGACAAGTGTTTGATGTGTTTAACAAGGGCACGGATTGAGTTACCGTGTGCTCCTACGAATACGTTTTTACCGTCTTTAAGAGCTGGAGCGATTTTATCTTCCCAGAATGGAAGGGCACGTTCCAAAGTAACTTTCAAGTTTTCAGCATCTGGAATCACTGAATCGTCAAGTGAAGCATAACGACGGTCAGTATGTGCTGAGTGTTCATCATCACGGTCCATTGCAGGAGGCAATACATCGTAAGAACGACGCCAGATGTGAACTTGTTCATCACCAAATTGTTCAGCAGCTTCTGCTTTGTTTTTACCAGTCAAACCACCGTAGTGACGTTCGTTCAAGCGCCATGATTTTTCAACTGGAACCCACAATTGGTCAGAAGCTTCAAGAGCCAAGTTAGTAGTTTTGATCGCACGTTTCAATACTGAAGTGTAAGCTTGGTCAAATTCGATACCAGCTTCTTTGATCAATTTACCAGCGTCGATCGCTTGTTGTGTACCTTTTTCAGACAAATCAACATCAGCCCAACCAGTGAAAAGGTTAGCTTTGTTCCATTCAGACTCACCGTGGCGAGCAAAAACCAATTTTACCATTAGATGGATCTCCTTTTTATTCTCCGAGGTTCCCCCCGTTTATCTATTCTATTCTACTAGATTTTCAGTGAAAAATCTAGTGGCGACCATAGAAAAGTGCAATTTCTCACAAAAAAGAGCCTGACGGCTCTGATTTTTCTCACATTAATTTTTCTGACAGTCGGGGCAAATGCCATAGACGGTCGTCTGGGTCTTGGTGATCTGGTAGCCACTTTGACTGGCTGCTTCTTCGCGAAGATCTGGGACTTCAATGTCCACATCTGCGATACGGCCACATTTTTCACACACCACATTCAAATGGTCATGCCCCATGAAATCAAAATAAGTCGTGGTATCATTGCGAACCTTGATCTCAGAGACAACCCCCTCATCAATTAAAACCTTGATATTGTTGTAGACAGTTGCTAGACTCATGCTTGGAAACTGAGGCAATAAATCGCGATAGATCTTCTCAGCGCTTGGATGTTCATGACTCGCCACTAGATAGGAAAG
This sequence comes from Streptococcus sp. HMSC065C01, assembly GCF_001813525.1. NCBI lineage: Bacteria > Bacillati > Bacillota > Bacilli > Lactobacillales > Streptococcaceae > Streptococcus > Streptococcus sp. HMSC065C01. The sequence continues at coordinate 72,717 of NZ_KV812830.1, read as the reverse complement.
AACTGCTCTGCGAGTATCGGTTATCCGAATACCCTTAGCACGCAAACTTTGCAAGACTTCTTCCACGCGCTCTTCTTCCTTACGATGCAATGCGTTCACTATGATTCCCCCTTTCCAATATGATTTAATCGATTCGTTACCCTTATTATAGCATGTTTCAAAATAAATCACTATTTAGAATGCTTTTAATTAAAAAAAATGTCCAGTGGACATTTTTTTCACGAGCTTGAAAACGGAAAAGCGAGGTTATGTCCAGTGGACATTGATTCACGTATCTAAATACGACTTTTTATCTTAAAAATTAAACTAATTAATTAGTTTTAAATTTTTTAAGAGAACCGAGGAATAATGAACCACCAATCAATACGATGATACCACCAATCCATCCTAAGAATGGGATAATCGCAACAGATCCACCTACAATCAGTAGCACTGAAGGAGCAACACCCACTCGCTCATCACCCTTGTAATAAACAATTGCAATAATTCCTAATACTAGATTTGCAATTTTCAAAGCATTTAATAAAAGAATTGATCCAGCAGTTGCATCTGAACTAGCTGTAGCAGCTGCAGTACCAAGAATAAAGAACGGTCCAACTAATAGTAAAATACCACCAACTAAACCTACAATTCCGCTAAAAAGTGCTAAAGTTTTTGTTTTCATCTTACTTTTCTCCTATTTTATACATTTAGAACTAACTAAATTCTATTGATTAGATATTATATGTCCTACATGGTTACCACAATATCCTACATATACAAGTATTAATTTGAACTTTCTCCAAATTACATATAGTAATACAGATAACCACTATAAACTTTTCTTAATTGCTCCCTTTCCTAGTTTAATTTCATGCTCCACAGTATTATACTATGGTTGCTAAAAAAAAAAAGTATTTTTTGAAATTAATTATTATTTAGTGAAATTTTTTATAAAAAAAAAGAATTAAGCATCAAACTTAATTCTACTATGCAAGGTAAAATTTAATAAATTCCTCTCCCCTCTCAGCCGATCCAACTGGTCATCCAGCGCACGGTTCCTAGGATCATTTTGACCACGAGGATCATAATACAGAACTCCAGTACGAACCACAGTCCTTTTAGAAGATACAAAAAAGGTCGGATAAACAACAAGGCAAAGAGGCCTACAATGAATCGCATGGTCTTTTCTCTCTTTCTTTTTTCCTATTACACCCTTATCCTATAGAGCTGTCCAACAAAAAAGCCACCCTAGAAATCTAGGATGGCTTTTCAAAATGCAATTATTTAACTGCTTCTTTAAGAGCTTTACCAGCTTTGAATGCTGGAACTTTAGAAGCTGCGATTTTGATTTCTTTACCAGTTTGTGGGTTGCGACCTTTACGAGCTGCACGTTCACGAACTTCGAAGTTACCGAAACCGATCAATTGAACTTTTTCACCTTTTGAAAGGTATTCTGAAACTGCTGCGAATACAGCGTCAACAGCTGCTGCTGAATCTTTTTTAGTCAATTCTGTAGCTTCTGCCACTTTTGCGATCAAATCTTGTTTGTTAGCCATTTAACAAATCCTCCAAATTTTTTTAGGCTTTACGCCTTAACAGTACTATAATATCTAAAAAAAGCCTTTAGGTCAAGTACTAAACCTGTTTTTTCAAACATTTATTCAGCTTATTCGTAGCGCACCAAAACTGCAAATGCATTCTCACCTGTATGGGTTTGGATAATCGATCCAGTTTCGAGAACTGGGATCGCTTTTTCAACGAGCGATTGCAACTGAGCCTTCATTTCATTGGCCCACTCTGGTGTTCCTGCATAAGAGATTCCGATCTCAGCCACCTTACTATGGGAAAGTTTCTCTACCAATTCATCCAACCATTTCTTAAAGGTCTTGTTTCCACGTCCCTTGACGATTGGTTCCAACTGATGGTCCTTCATTTGCATCACCACACGGATGTTAAGAAGCGAGCTCAAAAGTCCGGTAACACGGCCAATGCGACCACCTTTAACCAGATTTTCCAAGGTAGAAACGCCGATATACAACTCTGTCTTTTCTTTAACTTCTTCAATGCGGGCCAAGACAGTGTCTAAATCAGCTCCTTCTTTGGCCAACTTGGCTGCTTCAACGACTTGGAACTTCATGGCTTGGTCTGTAAAGCCACTATCAATCACAGTCACTTCTGCTCCTGACAAGGTTGCTCCTTGACGTGCCGCCTCTACTGTTCCTGACAAGGCATGAGACATATGAATCGAAACGATATGAGCTCCGTCTGCTGCTAACTTTTCATAAATTTCCGCAAAAACTCCAACGGGTGGTTGGCTGGTCTTTGGAAGATTTTTGCTAGACTGCATTAAGCGCAAGAAGTCCCCTTCACCCAACTCACTGTCAGAATAAAGGACTCCATCCACCATAACAGAAAGCGGCACAATTGTAATGCCATATTCTTCAACCACTTCAGGCTCAATTGTAATAGATGAGTCTGTAACTATTTTAATATTTGCCATATATTCCTATACTCTTCCTAGAATGTTCTGCTTTCATTATATCAAAAAACACGGGGTTTTGCAGTGAAAGATAACTAGTTCGGCTCCCTTAATCATCTGCAGCAGAAAAACCTGTATTGTGAAGGACATGGTCTTGGACAATTCCTTGATCATCCAAGAGCAACCCATGGAGAACCCCTCCATAAACAGCGCCCCCATCGACACCCATTTTTTGATCTGAAATCCAAAGATTTTCGGTACCGACTGGCTCATTGAGCAGTCCATAGACCGGTGTATGACCAAAGACGATCCATTTACCTGTCTGATTCTCCGCTTCATGGAATGGTTTTCGGATCCATACCTTTTGGTAGTCACTGGTTTCTCGCCAATTTTCAAGGGTTAGATCCACACCGGCATGGACAAAGTAATAGCTCTCCGTCTCATAGTCAAAGGGCAAACTGCGGATGAAGGCCACCAATTCAGGAACAGTGCTCTCTACTGCTTGCGCATCTGCAACCCCATCTACAGGAGCATCGAGCGGGCGTCCCAATAGAGAATTAATGGTCGTATCGCCACCATTTCTTCGGTAGTGGTCATAACGCTCTTCTGGATTGTCCAACCAAGCTAAAAACATGTACTCGTGATTTCCGGAAAGGCAAACAGCTCCGTGATGGTCTACGTAGTCTTTTACAATCTCAATCGATCGCTTGCTGTTTTCACCTCGATCTATCAAATCCCCTAAAAAGACCAATTGAGCTTTTCCGTCCCACTCTGTCATGAGCTCTTCTAGCATTTGGGCTTTCCCGTGAATATCTCCGACGACAAAGTATGTTGACATGGTTATAAACCTTCTTTCTCTTAACGCTTGAGAAGTTGCTCTGCCTGTTGACGGGCAGCTTCCGTTAGATCCTCTCCTGCAAGCATCTTAGCAATTTCTTCGATTCGTTCTTCTCTATTGAGCAAGCGCACAGTAGATACAGTTGAGTGTGCATCACTGATCTTTTCAATATAGAATTGATAATCCGCTGCTGCGATGACTTGAGGTAGGTGCGAAATAGCAAGCACTTGGCCATTTTGACCAATCTTATGAATTTTCGCTGCGATCGCTTGGGCCACGCGCCCAGAAACTCCTGTGTCCACCTCATCAAAGACGATACTGGTTTTTCCTTCTTTTCGAGAAAAAGCAGACTTAATGGCCAACATCAAACGTGACAATTCTCCGCCAGATGCTACCTTGACCAGCGGTTTAAAGTCCTCACCTGGGTTGGTCGAAATGTAAAATTCGACAGCTTCATTTCCCTCACGATTAAACTTCGCCTTGCTAAAGCGCACCTGGAAGCGCGCCTTGTCCATGTAGAGGTCCGCTAATTCTTGTTGGATTTCATTTTCCAAAGCTTGGGCCAGAGCATGCCGCTGCTCACTTAAATCTTGAGCTAAAGTGACCAAACTCTTTTCCAAACGTTTGAGTTCTTTTTCTAATTCCTCGGATGAGAGGTCACTTCCGGTGAGGAGGCTATATTCTTTAGTGATTTGTGCCAGGTATTCCAAGACATCCTTGACTTGGCCACCATACTTTCGTGTGATGGAATGAATCAAATCCAAACGTGACTCCACCTGCATGAGGCGATTGCCATCAAACTCCAGACCATCGACCACATCTTCTAAGCGCTTGGTAATATCCTCAAGGGCATAGAAAGTTTCCGATAACTGGCTTGAGAGCTCTTTGTAGCTGGGATCATATTCTTCAATGCTTTCCAGATCATTCATGGCTGAGCGAACATTGGAAAGGCTAGAAAACTCTTCTGCATCCAGCATGGTATAGGCATTGGTTAGGGTATCTGCGATCATCTTATGATTGAGCAGGCGTTGGCGCTCTTGCTCCAGACGCAGGTCCTCCTCCACTTCCAAGGCAGCTGCCTCAATCTCTGCAATCTGAAACTCCAACATCTCAATACGGGCCTTGTTTTCCTGCTGGTTGCGCTGGAGTTCCACCACTTGTTTACGCAGGCGTTTGTAGTCTTCAAAGGTCTGACGATAAACGGCTTTCGTTTTGAAAAAGGCTGCGTCTCCAAATTCATCTAGCATAGTGATATGCAATTGGGGGCGCATGAGTTCTTCCTGATCATGCTGGCCATGGATGTCCACCAAATGTTGACCGACTGCTTTTAAGACCGATAAATTCACCATTTGGCCATTGATCCGGCTGACACTTCGTCCATTTTGCAGAATCTCTCGGCGAATGATCAACTCATCGGTCCACTCTAGTCCTTGCTCTTCAAAGAGAGCCGTCAAGTGGCGATTGCTCTCAACAGCAAAGAGACCTTCGATTTCCGCTTTTGGGGCTCCGTGTCGAATGACATCCGTCGTTGCACGGCTTCCCAGCATCATATTCATGGCATCGATAATGATGGATTTCCCTGCACCTGTTTCCCCTGTCAGTACCGTCATTCCCTTTTCAAAATTTAAGGAAATCTCTTCGATAATGGCAAAGTTCTTAATCGAAATTTCTAATAGCATAGGCTCTTACCACCCAAAGATTGATTTGAGGATATTCTCTGCTTCTGGTGCGGAATAAGCAATCAACAAGATCGTATCATCATCTGCAACAATACTAAAGATATGCTCCTTATAAATCTCCCGTAAGCGACGTTTAACTAAAGGCGCTGTCCCCGGAACCATGGTGAAATTGACATATTCTCCCATGCGACGATGAGACAAAATATTGCTTTCGATCATCCCGATCCCTTGGTGGTGCTTACGTGGCAATTCATAGACATAGGTCATGTCTTTCAGAGGGCGTTTTACGATGCCCAATTCTTTGATATCCCGTGACACTGTCGCTTGGGTTGCTGAGATGCCTTCTTCTTTCAAATGTTCGACGATCTCTTCTTGCGTCCCCACTTCATGATCGCGAATGAAACGGCGAATTTTTTCTAATCTGATATTCTTACTCTTCATGTTTAAATTCCTTGTGTGCCCGCTCCACAACAGCCTCCAGCTGCTCTGTAGTCGGCTTTGTTTTCTCTTCTTTTTTTTCTAGATACATCAAAAATTCGATGTTGCCATGGCCTCCTTGGATAGGGGAATAATCCACTCCCATTACCGCAAAGCCATGTGTCCCTGCAAAAGCAGCGACCTTTTCAAGAACGGCTAAATGAATCTTAGGATCCTTAATGATCCCATTTTTCCCGATCTGTTCGCGTCCTGCCTCAAACTGAGGTTTGACCAAGGCCACGACTTGTCCATTATCTGCCAAAATCCGGTGAAGGGCTGGTAGAATCAAGTCCAAGGAAATAAAGCTGACATCGATACTCGCAAAGCTCGGTGTCGCTTCAAAATCATCTGGCTCGGCATAGCGGAAATTGAACTGTTCCATCGAGACCACCCGAGGATCATTGCGCAATTTCCAGGCCAACTGATTGGTCCCGACATCCACCGAAAAGACCTGACTGGCTCCGTTTTGCAGCATGACATCTGTAAAGCCACCTGTAGAAGCCCCGATATCAATGGCAATTTTACTCTCTACAGATAAACCAAATTGGTTCAGTGCTTTTTCTAATTTAAGACCGCCCCGGCTGACATATTTGAGCTTTTCGCCCTTTAATTTCAACTCGGTTGCTTCATCAATTTTTTCACCCGGTTTATCGAAGCGCTCACCATTGATAACGGCAACGACAAGGCCTGCCATCACCCCTCTTTTGGCTTGTTCACGGGTATCAAATAGGCCTTGTTTATAGGCTAATACATCCACTCTTTCCTTAGCCATCTATTCGTAATCCTTCTATTAATTTCTTGATCGCTCGCGGATCAAAGTCACAAGCAGCTGTAATCTGATCCAACAAGTCCTCGCAAGCGTCTAATTCGCTTGTCAGCAAAGCTTTTGATTCTTCCAATCCCAACAGGGCTGGATAGGTCGATTTTTCAGCTACTAAGTCCTTTTGAGGGGTCTTCCCCAAAGCTTCAAAATCAGCGACCAGATCCAAAATATCATCCCGTACTTGAAAAGCCAGGCCTAATTTTTTCCCGATTTTTCCTAAGAGCTGAGCAATATCTGCTTGCAACTCTAAAATCAAACCAGCTGCGATGAAAGGATAGGCAAGGAGGCGTCCTGTCTTATTGGCATGGATGGTCTGCAACTCTGCTAGAGTGAGCTGTTTGTGCTCCCCTTCCATATCAAGGACTTGGCCAGCTACCATTCCACGACTACCGGAAGCATCTGACAATTCAAGAATCAAAGAGACCTTGACCGCATCAGGAAGGGCACTCGCAGCTATTATTCCAAAAGGATCGAGAAAAAGCGCATCCCCTGCTAAAATCGCCAGGTCTTCTCCGAATTTCTTATGATTGGTCAATTGCCCCCGACGGTAATCATCATTGTCCATAGCTGGCAAATCATCGTGAATGAGACTTCCTGTATGGATCATCTCTAAAGCCCCTGCTACTTGAAAGTGAGCCTCTGTCAATTCCAGCCCAAAGGCCTCAAACAATTCTAGAAGGAGCAAGGGGCGCAGGCGTTTTCCACCTGCCTGGATCGAATACAGGACCGACTCCACTAAATGGGGGGCAACGGCTTTCTCCTCATAAAAAGAGCGAACCGCTTGCTCTACTCTATTTCGTTTTTCTTCTTGTCTCATGCTAGATCCGCTTCAGTACCATCTGCTTGCATGACCTTGACCAAGGTTTTCTCTGCTTGATCCAAGGTATCTTGCAATTCTTTTGACAATTTCATTCCTTTTTGGAATTCTGTAATAGCTTCTTCTAAAGCCACATCACCACTTTCCAATTTTTGGACGATGGCTTCCAAATCTGCTAAATTTTCTTCAAATTTCTTTTCTTTCGACATGTTTTACCTCTACTTCTAACTGACCATCTCTCATGATGAGTGACAGAGGGTCCCCTTCTGTTACTTTCGCAACCGAGTCTAGAACCTGATCGTCTTGCTTAACCATGGCATAGCCACGCGCAATAATCCTACTGGTATCGAGCATCAAGAGGGCTTCTGATAAGCCTTGCACCTTGATCTTTTGCTCTTTAAGGACTTGTTCCATTCGGTTGGTTAAGATTCTCTTATCTTGGAGCAGGCGGTCCTGGTAGCGCTCAATACGATGCAAAGGAGACGTGGCTTCTAAGCGATGACGCAGACCTTGCAGCTGATTGGCCCCTTGTCCATAAGCATCGCGCATTCCTTGTTTCAATCGCAATTGCAACTGGTCAATTTTTTGCAGGTAGCCATCATAGAGTCTTTCAGGCTGTCTAAAAATAACCGATTGACTTAATTTGGCCAAGCGTTCACGATTATAGGCCAAGCGATTGGACATTGCTGTTGCCATACGATTTTCCTGCTTTTGTAAATGGGACAAGAGATCCAATTTGGTTACTGGAGTAGCCAATTCAGCAGCTGCTGTCGGAGTAGCAGCTCGTCGGTCTGCTACAAAATCGGCTAGAGTCGTATCTGTCTCATGTCCAACACTGGAGATAATCGGAATCCGCGATTCAAAAATGGCTCGCACCACTGCTTCTTCATTAAAGGCCCAGAGATCTTCAATCGAACCACCCCCACGACCGATAATCAAGACATCCAAATCATCCCGTTGGTTAGCCCTTTGAATATTAGCAACCACCTCACTAGATGCGCCTTCTCCCTGAACCTTGGTCGGGTAGAGCACAATCTCTACACCAGGGAAGCGTCGGCTCACCGTTGTGATAATATCGCGAATCACGGCCCCACTTTGACTGGTGATGACCCCGATCTTTCTTGAAAATTGTGGCAGAGCTTGCTTCCACCGGTCCTGAAAGAGCCCTTCTTCGGTCAACTTTTTCTTGAGTTGCTCAAATTGGATGGCCAAGGCCCCTACCCCATCTGGCTCAGCCTTTTCAATGACAATGGAATAACTCCCACTTGGCTCATAGAGCTGAATACGACCGATGACGTTGATCTTCATGCCTTCTTCTAGCTCAAAACCAAAGCTTCGATAAACCCCAGCCCAGACCGTTGCCTGAATGACCGCTTTTTCATCTTTTAATGAAAAATATTGGTGGTTGGGACGTTTTCGGAAATTGGAGACCTGCCCTGTCAGATAAACCCTTTCCAAATAGGGATCCTTATCAAATTTTAATTTCAAATATTTGGTCAAACTTGATACGGATAAATAGTTGGACATAGGAACTCCTTTCTGTAGAATATGATCAAGTTTAATTATACCAAAAAACACCAAAAAAGGCTGGCAGACAAAGCGAAATCATGAATTTCCTTTCTCTACAAGCCTCATTTTATTCAAGTTACCCTCTACTTGTCTGTTTGACACCAGCTTCCTTATCTTTCACACTTTTCTAACCGTTCAATAAAGGAGCTAAGAAGCGCTTGGGGTTCCCCTTCATTTGGATAGGCATAACTAATATAGAAGACTGTTTTTTCCTCTTCAACCAGCGGAATTTTGACAACATTTGGATATTCTGGAAAGAGAGTCAGATCGGTCATGAGACCAATTCCCAAATTTTCTTCGATGAAACTCAAGACCAAGTTGGAATACACAAAAAAGACAAGTCACAAGACTTGTCTTTTTGTTTTAGGAGGCTTTTGTATCCTATTTTTGATAGGTTTTTACGACCCAATTGACCCCTTCATCTGCTGTGAGAGTATAGACGGGATTCTCAGTCGTTTCATAAAAGGTCATCGAGAGAGTTTTACCATCCACGAATACTTCAATTGAGTTGGTATCGCGAATGATCGAAAAATGATGATCCTTTTCAGCATTTAACTGAATCCATCTCGATTGAAATACTGGATTTTCTTTTCCAGAAATTGGGTGCCCAAATTGGTCTCGACTTAAGCTAAAGCGTTTTTGAGAGGCGTCGTAAACCAATTGCAAGACACTATCAGGATCGGTTTCATCGCCATATCCAAGGATAAAGGAGCGACCCGGTTTGGCATCTAGCTCAAACAAGGTTTGTTTCCCTCTAGCCGGAATCGTGATCTGATTGCCCTGAACAATAGTTTCAGACGTATGCTCTACAAGAAAGTGTTCGTTCACTGACTCAGGTAACTCCTGAACCAATCGTCCGTCTTTCAGAGACAATTTTCTTGGAAGAGTCATACTACCTGCCCACCCATGAGCTAAATCATGACTGGGGATAGACCGGTGCCACATTTGCATCCAGGCAACCATGTATCGTTCGCCATTTGGTCCTTGACAAGTTTGAGGGGCATAGAAATCCAAACCACCATCCATTTCATCATAGGAATCGACATGAAAGCGCCCTGTTTCCCAATTCATGTCACCGATAAAAGCAACTGTCGAATTTAAGTTCCAGTATTTTTCTTGCTGCCTTTCCATTTCAATGGGAGACAGGATCAAGACCCATTTACCATCTAAAGGGAAGAAATCGGGACACTCCCACATAATCCCTTGCCCTTTTTCACCTTCTAGAAGGACTGATGTAAAGTCCCAATCTACTAGATTACTTGATGCAAATAGGAGAATTTGACCTCTTTCGTCTGGTGTCTTAGAAGCAACGACAGCGTAATAGTTTCCTTGATATTCAAATACTTTAGGATCACGAAAATCTGCAATATCTGCGATCCCCTCAATATGTTGAGCATGGATTACTGGATTAGTAGGCAACTTTTCAAAGGTAATGCTATCTGTCGACACCGCAAGACACTGCGTCTCTTCTCGCTTTTCCCCATCGTCTACATGACCAGTATAAAGCAAATAGAGCTTGTCATCTTTCACAATAGCACTACCCGAGAAACAACCATCCTTATCATAGCTTTCACTTGGTGCTAAAGCTACTGGCAATTCTTCCCAATGGAGAAGATCTTTTGATTTGGCATGCCCCCAATGCATGGGACCCCAAACACTATCATAGGGATAGAATTGGTAAAACAAATGGTATTCCCCTCGGAAATAAACAAAGCCATTTGGATCGTTCATCCAGCCGATTGGAGGTAGCAAATGAAATGCTCCTCTATATTGCTGGTCAACCTTCTCCCTGTTTTCATCGATATACTGATTTGCTTTTCGAATGCTTTCCTTCATCTTTTTTACCTATTTTCTATTTTCAGTGCTGGTAACCTGATCTTTGTCACTCCACTTTTTCATCCATTTGGGAATTTCTTGGCTAATGGTCGTGGGTAGAACCACATAGGCCTCCTTGCTCAAGTCCTCAGCAATGGCTGAATGGAGATAGGTCGCAACCACCACGCGCTCATAGAGACTGACCTGTGGGAATTGACCCGCAAATCCTGCGATCATCCCTGCCAAGGTATCTCCCATACCCCCTGTTGCTTGATAGGGACCACCAACATCTAGCTGATAGCCCTCATCTTGCCCACTTGTCCAAATGCGGGTGTGTGGCCCTTTTTCTACAATGACAGTCCCTTGAGGAAAGTTCTGTACTGCTCTTCGACTCTTGCCTTCTGTCTGGCTTGCTAGATCAAGCCCTGACAGTTTTTCCCATTCTTTTTGATGGGGGGTAAAGACCAACTGAGCCTCTGGCAGGTCAAACTGAGAGGCTGCAAAAAGACTAATAGCTCCTCCATCTAATATCAAGACCTGCTGGCTAGAGACTTGCTCAAAAATCATGTGCAAGATTGCTTGGTTTTCTCTTGCTTCCTTAAAGCCTGGACCGACAAGAATCACGCTGGCTTTTTGGAGCTGCTCACAAAGGAGTTCGTGATCTGCCAAATCAAAGCCCATAGCTTCAGGAAGATGGCTATGAAGGGCTGTCAGATTATCAGGATCTGTTGCGACAGTAACCAGCCCCGCACCACTATGAACCGCAGCAAGCGCCGCCATAATGATGGCTCCCCCATAGGGGTAAGTCCCCCCAATCAAGAGCAGGCGACCAAAATCTCCCTTATAAGAATTCACCTCTCGCTTTGCAATGACACGTTGGATCTCTTCTTTCTGAACTGTTTTCATACCTTCCTCATTTCTAGCGAAAAAGGAGAAGCCACGACTCCCCCTCCATCTTTTATTTTCCTCTGAATTCTGCGAAGACTTGCAAGATCTTAGCAGCCACAGCTTGTGGTTGATTTTGTTTGGCTACCAATTGATCATCCGCATAAGGCTGAAGGGCTGGAAAATCACCAATCTGAACTGCATAAAGAGCTTTTTCAAAGAGCTCGATATCATTTTGATCATTGCCAAAAGCCACGAAATTCTCTCCACAGAGTTCTTCTACGGTTGTCGCTTTATGCGTGTCTGCTGGATTGAGATAGATGCATTTTTCATGCGCATGATAGCGGATATGGGCCTTGTCTGTCTTTTCAATCCGCTCGATGATCTCATCCACGAGCTCCTCATGGCCACCCATATAGATCACGACCTTAATCGGATCTGTCAGCTCCTCTAAAGACCGATACTGGGCTTTCTTGAGGGGATCTACATTCGCAACAAAAGGAATCTTTTCCAAAATCTGTCCGCTATAATCAAAGGTATCATCCACAAAAAATGGTAGATTGTAATGGCGACAAAAGCCAAGGACTTCCCGATACACATCCTTGTCCAATTGTTCCTCATATACCAATTGCCCCTGGCGATAGGCCAATCCACCATTTAAGCCTATCACGAGTTGCTGACTCAATGGATCTCCTAAAAGGCCCAAGCAGTCCCGGTAAGAACGTGCAGAAGCAAAGGCAACTTCATGACCAAATTCTTCTGCTCTCAATAAGACCTGTTTGATTTCATCATCGATTGTGACACCATCGAATGACAGGGTTCCATCTAAATCAAATACAAACTTCATCTTGTTCACACTTTCATTTTTTTAAGGCACGAACAGCTGCTTCGTAGGTCTGCTCCATCAGCATTGTGACGGTCATAGGCCCAACCCCTCCTGGTACCGGAGTAATATGACTGGCCAAAGGGGCAACGGAGTCAAAATCGACATCCCCACACAATTTGCCATTCTCATCGCGATTCATTCCGACGTCAATAACGACGGCACCTTCTTTCACGAAGTCTGCTGTTACAAATTTCGCACGACCGATCGCAACAACCAAGATATCTGCTCTTCTAGCAATTTTAGGCAGATGATGGGTCCGGGAATGGGTCAAGGTTACCGTCGCATTTTTGGCGAGGAGCAACTGCGCCATTGGTTTTCCAACGATATTGGAACGACCAATCACGACTGCTCGCTTCCCTTCTAGATCAATCCCGTACTCTTTGAACATCTCCATGATGCCAGCGGGGGTCGATGGCACCATAATAGGATTTCCAGCCCACAAGCGCCCCATATTCAATGGATGAAAGCCATCCACATCTTTTGCCGGGTCAATCGCTAAAAGGACTGCATCCGCATCGATATGCTTAGGCAGTGGCAACTGCACCAAAATCCCATGCCAAAGGGGATCCTGATTGTAGTGTTCGATCACTTCTAATAATTCAGCTTGGCTGATGCTTTCAGGAAGTCGTCTCACTTCACTCCGAAAGCCTGCCGCAATAGCAGAACGCTCTTTATTTCTTACATAGATTTTGCTAGCTGGATTATCTCCTACCACGATGACAACGAGGCCAGGCACAACTCCTGTCTCTTCTTTTAATCGTGCTGTTTTCTCTGCAATCTCACCCTGTAATTTTGTAGCGAGCGCCTTCCCATCAATGAGTGTCGTCATATCAATTCTCTTTCTAGTCAAGTAATGAAAATAGTCCTCTCTATTATAGCAGATTTCAACTCTCAAACCTAACTGTTCCTAATTAGAATTTCTTATAGACGAAAACTATAGCCAGATGGACAAAAAATGAGCTTGAGACCACCCCAAACTCATCCACACAGCTGCTTAGTAAAGCAATTCATAAATTTCCATTGCAATTAAATCAATGCTATCAAATGTATAGGTTTCACGCGCTTCAACATCACGAAGTGTAAAGGTTGAACCTTCTTCTTCATTGTGGTTGTAGGCTACTTCAGCGACAACAACACCGTCACGTTCAAAATTACGTTTTAAGTTTCCACCGTCTTTTGTCATCGTCTCCAAACGGTTAATAATCCGTACTAAATGTGATTCCATTTTATTTCTCCTCTTTACTTTCTACTCTCCTATTTTATCATAAAAGAGAAAGCTCTTCCAATAAAAATTCACATTTTTCCATTGATTTGCTCTCTTCTTCAATCCTTAGCGACATTCCGTAGCAAATTCTTGCAAACTTCTAGAATACTGATATAATGAAACTATAAATCTTTGACTATTTTTGACCTTTTGAAAATAGGCTCGTCTCTTGATGGAAAACCATCAAAAACCTACTGTGAGGTATGTATATGCTTTGTCAAAATTGTAAAATAAATGAATCAACCATCCATTTATATACAAATGTAAATGGACGTCAGCAGCAAGTAGACCTCTGTCAAAATTGCTATAAAATTATGAAAACAGACCCAAATAACAGCTTCTTGAAAGGCATGACCCAACGGAGCCAACTCACTGGAGATCCTTTTGAAGATTTCTTCAATAACCTTGGAAACTTCCAAAGTCCGCAAGAACCTCAAACCCCTCCAACTCAATCCGGAGGCAGTTATGGAGGTGGCGGCTACGGCCAAAACAATAACCGTGGTGGTGGTCAAGACCCTCGTCAAGCCCGTCCTCAAAAGCCAAAAGGTCTTTTAGAAGAGTTCGGCATCAATGTCACAGAAATTGCCCGCAAAGGAGATATTGACCCTGTCATTGGCCGTGACGAGGAGATTATCCGTGTCATCGAAATTCTCAACCGTCGAACCAAGAACAACCCGGTTCTGATTGGAGAGCCTGGGGTCGGAAAAACTGCCGTTGTGGAAGGCCTGGCTCAAAAAATCGTCGATGGCGACGTTCCACATAAATTGCAAGGAAAAGAAGTCATCCGCCTAGATGTCGTCAGCCTCGTTCAGGGCACAGGCATTCGTGGTCAATTCGAAGAACGCATGCAAAAATTAATGGATGAAATTCGTCAACGCGAAGATGTTATTCTGTTCATCGACGAAATCCATGAAATTGTTGGTGCAGGATCAGCTGGCGAAGGCAATATGGACGCTGGAAATATCCTCAAACCAGCCTTAGCGCGCGGTGAACTCCAATTAGTCGGTGCTACTACCCTCAATGAATACCGTATCATTGAAAAAGATGCGGCCTTGGAACGTCGGATGCAGCCCGTTAAGGTCGATGAACCAACGGTTGAAGAAACCATCACCATCCTCAAGGGTATCCAGAAAAAATACGAAGACTACCACCACGTCCACTATACAGACGGAGCTATCGAAGCAGCAGCTATTCTTTCAAACCGCTACATCCAAGATCGCTTCCTGCCAGACAAGGCCATTGATTTGTTGGATGAAGCCGGGTCTAAAATGAACCTGACTCTGAACTTTGTGGATCCAAAAGTGATTGATCAGCGCTTGATTGAAGCTGAAAACCTCAAAGCTCAAGCAACCCGCGAAGAAGACTTTGAAAAAGCAGCCTACTTTCGTGACCAAATCGCGAAATACAAGGAAATGCAAGGTCAACATGTCACTGATCAGGAGACCCCTGTCATCAGTGAAAAAACGATTGAACACATCGTTGAACAAAAGACTAATATTCCTGTTGGCGATTTGAAAGAAAAAGAACAGTCTCAATTGATCAATCTGGCTTCTGATTTGAAAGCTCATGTGATTGGTCAAGACGATGCCGTAGATAAAATCGCGAAAGCCATTCGACGCAATCGTGTTGGCCTAGGATCACCTAACCGTCCGATCGGAAGCTTCCTCTTTGTCGGACCTACCGGTGTCGGAAAGACCGAATTGTCTAAACAATTGGCGATCGAGCTCTTTGGCTCTGCAGACAATATGATCCGCTTTGATATGAGCGAATACATGGAAAAACATAGCGTAGCGAAACTAGTCGGAGCTCCTCCGGGCTATGTTGGCTACGATGAAGCCGGACAACTAACGGAAAAGGTCCGTCGCAATCCTTACTCTCTCGTGTTGTTGGATGAAGTGGAAAAAGCCCATCCAGACGTCATGCACATGTTCTTGCAAGTTTTAGATGATGGCCGTTTGACAGATGGTCAAGGCCGTACCGTCAGCTTTAAAGATACCATTATCATCATGACCTCTAATGCTGGAACCGGCAAAGCTGAGGCCAATGTTGGTTTTGGAGCTGCTCGCGAAGGTCGAACCAACTCTGTACTTGGAGAACTCGGTAACTTCTTTAGCCCTGAATTCATGAACCGTTTTGATGGGATCATTGAATTCCAACCTCTATCAAAAGAAAACCTTCTCCAAATCGTTACCCTCATGCTCGATGAAGTCAATCAACGTCTCGCACAAAATGAGATTCATCTGGATGTAACAGAGAAGGTCAAAGAAAAATTGGTCGATCTGGGTTACGATCCAAAAATGGGGGCCCGCCCACTCCGTCGTACCATCCAAGACCATATCGAAGATGCTATTACCGATTATTACCTGGAACATCCAAGTGAAAAACAACTCAAAGCCGTCATGACCAGCAATGGGAATATTAGTATCAAAGCTGTTCACAAGACGGCTGAAAAGAAGTTAGAATCATAATCAGTAAATGTACATTCAGAGAGTGGGACAGAAATTGGTCATTCGTTAGAATTCGATTTCGTCGTCACACCTCCGCACAGTTGAGTAGGGCTGTAAAAGCTGATGAAACCAGTGTAGTAGAGCTCGCTCAACCACTGCGTCTTGCTCGACAAACCAAAAATAATTGAGAGGCTAGGACTTTTGTCCCATCCTCTTTCTTTTTTCCCTCCAGATTTTTGCTAAAAAATATGATATAATGATGAAAAAACAAGAAAAGAGAAAACCATGACCATTCCAAGTTTTGGTGAAAAAAAACAAGATGTGACCTACGTCAATCGCTATGGTGTCTACGCTGTTATTCCCAATAAGGACAAGGATCAGATCATCCTCGTTCAAGCTCCAAATGGGGCTTGGTTCTTGCCTGGCGGGGAAATTGAGGCAGGTGAAGATCACTTGCAAGCTCTGAAACGGGAACTGATCGAAGAATTAGGCTTTACCGCTATTTTAGGGCAATACTATGGCCAAGCAGATGAGTATTTCTATTCCAGTCATCGCGACACCTACTACTACAATCCTGCCTATATTTATGAAGTGGTAGACTATACAGAGGCTCAAAAACCACTGGAAGATTTTAACAATCTTGCTTGGTTTCCTGTAGATGAAGCGATTGAAAAACTCAAACGTGGCAGTCACAAATGGGGCATTGAACAGTGGAAAAATACCCATAAAAAATAAAGGAATTCTTTCACAAAAAATAAAAAAGTGCTATAATAAATGAAGATAGAGGTTAGGAGGAACTCATATGAAGCTCATTAATACCACAAATAGTCATGCTGCACTGGTCAAAAGCCAACTTGCCAGCACTGACGCCTTGCTTGTCGAGGTTTATTCCGCGGGCAATACCGATGTTGTTTTTACACAGGCCCCAACACACTATGAATTATTGATCAGTAACAAACACCGTGCTATTCGTGAAACTGAAGTGGAAAAAATTCGTGAGTTCTTTTTAAAACGTAAGATTGATCTTCAAATCATTGACCAATCCGCTATTAAAACCCTCTACTCCGATAAACTAATTGAAATTTCCTTTCCAATTACAAAGTAAGGCCAATTTGCCTTACTTTTTTCTTTCCCTAATACATAAATCTCTACACTATTCTAGCCATTAAAAAAGAAGTTCCTTTATGGAACTTCTTTTAATGGCTTTTATTTAGCTTCAAATCCTTCTGCGACTGCATCCGCAAAGTTCTCTTCGACGATGCTTGCACAGTGATCACAGATGGTTGCGTGGTAGTGACGTTCAGCCGTTGTTGGATCGATGCGACGGCAACGGTCACAAACTTCACCAGCGGCACGTTCAACTGTGAAGGCTACATCTTCAAAGGTCACTGCATCTTCTGGAGCTGGTCCTTCTGCGATTGTCAATTCAGAAACAATCAAGAGTTGAGCAACATTGCTATCAACAGCTCCAAGAAGTGTTTTCACGACTTCGTTTGGATAAACTGTCAAGTGAGCTTCAAGTGATTTACCAATCACTTTTTCATTCCGTGCTTCTTCCAAGGCCTTTTGCGCTTGACCACGGAAGTCCATGAAGGCTGACCATGTATCCAAGATTTCTTCTTGGTTGGCAAACGTTTCTGCTTCTGGCAATTCTGACAATTGAACAAAGTCTTCTGCTTCAAACTCAAGATAAGACCAGATTTCTTCAGCAGTGTGAGGAAGAATTGGAGTCAAGAGTTTCGTGATTTTCACAAGGATATCATAGAAGACTGTTTGCATTTGACGGCGTTCAAGTGATTTAGCTCCTTCGATGTAAACAACATCCTTGGCAAAATCCAGGTAGAAGGCTGACAAGTCAACGTTGATAAAGTTAACAAGCGCCTTGTAGATCGTCAAGAATTCAAAGTCAGCATAAGCGTCACGGATGGTCTTGACAAGCTGGTTAAAGCGAATGGTCATATACTTGTCCACTGAACGAAGCTCGTCATAAGCAACTGCATCCTCAGCTGGATTAAAGTCAGAAGTGTTGGCAATCAAGAAACGAAGAGTATTCCGGATCTTACGGTAAGTCTCAGACACTTGGCTCAAGATATCCATTGAGATACGCACGTCATTGCTTGAATCTACACTAGTTACCCAGAGACGCAAGATTTCGGCACCAAATTGCTTTTCAACATCACTTGGAGCAATGGTATTTCCAAGAGATTTAGACATCTTCTCACCTTTCCCATCCAAAGCAAAACCTTGAGACAAGATTTGTTTGTATGGTGCGACACCATGGTTCGCCACAGATGTGATAAGAGATGAGTTGAACCAACCACGGTACTGGTCTGAACCTTCAAGGTAAAGATCAGCTGGGTATTTGAGTTCTGGACGATTCACTACAACCCCATTCCATGATGAACCTGAGTCAAACCAGACGTCCATGATATCTGTTTCTTTTGTAAATTCGCCATTTGGTGAACCTGGATGCGTAAATCCTTCTGGAAGCAGATCCTTAGCTTCACGCTGCCACCAGATGATGGAACCATGCTCTTCAAAGAGTTGCGCCACTTGTTCGATGGTTTCAGCCGTCATGATTGGTGTTCCATCTTCTGCATAGAAGATTGGAAGAGGCACACCCCAGGCACGTTGACGAGAGATGACCCAGTCACCACGGTCACGAATCATGTTGTAAAGACGAACTTTCCCCCATTCTGAGTGGAACTTCACTTTTTCAATTTCGTCCAAGATATCTTGACGGAATTTCGATACTGAGGCAAACCATTGTGGAACTGCACGCCAGATAATTGGTTTTTTCGTCCGCCAGTCAAATGGGTAGGAGTGAGAGATTTCTTCTTTAGCAAGAAGCAAATCACCAAGTTTTTCGATAACAGTTGGAACAACCTTGTCATAGAACTGACCAGCAAAGTCAGGGCCAGCATTTTCCATCATGATTCCGCGTTCGTTAACAGTAACAGCAACTTCGAGGCCATTGGCAATCCCTACATTGTAGTCATCCTCACCAAAACCAGGAGCAGTATGGACGATACCAGTACCTGAATCGAGGGTTACATGCTCACCAAGGATCACCAATTCATCCACTTCAGGATCCCATGGATGTTCTGTAACGATATGGTTCAATTCTTTTCCTTGGTAAGTTGCAAGGACTTCAGCATTTTCCCAACCGAATTTTTCAGAAAGGCTTGGCAAGAGCTCAGATGCTACGACATACTTGCGGTCAGATCCAGCAGGTTTCACTACGACATAATCAAACTCTGCACCCACCGTCAATCCACGAGAAGCTGTAACCGTAAATGGAGTTGTTGTCCAAACAACGATGTAGGTATCTGTATCTAGGACACCCTTACCATCTTTAACTTTGTTCGCATAGTAAAGAGATGTTGATACCAAATCATGGTATTCAATTTCCGCTTCAGCGAGGGCTGATTCAGAAGACCAAGACCAGTAAACTGGCTTAGCTCCACGGTAGATATAGCCTTTATTGGCCATTTCACCAAAGACGCGGATTTGCGCTGCTTCATAGTCAGGCGTCAAGGTTACATAAGGATGATCCCAATCACCTGAAACACCTAAGCGTTTGAAGTCTTCGCGTTGTTTATCTACTTGAGAAAGCGCATATTCACGGCAGAGTTTCAAGTACTCAACCAAGTCCATTTCTTTGCGTTTCACACCTTGTTTAGCCAAGACTTGCTCAATTGGCAAACCATGGGTATCCCAACCTGGAATATAAGGGGCGTAAAATCCTGACATAGACTTAGAACGAACAATGATATCTTTTGAGATCTTGTTCATGGCATGCCCTACGTGAATATTTCCGTTGGCATAGGGAGGGCCATCATGAAGGGTAAAATGCGGTTTTCCTTCATTCAACTCTTGACGGCGTTGATACAATTTTGCATCTTCCCATTCTTTTTGCCAAACTGGTTCCTTCGTTGGAAGCCCAGCCCGCATTGGAAAAGCTGTTTTCCCAAGATTCAATGTTTCTTTGAGTTTCATTATGTCTCCTTATTGATTTAAAAGCTATAAAAAAAACACGAGCATCCTAAAAAGGACGATTGCTCGTGGTACCACCTTTGTTCGAGAAGTCGCAAGCGACCTTCTCCTCTCATCCCGTAACGAGGGAAACGTCCGTTCTTACTCAAGGGTTCAGAACGAATACTGTAAAAGGATCATCCATTAAGAGGGAGTGCAGATCTTCCACCATCATCTGCTCGCTAGACCTATCATTAATGGACCTGTTTTTACAAAATTATAAAATATTGACAGATTCACGATTTGCATCATCTTCTGGTTGAACAGTTTCTTCAACCGCAACGACTTCCTCATTTTCATGACGAGCGTGCTCTGCTTCTTCTAAAGCGGATTGAACTTTTTCATTCAAACCTTCAAACGCTTGTGTTGCACCCAATTCTAAATTAGCAGCTTCGATGCGTTTTTGCAATTCTTCGATTTCAGCTGGAGAGAATTGACGAGTCAAATCAATGTTATCATCTTCTGCATGATGATGGTGAACTGATTCACCCAAAGCTTTCTCCACAATTTCACGGAAAGCTTCATCACTTGTTTGAATGTACATAGCTGTTGGACGAAGAATTTCATCCCATTCAGGTGTATCGATAATGCTCAATTGGCTTTCGATTGTTGATTTCAAACGTTGATGGAAGACGCGTGTCTTATTCTTCAATTCCTCTGTTTCAACGGCAACCTTCTTGGCATTATCCGTTGCATGACGAAGGATTTCATTTGCTTTTTGTTTTGCTTCATCTACTAAGTGCTGTGCATCTTGTTCAGCTTGACGAACAATATTTTCAGAACGTTCGTTAGCTGCTTGTTTGACACGTTCAGCAGTATCTTGTGCAATCAAAACAGATTGACTCAATGAATCTTTCATTTCATCAAAATAGTTTAAGCGTTCTTCAAGAGCTTGAATTTTTGCTTCTTGATCATGATTTAAACGAACAAGATCTTCATAATCGCGAACAACGATATCTAGAAATTCTTCTACTTCGTTCGCATCATACCCTCTAAATTTAACGCCAAAAGTTTTATCTTTAATTTCTAAAGCAGTAAGAGCCATAACTCCTCCTCATTTTTTACTTAAGAGTACTTCAACAGTTACTTTATATTTTCCACTCTTTGAAATACCATTTTCAGAAACAATTTTAAGACGCCCAAAGCGTCGGACACTGACTAAATCATTCAGACCTACAGCATAGCTAACATTGGAAGTAGTCGCATAGTTAACTTTCACTAGACCAGATCTAATCAACTGACTAGCTTGTGAGCGCGAAAGCTTGAAGGTCCCAGCAATCACCTTATCTAACCGATAACTCGACACTAGAATATCTCGCTGCTGGCTTTCTTCCTCTACGATCATTTGTTCAGATAGAGGAACTTCCCTCAGCTTAACAGGTACCCGAGAAATTTTCTGGATGTGATCCATGAAATAGGGAACAAAACGCTGTTCAACAAATACTTGGATCTTTCCATCACTCGTCAGAATATCTCCAAAGGACTTGCGCTCCACACCTAATTGGTGAACAATGGTCCCCAGTACCTGGGAATGGGTCAAGTGATGAAATTTTGAAGCATAGACCATTTCCAATAAGGCCAGATCAAAGTCACTTGGATCCAATTGGTAATAATCCGGAGCAACAATAACCTTAGCATACTCCATTTTCTGCTCATCACTGGAAGCAAAGACCTGTAATTGGTAGCTTGCCGCGACATTTCGTAAAATAGTGACCTGATGAGGGTTTAAAAAACCCGTCACCTCAACAGAATAGCGTTCCACTACTCTTTCAGACAATTCAATACAACGATCAATGAATTCGTGATCTTCGCGATTGAAATGTTGGTAAATCTCTGTCTGTCCCATCGTATTCTATCCAATCAAAAGTAGGAACAAGCGGGCTAATAACTGATTCATCAAGTTCAAGACCAAAAGTGCTACTAGAACTGTAAAATCCAAGCCCCCAAACTGCAATGGTAACTTTCTAAAAAGGCTCAAAAATGGTTCAACTAGGCGGTGAACCATTTGTCCAAGAGTACTCTGAGGTGCCCCAGGGAACCAAGATAGTAAGGCATAGATGACAAGAATGATGGAATAGATTTGAATGATATTTGATAGGTATTGAAAGATAATCATCTTAACGATTACGTTTCATATCATAGTCAAATTCTGTCACTTCCACATCATTTGGAAGGCGGATATCTTCAATGTTAACGACTACATTAATTGGAGTCAACAAGTACATGGTACTTGCAACACGACGAAGATTTCCTGCTAAAACATAACGAGCCCCATCCAAATAATCTAAACAACGACGTGCTTGTACTTCAGTCATATATTGGAAGTCAATCAAGATACTCTCATTAGATAGTAATAGATCAACAATTTCAGTCGCTTCCTCGTATTTGCGGGGATAGCGTACATCAATGGTAATCTTTTCATCTGTATTCGCACGATTAGCAGCCAATTCACGTTGACGTTCATGCAAGCGAGTAATATTTTCAGATGTATTTTTCGTTGTTGAAACAGGTTCCTTCACTGCCGCTGTAGACACTGGAGTCGTAACAGGTGCGACAGGAGTCGGTTTTGGTTTTACTGGTTCTCTTTGACTAATCTGTGGACGTGGAGAAGTCACTTGAGGAGTCGGCTGTGGCTGTGGAACTGGTTGTGTTTCCGCCCCAGCTGCTTTTGCCTCGCGAACTTCTACTTCTTCACCGTCTTCTGTGAAGTAGTCAATAAAGTTGTTAAATTTATCTTTTAATGACATAGTTCTTTCCTATTTAAAAAATGATGTCCCAATTCTTACATAAGTCGCTCCGTTCGCAATGGCTACTTCAAAATCACGACTCATACCCATACTTAGTTCTGAAAAAGGCATATTTTTTAATTGTTTCTTTTCTAGTTGTTTCTGAAGTTGGTGAGTTTTTGAAAAAATATCCTGCAACTCTTCTTGACTAGCCTCAAAAGGAGCCATCGTCATTAAACCAACAATTTCAATTTTGTCCAGCTGTGCGATTTCCGCTAAAACATCATCCAGTTCATCGGGTGCAAATCCATGCTTACTTTCTTCCCCAGAAATGTTCACTTGGAGGAAACACTTGATCGGGTGTTCTGCTCGCTTTTGAATTTCTTGAGCCAGCTTCACCGAATCCAAGGCATGAAAGTAATCGACGAGATTAATCACGTCTTTTACTTTCCGCCGTTGGAGGCTCCCAATCAAGTGCCAAGTGAGGTCATACTCTTTTAGAGCTTGATACTTTTCTAGGAATTTATCGACACGATTTTCACCGATATGTTGGATACCTGTTTTCACCAGTGCTTCTGTTGTGGCAACATCCACATACTTGGTAACAGCTATCACATTAACTTGATCTTGACGGTTAACTTTGTTTCTTGCTGTTTCTACTTGTTGCCGAACAAGATCAGCATTCTCTACCAGATTCATGATTAACGATTCCGGAAGAATGGTGGTGTTTCCAATTCATCATCATCTGAAGATGAATCTACGTAACGATCAACTTGATGTGTTGATGTTGGTTCAGTTTGGCGAACGATATTCTCACGACGAATATCCCAATCACCAAAGGCTGAGCCACGGTTTGGTTCTACCGCTGGACGACTTGGAGTTGTTGGCAATTCAACATCTTGTTTCAAATCAAATTCACGGTCAAATGGTGCAGCTTGTGGGCGTTGTTCACGTGGTCCTGTTTTATAAGGACGTTGTGAGGAAGCAATTCCGCTAACGCGTTCTACCTTGTCTTGACGGACACCAGTTGCAACAACCGTCACGCGGATTTCATCTTTAAGAGATTCATCAATAGATGTACCCAACCAGATGTTCACTCCGTGACCTGCAGCTTGGTTCACAATTTCTGAAGCTTCTTCAGCTTCGATCAATGTCATATCCAAACCACCTGTTACGTTGACGATCACGTCTTCTGCACCATCAATTGTAGTTTCAAGAAGTGGAGAGTAAATGGCTTTACGAGCCGCTTCGATAACGCGTTCTTCACCGCTACCAACACCAATACCCATGAGGGCATTTCCTTTGTTTTCCATAACAGTCTTCACGTCTGCAAAGTCAAGGTTGATCAATCCAGGACTTGTGATCAAGTCAGTGATCCCTTGAACACCTTGACGAAGAACGTTGTCTGCTTCACTCAACGCTTCAAGAAGTGGTGTCTTCTTGTCCACAATTTCAAGCAAGTTGTTATTAGAAATAATCAACAATGTATCTACATGTTCGCGAAGTTCATTGATCCCTTCAATAGCGAAGTTCCCACGTTTTGAACCTTCAAACCCGAATGGACGAGTGACAACTGCTACTGTCAAAGCACCAACTGCTTTAGCAATACGAGCGATAACTGGGGCAGCACCTGTACCAGATCCTCCACCCATCCCTGCAGTGATGAAGACCATGTCTGCACCTTGCAACGCTTCTGTCAATACTTCTTCGCTTTCTTCAGCTGCCTTACGACCAACTTCAGGTTGACCTCCAGCACCCAATCCACGAGTCAATTTTGGACCCAATTGGATAACTGTTTCAGCTTTAGCACTTGAAAGTGCTTGAACATCTGTATTAGCTGCGATGAATTCTACACCGGCAACGCCTTCGTCAATCATACGATTGATGGCGTTACCGCCACCGCCACCGACACCGATTACTTTAATTACTGCACCTTGTGCCGCTGCTGTGTCAAATGAAAATGTCATAAATACTTACACTCCTTAATCAAACATATTACCGATCAAATTTTTCATTCGGTCTGTGAATGTAGTTTTTGGTTCTTGTTTGCCATCATTGCTTGCTGCTGGAATTTCTTGAGCATCCACTGGAGATTCAATCTTCTCAGCATTGTACGCAGGTACTACCGGTTGTGCTGGAGCAGCAGGTTGTGGTTGTACTTGTGGTTGCACAGGACGATCAAATTGAATCGGTTGTTGACGCAAGACTTCGTCTCCATGAACCGCAGCTTGAGCAATAATATCCACATCTGTCAAATTGCCTGCATATTCAGACAAGCTAATTACATGGGCAAAAGCTGGATTGCGAATTCCAATTTGATTTGGAACAAACAATTTCACATTTACACCAAAGACTTCTTGAGCCAATTCTTCAACACCAGGAAGGATCGCACCTCCACCGATGATCACAATACCACCAGGAAGATCCAACAAATGTCTTCTCTCAAGGTCTTGTTTGATTTGCTCAAAGATGTGTTTGATACGTGCTGAAATGATTTCCGCTAAGTACTTCTCAGTCACTTCAACTGGCTCTACTTCACCGATGACTTCCACATGGAAGACCTCGTTTCCAGCAGATGGCACATAGGCTTCACCATAGTTGAACTTCAACCCTTCTGCCAATTTTTGAGAAGTTTTCAATACTTTAGAAATATCTTTGGTAACATAATCGCCACCTTCTTGGTAGATATTTGTAAATTGAAGTTCTTGGCTACGAACAGATGCCACCGTTGTTTGGCCACCACCCATATCGATCACCGTTGCTCCGAATTCACGTTCGCCTTCATTCAAGACTGTTTTGATCATCGCAAGCGGTGAAATGATGATGTTTTCAACTTGTAAGCCTGCACGTTCAACGGTTTTACGCAGATTGTGCAAGATTGTACGAGGTCCTGTATAAAGAAGGCCACGCATTTCAAGTCGGATCCCCATCATTCCGCGTGGATCGCGGATCCCTTGGAAACCATCAACTGTGAATTCCTCAGGAATGAAGGTGATTACTTCACGATCCGGTGTCATACTTTTTGTGAGTGCAGATTTGACAACATTTTCAACATCTGCATCTGTGATTTCTTTCGAATCACTTGTGACTGGAATCATTCCTTGAGTTGCTTCGATTTGTAGTAAGTTTGCAGGCAACCCAACATTGACTAGATTGATTGAAATCCCTGCTTTTTCTTCAGCTTGGCTGATTGCAGTTTTAATTGCATTTGAAGCAGCTTCGATATCTACTATAATTCCATCTTTGACGCCAGCACTTTTTGCATTGCTGACTCCAATTACATTCATTTCTCCATTGACATGTTCTGCCACCAATACTTTTATTGAACTAGTACCGATATCTAAACCTGTAAAAAAGCCGTCTCTAGCCATTACACCAGTCCTCTCTCTTTATTTGTTTTCACTTTACATCTATTTATAGCCCTTTTAGTTGGAACTATCCAAACTTCATTATATCACAAAGAAGCCTAAAATGGACATTTTTTCTTCAATTATTTGAGATAATTTATGGGCTTTACTCATTCCCAGAAGAATTCTCTCCTTCTGGATTCTGTTCTTGGCTTGCTTCCTCAGAATGTTTTTCTTGCTTTTCTGTACTTTCAGCCTTTTCTTTTTCAGCTTGCTCTTTGGCATCTGCAATGGATTGTTCACTATAGCTGAAAACTCCAGCCTCCATATCGATAGTCGAATCATCGTCTAATTGCTTACTAATGGCTTTATAATAAGGAAGCTTGCGGGTAATTTGGGAAACAGGCACCAAGATTTTATTATCGTTTTTCATGGTGATGGTCACCAGATCCTTGGTGACCTTACTTGGTGTCAGATCAACCGAAACAATTTTATCCGTAATGGAAGAAGAAATGGATTTCATTTCTTGGACAAATTGTCTGACCAATTCTCGATCTGAGAATTTCAAGCTAATATAGGAGGACGGTAATTCCGAAGCTGGAGTTACTGTCTCCACCACTTCTCCATTTTCCAATACTGGATAGTGGTCTTCTCCGGTCACATAATAGGCAACCACTTTGTGTTCCACGACATTGACTTTAAAGGTCACTGGGAATTGATAATGCATGTGAACCTCTTTGATCCATGGACTAGCGGTTTTCATATTTTGTTCATAGACCGATTTATGAAGGAAGGTCGTCAGAGTATAATCTTCTTCTTTGATGCGACTTTTTTCATACAAGAGTTGCTGGTCAACCGCTTTGTTCCCTGAAAATTCAATCACTTTCTGTGTGGACAAGGGACTTAAAAAATAGATTGAGAGAAGGGCGACAATCGAGCTGATTCCGATAACCGGAAGGGCACGATAGATGTGACGTTTTGCCACTGTTGGTTCCTTCTTTGGTTTTTTCGTCTTTAAGCCTTTAAAAAATGAAGGCTTTTTCTCTTGTTTCTCTGAAGGATTTAGCTCCTCTACAGCCGGATCATCCTCTTCTCCTTCTGAACTTTCTCCATCTGCTTCTGGATCCTCTTCGGCCTCAGATTCATTTTCCTCTTCAGACTCTTTTATTTCGTCAGATTCTTCCTCTGAGATGGAAGCTGATTCTTTTTCTGAAAGGTCTTCGTCTTCTTGTGTTTCTTCGCTTTCAGTTTCCTCAGTTTCAGCTTCTTCCGCTTTTTCAAGCGCTTTTTTTTCTAAATATTCTTTGTTTCTTTTTTGCCAGGCTGACAATTCTGTAATTTTGTCATCCGTTGGCGTTTTTTTATTGTCGTCCGTCATCTTTTCCCTTACTGATATCTTTTTGAAGCAGGCCATAAAAATCGTCTAGTGAAAGGAGTTCTGTCGATTTTTCCATTGCTTGGTGGTAGACTTGGCTTTGCTTCAACATTTCTTGAATGGTTTCATTAAAAGTTTCGAGCGTCAATTGATCTTCTTGCAATTGCTCTGCATAACCTTTATCCACAAAATATTGGGCATTTTCAATCTGATCGCCACGGCTGGCTTCTTTTCCTAGCGGTACGATCAGGTGGAGTTTGTTCATGGCTAAGAGTTCAAATAAGGTATTGGCTCCACCTCTAGTCACCACTAAATCAGCCTTCTGGAGCATGGGCAAATACTGATCGGTTACATAATCCACTCGATACAAACCGCCCTCAGCCTGATTCAATGTTGAATCACCCGTCAAATTGATGATATTGTAGTGCTGCAAGAGCTCTGCTTTGTGTTCTGTCACAAATTCATTAAAGACACGCGCACCGGCTGATCCTCCGACAAAGAGAAGGGTCGGCAAGTCTTTTCGGAAACCTTTTGTTTTTTCTTCTAAAACTTCTGAAGTTGGCGGAATATGATCTGTGACCTTGGTTACCGCACCGATATGCTCACTCTTTGTCAAACCATGTGCTTGCTCAAAAGTCGTGTACATCTTGGTAGCAAATTTATAAGCAATTTTATTGGCCAATCCCATCGAGAGATCCGACTCATGGATATAGACAGGAACACGAGTGAGACGAGCCGCGATCACTGGTGGCACCGAGACAAATCCCCCTTTTGAGAAGAGAACTTGTGGACGCACACGGAGCAGAATCGCTATGGATTGGAGCGTTCCCCAAGCCACCTTGAACACATCCATCATATTTTGGAAAGAGAAATAGCGACGCAATTTCCCTGTTGCAATCGAATGGAATCGTACCTCTAAGCCAGACTTTTTGATCTCTTGGTATTCGATTCCTTTTTTGTCCCCAATATAATGGACTTCCCATCCATCTTCGATAAATTTTGGAATCAAGAGGAGATTAAGGGTCACATGTCCCACGGTTCCCCCACCAGTAAACATTATTTTTTTCATTTTATTTCAACCCTTTTACTGTAGCAAGGAATTCATCCCCACGCACTTCAAAATTCGGATACATATCCCAGCTGGCATTGGCAGGACTTAGTAGCACAACATCTCCGGTGCTAGCCAAATCGAAGGCTTTCTTTGTCGCATCCGCTACATCTGCCGCATCGACATAAGGGACGCCTGCTTTATCGGCTGCGCGTTTCACTCGAGGAGCTGATTCCCCTAGAATCACCATTTCCTTTAAGCCAGTAATGTGAGGCACCAATTCATCAAATTCATTGCCACGATCGAGCCCCCCTGCAATCAAGATCACCTTGTTGTTATCAAAACCAGAAAGGGCTTTTTGTGTTGCTAAAATATTAGTCGATTTACTATCATTATAGAATTTGACACCTTGAATTTCATCCACATATTGAAGGCGGTGTTTGACACCTCCAAAGGCTGACAAGGTTTCTTTAATGACCTCATTCTCCACACCCCGGACTTTTGCAACCGCAATCGTTGCCAAGGCATTCTCTACATTGTGACTACCTGGAACGCCCAGTTCATCTGCACGCATAACAACTTCTCCCTTAAACTTGAGAAGTCCATCTTCCAAATAAGCCCCGTCCACTTTTTCAACCGTTGAAAATGGAAGGACCCTTGCCTTGGTTTTTGTAGCGAGTTCCTTGGTCAGGTCTTGGTTGAAGTTCAAGACAATGACATCTTTTTCTGTCATATTCTTTTGAAGATTCCATTTGGCAGCTACATAATTTTCAAAAGAACCATGATAGTCGATATGGGTTGGCATGAGGTTGGTAATCACTGCAATCTCTGGATGGAAGGCTTCAATTCCCATCAATTGGAAAGAAGACAATTCCATGACCAGAACATCCTTTTCTGTTGCTGTTTGTGCAACTTGACTAGCTGGAAAACCGATATTCCCAGACAATAGACCACCTTGGCCGGCAGCCGTCAAGACTTCCCCGATCATGGTTGTCGTCGTCGTTTTTCCGTTTGATCCTGTAATCCCAATAATTGGCGCATCCGAAATCAGATAGGCCAATTCCACTTCAGTGAGGACTGGAATGCCTTTTTCAAGCGCTTTTTCAACCATTGGATTAGAATAAGGGATTCCTGGATTTTTGACCATGACTGCAAAGTCTTCATCCAACAATTCCAGAGGGTGACCTCCTGTCACAACTTTAATCCCTTCTTCCAGTAAACTTTGTGCTGCTGGATTTTCTTCAAAAGGTTTGCCATCATTGACGGTCACAATCGCTCCTAAGCGATCCAACAAACGGGCAGCTGACTCGCCTGACTTCGCCAAACCTAATACAAGAACCTTTTTATTTTCAAATTGTTTCACAAATTTCATGATTTCTTCGCTCCATTTTTATCACTCTCTATTTTACCTTTTTTTAGCAAAATTAAAAAGCCCAAAGGGCTTTAAAAATCACGTCAGCGTTTATTTTTTCTGTTTGGTCGTCATTTTGGAAATATCCACCAAAGCCAGGTAGCCAACAAAGGCGAGAAAGGCACCGACAAAAAACTCAGACGGTAGTTGGAATATCTGAAAAATGGCCAGACAAGTCAGTACGATAATGGAGACGATCAAGACCACCATTGTGACACTGTTTAAGGTACCACGAATACTTTTGGGGGTCATAAAAAGGTAAAAAAGGAGAATCAAAATCCCTAAGATAAAATAGACCATTTTGTTTCTCCTTTCTCTCCATATTATTCAGCAGCTGCTGATTTTTTCTTTTTATTTGCTTTTTCGCGTTCTGCTTTGTTCAAGATTTGTTTCCGCAAACGGATAGATTCCGGTGTTACTTCCATGTACTCATCGTCGTTCAAGAACTCAAGAGATTCTTCCAAGGTCAAGATACGAGGAGTCTTGATAACCGCTGTTTGGTCCTTAGTAGCGGAACGAACGTTGGTCATTTGTTTTGCTTTCGTAATGTTTACGGTCAAGTCGTTCTCACGAGAGTTTTCACCAATGATCATTCCTTCGTAAACTTCTGTACCTGGATTGACAAAGATCGTACCACGTTCTTCGATAGACATGATAGAGTAAGTGGTTGCTTTTCCGTTATCGATTGAAACAAGAGCACCACGGTGACGTCCACCGATTTCTCCTGGAATCACTGGCAAGTATTGGTCAAAGGTGTGGTTCATGATTCCGTAACCACGTGTCATTGACAAGAACTCTGTTGAGTATCCAATCAAACCACGCGCTGGAACAAGGAAGACCAAACGAGTTTGACCGTTACCAGTTGAGATCATATCCAACATTTCACCTTTACGTTCAGAAAGGCTTTGGATAACAGATCCTTGGTATTCTTCTGGTGTATCGATTTGAACGCGCTCAAATGGTTCACATTTGACACCATCAATTTCCTTGATAATAACTTCTGGACGAGATACTTGCAATTCGTATCCTTCACGACGCATGGTTTCGATCAAGATAGACAAGTGCAATTCCCCACGACCTGAAACTGTCCATTTATCAGGTGAATCAGTTGGGTCAACACGAAGAGAGACGTCTGTTTGCAATTCCGCTTGCAAGCGTTCTTCGACTTTACGTGAGGTTACCCATTTTCCTTCGCGACCAGCAAATGGTGAGTTGTTGACCAAGAAGGTCATTTGAAGCGTTGGTTCATCGATGTGAAGGATTGGAAGAGCTTCAACTGCGTCTGTCGGTGTGATCGTTTCTCCAACGAAGATATCTTCCATACCAGAGATAGCGATCAAGTCACCCGCTTTAGCTTCTTGAATTTCACGACGTTCCAAACCAAAGAATCCAAAGAGTTTGGTAACACGGAAGTTCTTAGTCGTTCCATCCAATTTAGAAAGGGTTACTTGGTCCCCAACTTTTACAGTACCACGGAAGACACGTCCGATACCGATACGTCCAACGAAGTCGTTGTAATCAAGCAGGGATACTTGGAATTGAAGAGGCTCATCTGAGTTATCAACTGGAGCTGGGATGTGATCAATGATGGTATCAAAGATCGGCGCCATTGTGTGCTCTTGATCAGCTGGATCGTCTGAAAGTGAAGATGTTCCGTTGATCGCTGAAGCATAAACAACTGGGAATTCCAATTGGTCATCATCCGCACCCAATTCGATGAAGAGTTCAAGAACTTCATCTACAACTTCTTCTGGACGAGCAGATGGTTTATCGATTTTGTTGACTACAACGATCGGAACAAGATCTTGTTCCAAGGCTTTTTTCAATACGAAACGAGTCTGAGGCATGGTTCCTTCGTAGGCATCAACGACCAATACAACCCCATCGACCATTTTCATGATCCGTTCCACTTCTCCACCGAAGTCCGCGTGTCCTGGTGTGTCCATGATATTGATTCGAGTTCCGTTATAAGCAACGGCTGTATTTTTAGCAAGGATCGTGATCCCACGTTCTTTTTCAAGATCGTTTGAGTCCATTGCACGTTCTTGCAATTCTTTACGTTCATCCAAGGTGTGCGATTGTTTCAACAATTCGTCTACCAAGGTTGTTTTACCATGGTCAACGTGGGCAATGATCGCAACGTTACGAATATCTTCTCTTAATTTTGTCATGATTTCCTCTATAAAATTTTAAATAATATTTCTAACTGAACAATTATACCACAGTCCTATCTAAAAAACACAGTTCAGCTAGTTGTAAATGTTTTCATATTCATTTCTTTTCTCTGACTCGATTTCCTTTTCTTTTCATGATACACTGATGATAAGAATTTCAGAAAAAGAGGCTCCCATGAGATTAGATCAATTGATGGCAGACCATCAGTACGCTCGTAAAGACATCAAACAACTTTTGGCCCGAAGGCAAATCTTGGTCGATCACCTACCAGCTCAAAAGCTATCCCAAAACATCGACCCTGGACTCCAACAAATCCAAATAGGGGATCAGATCATTCAAGAACCGCGTCACCACTACTACATGCTCCATAAACCAATCGGGGCCGTGACCGCCAAAAGAGACGCCCACCATCCAACGGTGATCGATCTAGTGGACCCCCAGCAAGAGTACCCAGACCTCTACCCTCTTGGTCGCCTCGATCGCGATACGAGTGGTCTGCTCCTCCTCACAGATAATGGTCCCTTAGGCTTTCAACTGCTCCATCCTCAATACCATGTGGAGAAGGTCTATGAGGTAGAAGTCAATGGCCCGCTTTATGCAGCCCACATCGAGCAATTTCAGAATGGGATTTCATTCACGGACGGCCCTATCTGTAAGCCTGCCTCCTTGACCATTCTAGAAAGTACCCCCAGCTACAGCAAGGCCCAGGTCCGAATCTCAGAAGGAAAATACCACCAAGTGAAAAAGATGTTTTTGGCCATTGGGGTCAAAGTAATGACCTTAAAACGCTTGTCTTTTGGTCCCTTCACCTTGGATCCTCAGTTAGCCCCTGGAGAAAGCCGACCTTTGAATGAGGTGGAGCTCACACGGGTCAAAGACTACCTTGAAAAAACGAGATAAAAAAGCTCTAACCACACACTTTGTGCAGTTAGAGCTCTTTTTATTAAGCGTCTTTTTTCACTTTCCCATTCCAAGAATCGAGACCATAAGACAAGACATAAATGTCTGTATAGCCCTGTTTCTTAAGATAGAGAGCCGCATTGGTTACACGCGAACTACGGCTATTTTCATAGAGCAAAATTGGTTTATCTTTACGCAAGGCTGCAAGACTCAACTTCAACTGGGTAGAAGGAATGTTGCGTGCTCCTAAAATATGCTTGGCATGAAACTCAGCTGGCTCTCGCAAGTCAATCAACTGCCCTTGACGAATGAGCTCTTCAAAAGTGGCATTATCCACAAATTTAGCAGCTTTACGGATGCGGAAATAATTAAACGCCATCCATCCAAATGCTCCTAAAATAGCCAACCAAACAATGATATTTCCCATCACTCTACCTCACTCTTTTTCAAAAATTCTAATTCTTGCTTGTGTTCTCTTCTTAAAACGGTATCGGCTTCTAAATAATCGAGCCGCTCCATCAGGCCTGCATCATAAAGACGTTGAAGCTCAATTTTCATCAATTCGATGTCATAGAGGCGCTTCCCCACATAAATGATGATTCCAAAACGTTTTAAAAATTGTTGAACATCATACAGGTTTTTCATGTTCATTATTGTATCAAATTTAGAAAGGCTTTACAAGATTTTCAAGCAAATGATGAAATTTTCCGATTGCTTTACGAATAAATAAGTATGATCAACTTTTATTTTTTTACCATCGGTACTTGCATCGCCTCTTTTTTGGGACTAGTTGTCGACCGTTTCCCAAACCAATCCATTCTCGCTCCTCGTAGTCATTGTGATCACTGCCAGCACATCCTTGGCGTTTGGGATCTCATCCCCATTATCTCGCAACTACTCCATCGTTTTCGCTGTCGCTATTGTCATCAGACCTACCCATTTTGGTACTGCCTTTTTGAGGTCTGGAGTGGCCTGCTCTTTTTAGCCTACGCCAATGGTTCCCTTTCTCTGCCTCAACTTCTAACACTACTGGGAGTTGCCATTTTAGCCATCTATGACCTTCGCTTTATGGAATACCCCTTGGTCATATGGTGCTGTCTCCATGCCCTGGTCCTCTTTTTATCCGGTGGTAATCTCCTCATGCTGGTCTTTTTACTCCTTGCGATCGGAGCTCACTTTTTCTTTATCGGAATAGGAGCAGGAGATTTTCTCTTACTCGCCACCTTCTCGCTGACCTTTTCTTCTACCAAGATTCTCTTTCTCATTCAGATCGCATCCATCTTAGGTATTCTCGTCTTTGCTCTCAAAAAAGAAAGAGACCGGATTCCTTTTGTACCCTGTCTCTTTCTCAGTTATCACGCTTTACTGCTTTATACGATGTTTTGTAGATAAATTCTTCTTATTTTGCAGCTTTCGCTACTAGATAATCGGCGATGGCAGCCACATCCTTGTCCCCACGTCCGGAAACATTGATGATGATGATCTTGTCTTTATCCAATTGTGGAGCACGTTTGACAGCTTCCGCAATCGCGTGTGAGCTTTCAATGGCTGGGAGGATCCCTTCTGTCTTACTGAGAAGAAGAAGAGCTTCTACTGCTTCATCATCTGTCGCTGCTACATATTCGACACGACCAGAATCTTTAAAGAAAGCATGTTCTGGACCAACCCCTGGGTAGTCCAAACCAGCAGAGATCGAGTACACTGGCGCTACTTTTCCATCTTCGCCAAAGACTGCATAGGTCTTCATACCATCAACCACACCGATAGTCCCTTTGGTCATGGTCGCTGCGTGTTGATCGGTGTCCAAGCCATGTCCAGCTGCTTCTACCCCAATCAAGCCGACTTCCTCTTCTGCGACATATTCAGAAAAGGCACCAATGGCATTAGAGCCACCACCGACACAGGCAATCACATAATCCGGCAAACGGCCTTCTTTTTCCAAGATTTGACGTTTAGATTCTTCACTGATTACTTTTTGGAATTCATGCACAATGGTTGGGTAAGGGTGAGGTCCAACAGCAGAACCCAAAACGTAAAAGGCATCCAGATCCGCCATCCATGCTCCAAACGCCGCATCAACGGCATCTTTCAAGGTCTTAGTACCGGTTTCAACCGCATGGACGGTTGCCCCCATCATTTCCATGCGGAAGACATTCAAGCGTTGGCGTTCCACGTCTTCTGCCCCCATGTAAACATCACAGGCCATGCCAAACTTAGCTGCCGCTGCTGCTGTAGCCACACCGTGTTGACCTGCTCCTGTTTCAGCAATCACGCGCGTTTTGCCCATGCGCTTAGCCAAGAGGATTTGCCCCAAGACGTTATTTAATTTATGCGAACCTAGGTGATTCAAGTCTTCGCGCTTCAAATAAATTTTTGCCCCACCTAAATGATCTGTCAAACTTTCCGCAAAGTAGAGTGGTGTTTCGCGTCCAGAATAATCTTTCAAATAATGTTTGTATTCTGCGATAAATTCTGGATCATTTTTATACTGTTCAAAGGTTTCCTCTAATTGATTGAGCAAGTTTTGAATGGGTTCTGGTACGAAAGATCCACCAAATTGTCCGAAATAGCCTTTTGTTTCTGTCATGATTGTGTCCTCTTTTCTATATCTTCAATCTTGTTTATGATCTTTTTCTCTCGCGGGCCCTTTGAGCTGCAGTCTCACTGGTTTCCTTTGAGATACAAAAAACCTCACACAGAAAAATCTGTGTGAGGACGATTCGATACCGCGGTGCCACCTCAATTGTAGGAAGCTATTCTTTCTCCTACATCTCTGACCTGTCTAACAACAGGGTGCACGATAAGGTGTGCTCACCGAATTTTTATTGTTTCAAATTCATCATCATAAACGCATCAGCCCATTTCAAGATTCACCACTGCTTGTTCGCAATCACCACAAGCTCCCTGGAAGTGAGAAAAATCTCTACTTTTCTGATGTCTTGAAGCTATTATAGCTCCCGCTTCTGACTTTGTCAACAAAAATTTCAAAAAGACACTAGAATGTTCGGATTTTACATTTCTCCATTTTTTGCTAGCAATCGTGCTCTGAAATACTGAAAGCCTATATAAGCCAGATAAGCCCCTAAGGTATTGGTCCACAAATCATCTAGCTCAAAGACACGATTGGCATTGAACAAGAGATCTAACAGAACTTGACTACATTCAATCCACAAGCTCATGGCAAAGCCGAAGCACAAGACCCGTTTGCGACTCCTCAACCAGGGCCATAGCCAGAGAAGTTGAAAGACCAGCGGGCTTAACAAAAAGATATTGGCTATGTTTTGGAGAATGACCTTAATGAGTTGGAGGACACTGGTGATTTGGCCAAGATTCATCACCGAATTAAGAGGAACCAGCAAGACGACGATGCAACCGAAATGTTGAATACCCGGTGTTTCCATACCTGGCTCTGGCTGTTGGGGCAAAAAACACATCAGACACAAGAGGATAAAATAGAAGAAGCTGCCACTCCGTAACAGCCTTCTTCCTCTTTTTGTTAGTTCTGTATGATCGATCAGCCCTTGTTTAAGGTTGCGCATGTTCAACAATCGCTTTCTCCCGATCCCGTTTCATGGTATTTGAACGCAATTGGCCACAGGCAGCATCAATATCTGTACCGTGCTCTTGACGCACTACACAGTTAACACCTTGTTTTTTCAAGGTATCATAGAAGGCCATGACCCGTTCTTTGGGACTCCGACTATATTGGTCATGCTCACTGACAGGATTGTAAGGAATCAAGTTAACATAAG
This sequence comes from Streptococcus sp. HMSC065C01, assembly GCF_001813525.1. Lineage (NCBI taxonomy): Bacteria > Bacillati > Bacillota > Bacilli > Lactobacillales > Streptococcaceae > Streptococcus > Streptococcus sp. HMSC065C01. The sequence continues at coordinate 35,987 of NZ_KV812830.1, read as the reverse complement.
ACAATTTCTTGATATTCTTGAGCAATTCTGCCAACTCTAAGGCTTGCTCGACCCCATCATTGACTTCATTGAGCATGATATACTCAAAGGTCACCCGACGATTCGTAGTCTCGATATAGTATTCAATCGCCGCAAACAATTTTTCAATTGGAAAGGCCCGGTTGATCTTCATGATGCTAGAGCGCAAGTCATTGTTTGGAGCATGAAGAGACACTGCCAAATTGACCTGCACACCTTCATTTGCAAAGTCACGAATTTTATGAGCCAAACCAGAAGTTGACACGGTAATATGACGAGCACCAATCGCTAATCCCTTGTCATCGTTGACCGTCCGAATAAATTTCAAGACATTGTTATAGTTGTCAAATGGTTCTCCGATTCCCATGACAACGATATGGCTGACCCGTTCATCTTGGCCACGTTCGTCAAAGTATTTTTGGACCAACATGATTTGAGACACGATTTCACCATTGTTCAAATCTCGTTGTTTTTTGATCAAACCAGAAGCACAGAAGGTACAACCGATATTGCATCCTACCTGAGTCGTTACACAGACAGATAATCCATAGTGCTGACGCATCAAGACGGTTTCAATCAACATGCCGTCTGGCAATTCAAAAAGGTACTTGACCGTTCCATCTGCTGACTCTTGCACGATTCGTTGCTTGAGTGGGTTGACGACAAACTGATCATTTAACTTTGCAATCAAATCCTTAGAAAGGTTGGTCATTTCTTCGAAGGACTGGACGCGTTTGCGATAGAGCCATTCCCAGATTTGTGCTGCACGGAATTTCTTTTCCCCGTTTTCTTCCGCCCAATCAATCATATCTTGGCGTGTTAAACTATAAATGGATGGTTTCATTCTTTCTTACTCCTCTTTTTGTCGAATCACAAAATGACGTTTGTTGTCTGTCTTCGTTGTTTTTTTGGTCTCAGCAGACGGTCTTGTTTTTTTCGAGTTATTGGCTGACTGTCCCTTGTCGCGTTCTCGTTTTTGGAAACGATCTTTTTGTTTGCGATTGCGCGAACGCTTCTTCGGCTCTCTTTCTTCTGATTGAGCTTTTTTGACCGGTGATTTCTTATCAAAAGAAGCACGATGGGGCTCCTTATTTTCAAGGACAAAATAAGCACAACCATAGCTACAATATTCTAACAAATAATCGTCTAAGCGACTTAATTTATCCATCGTTGCAACATCGCGCTCTTCCTTATAAAAGCCACGCAAGCGCAACTGCTCATTGCTCCAATCACCAACAATGTAATCAAACTTGGTTAAAATCTCAGAAAATCTCTGACCAAAAACAGTCGCATCAAAAGCTTCCTTCTCATTTTTCAACAGCTCAAAGGAGAGGTTTTCTGAAAGGATCTGGTCTCCTACCTGACGAAACACAGGTCCAGGAAATTTATTGTAATTATATAATTCAGGGTCAATCTCTTTTCGCATAGTGTTCCTTCATCAAAATCTATTTACTGTAACACTTTATTTTATCATAAATTTGATGACTTGCGTCAGATTTGACTAGAAAAGAGTTGAAATTCAACATTGAAAGTTTCTAAAAGGAGAAAGAGACAAAGAAGGCAATCTTTGTCTCTATACATGTTCATCAGATGATGAAAGGGGCAAATAAAGAGTGATTTTCGTATAGCTATTGGCCTTAGAATCAATCTCCATATGATAGGCTTCGCCAAATTGAAGATGCAATCGTTGGTCCACATTTTTCAAGCCAACACCTCCTAAACGAAGAAGGGTTTGGGCTGTTGATTCTGATCGGTCAAACCCTCGTCCATTGTCAAAAATCGATACGCAGGCATAGTCTCCACTGACTTCAGTTGTCACTCGAATGAGACCTGGCCGATCGATCTCTTTAATGCCATGGTAAATCGCATTTTCCACTAAGGGTTGAAGCACTAATTTGGGGAGCTGATAGTCGCCCAACCGTTCATCTTCTAGAATTTCATAGTTGAGCTTTTCACCATAACGTTGCTTCTGAATGAAAAGATATTGGCGGACATGGTTAATTTCATCTCTCAGTAGGATTTGCTCCTGGCCTTGGTTGAGAGCCAGTCGAAAATATTGAGCCAGAGACTTGGTGATGTCGACCACGCGCCGACTATCATTAAACTCCGCCATCCAGACAATCGTATCCAAGGTATTGTAGAGGAAATGCGGATTTATCTGAGCAGAAAGTGCCCGCAACTCGTACCGCCGTGCGTTCTGTTCCTCTTCCTTGACCTGTTGCATGAGGTTATCGATTTGGTCCAACATGGCATTAAAAGCTTGAGCGAGGGCCACCAATTCTGGAGATCCTTTGGCTGCAGCCCTCACGTGAGCATCTCCTGCTCCAATCCTCAAAATGATAGTCTGAAGGTCTTGTAAGGGTTTGATCCACAAACGCAGAACAAAGCCGATCCCTATCAAACACATGATCAAAGCTAGTAATCCTAGACCAATGAAAGAGTACAGGAGTTGCGACTGCAGCATCTGAAGTCCTTCAAGTGAAGCCACTCCAATCAAGGTCCAATCGCTATCTGGAATCGGAACCTGATAGATAAAATTCTGTCCTCCTTTAGCATAGCCATCTGTCACAGCAATATAGGGCTGCATGGCCTGCATTTCTTGGCTGGAGGAATAGACCGCCTTTTTAGGATGGTAGACAAACTCATGCTTTTGATTAATGATAAAACTAAAGCCTTGTCTCCCTAGTTGAAGGTGATCCAAGTAAGCCTGAAGGCTATCGTAGCCAATATCCAAGCGTACTACTCCGAGATTTTGGCCAGTCTGATCGACCACTTCTTGGGTAATAGAAACCACCCATTTTTCTTTTTCCGAAGTCAAAGATTCCTTTCGAGCTGGCGTCAAAACTGGCATGGCTCTTTCTTTAATCGCCTCTTGATACCAACTTTCATTCATCATATCTGAAGAAGTCTGCATGCTGATTTTGGAATCTGTCGCTACCAGACGTCCATCCTTGGTCACCAAGACCGCTGAGACCAAGTCCGGATCCGTTTCAATCATCGTTCGCATCAGGTGTTGAACCGTTTCTTGATCCGCACTCTTGTCTTGGGCAAATTGTCGAACAGCCTGTTCCTGGCTAAGCACCGTCGTCGTCTGCTTTAATTTTTTTAGATAGGAAGTGATAAACTGACTGCTTTGATCGATACTATTTCTTGTCGTCCGCTCTGTTTGCTGGCGGATCGTCCCTGAACTCGTTTGATAATAGAGACCACCAATAAGACCAAAAAGTAGGAGAATGAAGAGAAAAAAGTAGAGGACCAGCTGAATCAGCAAGGGATATCGTTTCATTCATGCTCTCCTTTTTTGTACTGCCTTGGTGTCACCCCAACCACCTGCTTAAAGCGTTGAGAAAAATAGTTCATATCTTCAAAACCAACCTGATCGGCGATCTCATAAATCTTTAAATCCGTCGTGAGAAGTAAGAGTTGAGCCTTCTTCATTCGCTCTTGAATGAGGTAGTCTTGGAAGGGGAGTCCCAATTTTTTCTTGATCAATACACTTAGATACGAGGCACTGAAACCAAGTTGATAGGCCAGATCCTTTAGAGTTAACTGAGAGTCTGCTAAACGAGCATGAATGGCTTTTTCCAAGTCTGTCGAATAACCATGACTGACCAAATCTTCGACTTGCGCCTTTTTTCGCTCTTGATCGAGTTTTCCCTTCACCTTTGCTAACATCTCTTCAATATCATCTTTTGAAAAAGGCTTTAGCAAATAATCATCTGCACCTAACTTGATGGCTTTTCTCGCAAACTCAAAGTCATCATAACCTGTCAAAAAAATGATATGACAAGACGGAGATTGCTCTTTAACGAGATGGGCCAGATCCAAGCCATTCATTTGTGGCATATTGATATCGGTTAGAAGGATATCGGCTGGTTGCTCTTGAAACTTCTCCCAAGCCTCACGCCCATTTTCTGCCTGGTTAATGACGGTCATTCCAAACTGTTCATAGTCGACTAAGGAAGTCAGACCCTGCCGAATCAACTCTTCATCTTCCACAATCATAATCGCGTACATGTCTTTCACCTACTTGTTTTTGCTATACTTATTATAGCAAATTATAGGCTGAATTGTCTCAGACATAGTCTAATAAATAACCGTAGCCCTTTTCTTTCATTTCTGCTTTGGGTATGAAGGTAATAGACAAACTATTGATGCAATAGCGAAGGCCTCCTTTTTCCTTGGGTCCATCTGTAAAAACATGGCCCAGATGGGAATTTCCCACACGGCTCCGAACTTCTGTCCGAGTCATATTGAAACTCTTATCCTCCTTATAGATTGCCACATCAGGACTAATAGGCCGACTGAAACTTGGCCAACCACATCCAGAATCAAATTTATCCTTAGAGGAAAAGAGCGGCTCACCGGTCACGACATCTACATAAATACCGGCATCAAACTGATCCCAGTAACGATTGGAGAAGGCCCGTTCGGTATCATTTTTTTGTGTCACCGCATACTCTTCAGGAGATAACTTCTTTTTGATCTCCTCATCGCTTGGCTTAGAGTAGCGGCTGGCATCAATAACAGGATAAGAAGCCTGATTGACATCGATATGGCAGTACCCATTCGGATGTTTCTTTAGATAATCCTGGTGGTAGTCCTCAGCCTTGATGAAATTGGTCAGTGGCTCTTTTTCCACTGCTAACGGTTTGTCGTATTTTTTTGCTTCTTCTTCAAAGACTTGATTAATGGTTGGAAGGTCTTCTTGGGAAACATAATAGACACCTGTTCGGTATTGTGTTCCTTGATCATTTCCTTGTCGATTCTTCGACGTTGGGTCGATAATCCGGAAATAATGCAGGAGCAATTCTTTCAGAGATACCTTCTTGACATTGTAGGTGATGTGAACTGTTTCAGCATGGCCTGTTTGAGGGACTAATTCATACTTGGTCGTTTCTCCCTTTCCATTGGCATATCCTGATACGGCATCAATCACACCTGGAACACGGGAGAAATATTCTTCTACGCCCCAGAAGCAACCACCAGCCAAATAAATTTCACGCTGATCCTTTGGATCAACCGTTTCCTTTGTTTCCTTTTTGGCTACTGGAGTCTGACTCATCGATGCTTTTTTAATCATCTCAGTGCTTGTTTCTGATTGATCCATTCCGTTTGATCCCTTACTAAAGAAAAAGAAACCAATAGATAATAAGCCAATGAGAAGGATAGCAAACACTTTCCACTTTGTTTCCATTGTCTATCTCCTTACTGCATGTTCTCTAGGGTCTTGAGGATATCCTCTTTATTCATATAGCCAATATGACTCTTTGCTAAAGTCCCATCACTATTGATAAAGAGTGCCGATGGATAAGAACGAATCCCATACTCTTTTAGTAGTTCCCCTTTACTATCCAGTAAGACTGGGAAATCCTTGTAGTCCAAAGACTGGTACCAATTTTTGAAATCTGCTGCTGATTTTTCGCCATTAAAGGTTGGAGCTACAACGGATAAAACCACATAATCCTTACCTGCCTCTTCTTTTGCCAACTCATTGGTATCCTCTAATGTTGACAGGCAAATAGAGCACCAGGAAGCCCAAAATTTGAGGTAAACTTTCTTCCCTTTGTAATCAGATAAGCGGTAGGTCTTGCCATCCACTCCTTGCAAGCTAAAATCCTTCACTTTCTTGCCAGATGGTTGCCTAGCCCCAGCTTTGGCTGTTTGTTGGCTCATGTCCTTATTGGAAGTAGCCATTCCTTGACTCGAACAAGCCCCCAAAAGTCCAGTACACAAAAATCCTGCAGCTACTAAAGCTAATTTCTTCATCATTATTACCTCTTTAAACAAGGAGAAAGTCATCCTCAGATGACCTCTCCCTTCTTTCATTCCTTGTCTGATTTCATATCAGATGATTCACTCTTTTCATTTTTCATTTCTGAATCGCTAGATTTCATCTCATCTTTTTTCATATCGTCCTTCATTTCAGAACTGCTGTCAGACTTCATAGATGAATCTTTCATGTCTTCTTTTTTCATTTTATCATCGGACATGGATGAATCCTTCATGTCATCCTTCTTCATATCGTCCTTCTTCATCATACTACTATCGTCCGTTTTTTTCATGTCTGAATCTGATTTCTGTCCAGAACAAGCTGCTAAAGTGACGATGCTAAGTGTAGCAATAGAAAGTGCAAGAATTTTTTTCATGATTTTTCTCCTTTAATCATTCAAGATTAGTGAAACAGGGATGCGAGGCTATTAAGATTTCCTAGCATCAGCAAGATGCCCATCAAGATGATGAGGGCACCACCAATTTTTTTCAAGGTTCCCATATGGGGCTTGAGTTTAGCAAAATGTTGTAGAACCCAGCTAGAAGCCAAGGCCAAAAGCAAGAAAGGCAGAGCCAAGCCTAATGTATATACCAGCATCAGGAGAGCGCCTTGTAATGCACCATCTCCTCCAGAAGCTGCAATGGCTAGAACAGAACTCAAAACTGGTCCGACACAAGGGGTCCAACCAAAACTGAAGGTGACCCCTATCAGAAAAGCATTGAAGAATTCATTGCGTTTTTCATCCTTCTTCAGTTGGATACTCTTTTGTTTTTGGAGTTGCTGAAGATTGATGAGGCCCATCTGATGGATTCCCAATAAGATGACAATCCCTCCTAGTAGGTAACGGAACCAGGGAGCATAAAGCACCTGTCCAAGAGCCCCTGCACCGTATCCTAGAATCAGGAAAACAGTTGATAGACCTGCGATAAAACAAAGAGTCTTCACCAGGCCATACCAAGAAATGTCTCTTCCAAAAATACGCACCGTTTTTTCATGCTCAGAATCCAATAGAATCCCTACATAGACTGGCATCAGTGGCAAAATACACGGGGAGAAAAAGGATAGAACTCCCGCTAAGAATACTGAAATGGAAAACAAACTGGTTTGAATCATTTCACTACCTCCCTTTCTTTCTGACACCAGTATAAAGAAAAAATCCCTCTAAAAATAGAGAGATTGATAAGCAAAAACTTGAATTTGATTAGAAGATAATTAACTCTTCGGATGTGCCTTTATCCATGCTACGAACTCGTCATACGAGTGAATTTGTGTTTTCTCTCCAGTTGTTTCATCTGTGGCGTACAATTCCATGACGTCTTGACCTTCTGGCGCAAACCAATGAATGATTTTATCAAACCATTCGCGCTCATTGTATTGTTTCGGACGGAAATAAATGCGATTTAAATAGTTTATATTTTTTCCTACTTCTGGAAACAATTTAGCAAAGTTAGATCCACTAACATTAATTTTAGATGGTTCATCATTCATCGGGTATATAAAATTTTTAAATCTTGAAAGATGATATTTTGCTAGATTATCATCAATTTGCTCAGATATTCCCCCCCTATCCCAATCATATTTTGGGCTAAAATATAGTTTTCGCTCTCTGTCAATCTTCTCCATTTCACTTTCAGAAATATCTTTAACTTTCTCTCCGCTAGCAGAAACTAATACAGATCTAATATCATGACCTGCTATATCGTACATATTTAGTTTCTCCAAATCCATTGTCAGGTAATCATCGTCATTTTGTAAATATCTACGAGGAAAATTATGAACAAAACGGTATAAATTATTCTTCCCAAGTAATTCATATAAATTGAATTTTACAATTTTTTCTTTATCATGTACACTATAACTAATAATTTGAAAATATTCTTCGCTCCCAATTGGAGGAGTTTTTTTAAAATTAGTAGTATCAAGTGTATGCGAAGAAAAAGTTGTAATATAATTCTGACCAAACAAAATAACATCGTCTAAATAGTTATCTACAGCCACAAAAACAAATTTATCATTGTCCAATAATTTTATTTCCCTAATTTTTGACGGAGTTTCATTTCTATAAATTTTCTCTGAGGAATTTTTATATTTTAAAAAAATTATACTGCCAACAACAAGCATTATGATAGCTATTAACATGCTAGCTTTTTTGTTTTTCATTATGATTTTCTCCTACTTTTCTTTTACTTCACATCACCAAATACTTTTTTCAAAGCCTACTTCTTTTCATTTGATAACTGTTGATAATCGAATAGATATAACAAACTTGAAATGATTGCTAGCACACTAGTTAAAGACGATACAAAAGGAACGAAACCAACTATAGAAGCAACGAAGAGAATTTTATGACTTTTCTTATTTACTTTTGGATTTTCACTATAGTTGGCCATTGCAAGTATAGAGATAACAAGATACAAGAGACTGATTGTATTGATTACCAATCCCCAATCACCTTTTTCAACCAGCTCAGGAACAGCATGAACGAAAGTCCACTCCCACCGTTGAAAAGAGGCATAGCTGATTACGATTGCTCCTAAAATACCAATAATCCCATTCATTAGCAACATATTATATGATTTCATAAACTCATTACTTTCTTGACCCATAATCCTTCATAAAAATTAGAAATTGATTTTCTCTCATTTCATCACTTGTCCAACAGACTACGCTAATTCTTCTTCAAATAATCAATAGCATCTTGAAGGGTTTTGACGGGGACAATTTTCATCTTCGAATGAATTTGTTTCGCTGCTTCTTTAGCTGTTTCATAGTTTGATTTGGCCTTGGGATTGGCTTTCTTTTCTTCTTTGGAAACAGGGTTATTAGGGGCAAAGAAAATTTCTGCTCCTTCTTTATCGGCTGCGACGACTTTCTTGTCAATCCCACCGATATCGCCAACCGTTCCATCTTGGTTAATGGTTCCTGTCCCTGCAATATGGCGTCCCTGACGAAGATCTGGATCAGCCACTTGGGTGTAGATAGCTAGGCTAAACATCATACCGGCACTTGGTCCACCAATTCCTTGGGTCGCAAACTGGACAGGAACATCGCCTTTGGCTTCAGTCCGGTCGATCAGGCTAATCCCGATTCCGTTTTTCCCGTTGGACAATTTGATGATCTTCCCATCTGCGGTCTTGGTTTGTCCATCCTCAATATAGGTCACTGAAACGGGATCGCCGATTTTTTGAGAACCAACATAGTCAATCAATTCTTTGGAGCTCTTAAAGGTCTTGCCATTCACACCGGTGACGGTATCCGCAATGTTCAAGATTCCCTTAAAGGTCGAGTCATCTGCTACCTGCATGACATAAACACCAAGAAAGTCCATCTGGGTTTCTTTCCCAGCTGTCTTTAACCCTTGGTAGATAGCCATATTTTGCGAGGTTTCCATATAGAATTGGTTAATCCGCGTAAATTCTTGGCTCGAACTACCACCTGTCATATCCTTGGCAGAGTAGATATCTGTAAAAGGGGTCGCCCAAGCATAGATCAAATCAGCCGGGGTCGCTTCTTTCACTGCCACGGTTACAAAGTCATAAGACCCTGGCTTGGTATCCATTTTTCCATCCACTGTCATAACGGATCGAATGTCTTCTGCCGTTCCCGGCATTTCAATATAATAGGGAAGGCGAATCACAAAAGCAGCTAGCAAGAGGAGCAAGAAAAGAACGCCTGCAATCGGCCATCGGTATTCTTTCAATCGTCCTTTTTTCTTTTTTGTAGGCAAGCTTGGTTTATTCGCTTGTGTCATCTTTGATTTCCTCCATTACACTCTTTGGTACATAAGGTGAGATATCCTGCTGAAAAGCCAGCAACTCTCGAATACGTGTTGAACTTATGGCCTGGTAAGGAGGCTGGGCGTAAAGATAAACCGTCTCCAATTCAGGTGCCAACTGGTGATTAAAATAATCCATATTGGCTTCGTATACCAGATCCTGTGCATTGCGCAAGCCCCGGATCAAGGTGATAACCCCAAGATTGCGCGCCACTGTCACAGCCAACTCTTGAGTCGACGTCACAATTTCAACATTTTCCAAATGAGCCAAGGCCCCTTCTACCATGCGCACGCGCTGCTCAATAGAAAAGAGTCCGACTTTTTCCGAATTATAAAAAATTCCTACATAGACACGGTCAAACAAGCGACTAGCTCGCTCGATCAATTGCACATGCCCAATGGTAATCGGATCAAACGATCCTGTAAACAATCCACTTCTATCTGACATATACTGTTACCTTACTAATTCCATAGATTTTTTCTTTCCAGATTCCCACTTGTCCGATTTCCTCAGGAAGTTCTACGTGTTTATCGGTTTCGCACACAATCATGACGTCCTCTGACAAGAGTTGACGCTCGCACAAGGTTTCGATATCGCGAACAATCTCTTCCTTAGCATAAGGAGGATCCAAGAAAACTAAGTCAAAGGTGCCCGTTAAAAGTCCTAAGGCCTGCTTGGCCTCCATTTTTAGCAGTTGAAACCGTTCCTTTTCCTTGGTCATGGCAATATTGGCTGCTACAATCTCCTGCGCTCTACGATCTCTTTCCACTAGAACGGCCTCTGACATGCCTCGAGAGACGGCCTCGATAGAGAGCCCACCGCTTCCTGCATAGAGATCCAGCACTCTTCCACCATCAAAGTAAGGACCAATCATATTGAACATGGCCCCTCTGACCTTATCAGAAGTCGGCCTGGTTGTTTTTCCTTCAAGTGTTTTGAGGGGACGTCCCCCATAGGTTCCAGATACTATTTTCATAGGGACCATTATACCAAAAAAAATCAGAAAATTGCGATTTGATATGGTCAAGCGACAATTAAAAGAGGCTGGGACAAAAGTCCTAGCCTCTCAATTATTTTTGGATTGTCGAGCAAGACGCAGTGGTTGAGTGGGCTCTACTACGCTGATTTCATCAGCTTTTACAGCCCTACTCAACTGTGCGGAGGTGGGACGACGAAATCGAATTCTAACGAATTACCGATTTCTGTCCCACTCTCTTTCTTCCTTATAGGATATTTTCATATTCATCGCGGACAGATTGAGGCCAGACACTAGTTTGGACTTCACCGATATGTTTCTTACGAAGCAAGAACATAGCCAAACGAGATTGTCCGATCCCTCCACCAATTGTAAGTGGGAAAAGACCATTTAACAAAGCTTTGTGCCACTCTAATTGGAGACGATCCTCGTCCCCTGTGATCGCAACTTGGCGGCGAAGCGTATCTTCATCGACACGGATTCCCATTGAAGACAACTCAAAGGCTGAACCTAGAACGTCATTCCAGACTAGGATATCACCATTCAAGCCCTTGTAGCCATTTTCAGACTCTGTTGTCCAGTCATCGTAGTCAGGTGCACGGCCATCGTGTGGTTTGCCATCTGCAAGCTCTCCACCAATCCCGATCAAGAAAACGGCTCCGAATTCTTTGGCAATGGCATTTTCACGCTCTTTTGGAGTTAAATCTGGATAGCGTTCCACCAACTCTTCTGTGTGAACGAAGGTAATTTGTTTTGGAAGAACTGACTCAATGTCATAGCGCGCTTCTACTGCTAGTTCTGTTAAACGAATCGCCTTGTAGATTTTTTCAACCGTTTCTTTGAGGTAGGCGATATTGCGTTGACCATTTGGGATGACTTTTTCCCAGTCCCATTGGTCTACATAAACAGAGTGGATAGCGTCTAGCGAATCTTCATCTGGACGAAGAGCCTTCATATGGACAAAGAGACCTTCTCCTTCGCCAAAACCAAAACGTGCCAAGGTATGGCGTTTCCATTTTGCGAGTGAATGCACGACTTCATAAGTCTCATCAGGAATTTGAAGGACCTTTACAGATACCGGATGTTCAATCCCAGAAAGGTTATCCTGCATCCCGTCTCCTACCTTACTCAAAATTGGCCCTTGGACTTCAATGATGTCCAATTTATCTTTTAAATACTGCGTAAACGTCGTTTTAACAAACGAAATTTCTTTTTGTTGGTGGATAAAACTTTTTTTCATATAGTTCCTCATTTATAGACATTTTAGAATTGATTATACTCCTTTTTCAATCAAAATCAAGTCTTTTCATTCGTTTTCAACTGAATTTTTCTCTTGCAAAAAGGATTCATTTTTGATAAACTATATGTAACTTTTAAAACGTTACATAGGAGAAGCGACATGTTTGATGCAAAAAAACTAAAAGAAAGACGCCTGGAAAAAGGCTTGACCCAAGCAGATGTCTACGAGGATCTCAAGATTTCTCGCAAGACTTACTCCAGTTGGGAGAATGGCTTAGCGGAGCCACACGAAAAAAATCTCAGGAGGTTGGCCAAGCGCCTCTCCGTTAAAGAGGACTACTTTATTAACAAAGACTCCGCACTCTACACCTACCCTTTATTAACCCCACCTCATCAAAAGAAAGTCGACCAGTTGGCCAGCCAGTTATTGGAACAGCAGCAAAAAGTTGTTTCCTTGACAGCTTATAAGGTTCTTTCGGTTGAGCTTGCAGCTGGTTTGGGACACACCTTTTATGACAACGAAACGGACTATGAAACTGTCTATTTTGACCAAGAGATCCAGCATGATTTCGCTTCTTGGGTATCAGGTGATTCGATGGAACCTCTCTATCCCAATGGCTCTGTTGCCCTCATGAAGCAGACTGGCTTTGACTATGATGGTGCTGTCTACGCCCTCATGTGGAACGGAAAAACCTACATCAAGAAAGTCTATCGGGAATCGGAAGGTTTGCGCTTAGAATCCATCAACCCTGATTACGACGATTTATTTGCTCCCTATGAAGACGAGCCCAAAATCGTCGGCATTGTGGTCGGGCATTTTCTCCCACTCGAGGTTTAAATATGCTATTTGATTATTCACGTGAGCCTCATTCTGATATTGCTTTTGTGGATATGAAAAGTTTTTATGCTAGCTGTGAATGTGTCCGTCTGGGGCTCAACCCCTTGACGACTTCCCTTTGCGTCATGAGTCGAAGCGACAATTCTGCTGGCCTGATTTTGGCGAGCTCTCCCGTTTTCAAACAAGTCTTCGGCAAGAAAAATGTCAGCCGTAGCTACGACCTACCTTTTGACCTCAAAACCAGAAAATTTAATAGCTACGCCGCCAAAAAACAAGGATTGCCCACAGATCCAGCCTTTATTGCATCCATTGAATCCTGGGCCAAGAGGACCCTGATTGTCCCTCCACGGATGAATGCCTATATTCAGGTCAATATGGAGATTCAAAAAGTCTTTCAGGAATTTGCGGCACCAGATGATATTTTCCCTTACTCGATTGACGAAGGCTTTATCGATCTGACCTCTTCCTTAAATTATTTTATTCCAGATCCCTCCCTCTCTCGAAAGGAAAAACTGGATCTCCTTTCTGCCAGGATCCAAAAAAGGATCTGGCAGGAAACTGGCATCTACTCTACCATCGGCCTCAGCAATGCCAATCCCCTTCTTGCCAAGCTAGCCTTGGACAATGAAGCTAAGCATTGCCGAAATATGCGCTCCAATTGGTCTTATGAAGATGTAGAAAGTAAGGTCTGGAAACTGCCCCAGCTCACTGATTTTTGGGGCATTGGACGTCGTACTGAAAAACGATTGCAAAAGATCGGGATCACGTCGATTGCTGAACTGGCCCAGGCTCACCCAGATCTCTTAAAGAAAGAATTCGGAGTCATGGGCCTTCAACTGTGGTTCCATGCTCATGGCATTGATGAAAGCAATGTCCACAAGCCTTATCGTCCGAAATCACGAGGCATTGGCAACTCTCAAATCTTGCCCTATGACTACCATCTACAAACCGACATTGAACTGGTATTTCGGGAGATGGCTGAACAGGTGGCTATTCGCTTGCGACGGAAAAAAAAGAAGACCCAGCTGGTCTCCATTCATGCCTCCTACTCCAAAATCGAGGGGCTTCCGTCCATTCACTGCCAGCAAAAGATTGAGCCTACCCAATCCACCAAGGTTTTATCCGATACGGTTCTGCGGCTCTTTCGCTCCAAGTACGAAGGAGGCGCCATTCGGCAGATTGGTGTTTTTTATGGAGAACTTGTCGAGGAGTCTCTTCAACTCCTTTCTCTCTTCGATGACCCAGTAGCCTTGGAAAAAGAGGAGAAACTCCAGCAGACCATTGACCGCATTCGGGATCAATTTGGCTTTACCTCTCTTCAGAAAGGCTCCTCATTACTAGAAAACTCACGCGCCATTGCACGCAGTAAACTAACAGGCGGACATTCCGCAGGAGGCTTAGATGGATTAACATGATTGACCGTTCTTATCTCCCTTATCAATCCGCTCGCGAATTTCAAGATCGTGGCATGGCCAAATGGGCCGGCTTCTTTTTATCCGAACACACAACTGCCCTGCATACAAAAGAAATTGACCGCAGTCAGCTCATGATTCTTCCACTTGCTGAACAGATCCAGCTCCTGGAGCAGGCCTTTCAACAACAAACGACGATTTCGATCACAACTCTAGAGGGGAATCAATTTGCTACCTACACAGGTTCGATTCACACCTTATCTGCTTCTGAGGTTCTTCTCAAAAGCGATGGCCACTACCACCGTCTCCTCGTAGACTCTATCATTTTTATTGAATCTGAGGAAACAGCCTATGAAACCTATTCAAACTAAACACGAATTACAATTTGATTATTTTTCGGAGAATTACCACCAATTTGAGACAGACTTTTATAAGTGGGCCGCTACTTCTACGCCGCTCGTCTTTTTAGAAGACGATATTCTCCACTCTATGGCAGCAGGCCAGCGAAACTACTTTCGTCTTCACCATACTAAAAGTCGGGATCATCGAGACCATTATTTCTATTTTAAGGTTTCCACACTCTCCCAATCACCACTGACCCGTATTTACGCTTATACAGGACATCACTTACAAAAGATAGTTCCTCATCAAACAGAGAAAAAGGATAGCTTGATCTAAGAAGCTATCCTTTTTCTTGATTTATGGGATTCACTACAGTCCTTACGAGTGATTAGAATCCATCTACGTTGGTGTAGATTTTTTGTACGTCCTCGTCGTCTTCAAGAACGCTGTAAAGTTTTTCAAATGTTTCCAAATCTTCACCTGACAACTCAACTTCTGATTGAGGAATCATTTCCAATTCTGTTACTTGGAATTCTTCGACACCTGATTCACGCAAAGCAACGATTGCTTTGTGAAGATCAGTTGGAGCAGTGTAGACTGTGATCGTTCCTTCTTCTGCTTCGACATCATCTACATCCACATCTGCTTCAAGCAAAAGCTCAAAGATGGCATCGGCATCATCACCAGCAAAGACGATAACTCCCTTGTTGTCAAAGAGGTAAGATACAGAACCGGAAGCTCCCATGTTCCCACCGTTTTTACCAAAAGCAGCACGGACATTGGCAGCTGTACGGTTAACGTTTGAAGTCAAAGTATCAACGATCAACATCGAACCATTTGGTCCAAATCCTTCGTAACGTCCTTCTGTAAAGGTTTCGTCAGTGTTTCCTTTTGCCTTATCGATCGCTTTATCAATCACGTGTTTTGGCACTTGCGCTTGTTTCGCACGGTCAATAACGAATCTCAAAGCAGTATTTAGTTCTGGATCTGGTTCACCCTTTTTAGCAGCTACATAGATCTCCACACCAAATTTAGCATACACTTTTGAGTTGGCACCATCTTTGGCAGTTTTCTTGGCAACAATATTGGCCCATTTACGTCCCATGAGGATTCTCCTTAAATTTTTTCAAATTATTTTCAATCTTTAACATTATATCACAAATCATCGAAGTTAGACTAGATTTTTCTATTTTTAGTGAGGGGATTCTATAGGAATTTTCTTCGAGTTCTGAATTTTAAATAGCTATCCTAACTATCAAAAAGCTCCTCTTTTAAAGACTTAATAATGATCTTTAAAAGAGAGGAAAGCGACACCTGACTCATCTAGCATATAAATCAGGCGATTCTCTGCATCAATCCGTCTTGACCATGCTCCTTGAAAGTCATATTTCAAGGGCTCAGGCTTACCAATCCCAGCAAATGGGTCCCTTTGGATCTCTTTGATAAGGCTATTGATTCGCTTCAGTGTTTTTTTGTCCTGACTTTGCCAGTAACAATAATCCTTCCAGGCATCTTCTGTAAACTTGAGTAACATCTGTTACCCCTCAATCTCATGGAGTTGAACCTGGCCAGCTCGGACTTCTGCCATGCCCCGCAAGACCTTATCTGACAATTCCTTATTCTGAGCTAGTCTCAGGGTTTCTTGTAGGCTGTCCCACTCGCTCTTAGAGATGACCACAATATCTTCATCAGGATTCTTATTCACGACCGTCAAAGGCTCAAACTCATCATTCACCTTCTTCATATAATCCTTCAAATGATTGCGGAATGTTGAATAAACGACTGCTTCCATGACCATACCTCATTCTACCTCTTTTCTTTTATTATACATGAAAAAGAAAAACTTGTCAGGAACTTGTACAAGTTTTTCCTTCTCTACCTAATTATTCGTAAAAAGTTTCTAAAATTGGTAAAAAAAAAAGATGAGTCTGGGACAAAAGTCCTAGCCTCTCAATTATTTTTGGATTGTCGAGCAAGACGCAGTGGTTAAGTGGGCTCTACTACGCTGATTTCATCAGCTTTTAAAGCCCTACTCAACTGTGCGGAGGTGGGACGACGAAATCGAATTCTATCGAATTACCGATTTCTGTCCCACTCTCAAACACTGTTTCCGTATATCATAAACTTCTTGCCTTACGTGAATGTGGGCAGAGAAAATTTATGTCAGACACTTTATTCTTCCACTCTCACGGGCACCCGCCCCCAGATCTGTTCTGGCAATTGGGGATGCCCTAGTTGATACACCTGATCCGCTTGTTGGGTCAAACTGTCCCAAGGTTCCTTACCGATTCGGGTCACGATTTCTACTGATTTTTTCAAGCCTTTGAGGTGGACTTGTCCCTTTGCGGAAAATCCTAAGACATGAATGACATCGGGAAGAGCTTGATCCATCGCCCCTACCAAGATATAGTTCAAGATGCGGCGGACACGTGCTTTGGTATAGCGCTTGGTTGCGACTTTCTCCACCAGGTCTTCCACAGAGTTAGCACTTCGAATCGCATCCTTTATCCGATGGGCCAGTTCTTCATTGACTTGAAAAATCTGTGTCAGATCCGGATGGGTTAGGATTTGATAACGGAGCAGTTGGTCATAATCCTCCCAAGATACCTGTGGAGCCGACTGAAAGAGTTGGCTATTGGGCATGAATCTAGCGACAAAGTCCTGATCTTCCTTGTGTATGCGTAGACTAGTTGCAGAAGCATAGGCCACTTCTTTTTCTTCTGAATGGTAACCTGCACCTTGTCGTTGGATAGCCTTAAGCGCAATCCCCTTCCCAGCACAAGCCTTGGCATAAGCCAGCCCCAGAATATGATTGGGAGTATCTCCTGTGAACTCCACTCCAGCAAAGGTTTCCCACATTTTTTGGGTCTTTTGTGGATAGGATAAATCATCCGGAAGGCTTCGCAAGAAAGCTTCCATTTCCGTTTCTTTCTCCGAATAAACAGTCGCAATTGCTTGGTAATCTAAGACCTCTTCTGTCCCAAAAGTCAATTGGTCGATTCCCAGACGGGACAAGATTTCTACCGCTCCCTTGGCAAAATGATCAGCCGACTGAACAGCCACGAGAAAGGGGAGCTCGATCACCAGGTCCGCTCCATTTTCCAGAGCCATCTGCGCACGTATCCACTTGTCTACAATGGCAGGCTCGCCACGTTGAACAAAATTTCCGGACATGGCCACAATCTTCAGCCCGTCTGCCTGTTTCAACAGGTACTTGTGACCATTGTGAAAGGGATTAAATTCTGCAATAATACCTGTAACTGTCATGCTGTCCTACTTCTGTGCTACAAAAAACCAACGTTTGCTGGTCTTTGTTGGCTCTTTGTCTTCAAAGTCTGCATACAATTTGAAAGATTTAAAGCCAGCCTGCTCCAATAAGATGTCATAGGTTAAAACTTCATAAGTGCGTTCCTCATGAACTTCATCGTGACGACTAAAGCTGCCATCCTCTTCTTGGACAAAGAAGGTCAGCTCATGAACGATCGAGTGGGGGGCTTCATCCTCATAGGTATCCCAGAGCATGGCAAAGTCTTCGGCATTTTCGTGGTAAGAATAGCCCGGAAACACCTCATCCGTCTGGTAGGTTGAGTGGACATCAAAGATAAAAACCCCATCTTCATTAAGGGCATTGTAGACTTCTTTGAAGACATCCCCTACGTCCACCTCGTCCTGCATATAGCAGATAGAATCGGAGTAGCAGGTCACGAAATCATAAGTTCCTGCTTGCGACAGGTCTAGCATATTGCCCTCGATAAAATCAATCTTCTGCTTGGCTGAAGCAGCTCTTTTTTCAGCAATTTTCAGCATGTCCGCACTCAGGTCTAATCCTGTCACATCAAAACCAGCTTGGGAAAAGCGGACAGACTGGATCCCTGTCCCACAAGCCAATTCCAGTAATTTTTTCTTATCTTTTGTCTTTGGGAGATGCCGGAGGGAAAAATCCGTCCATAAGTCATACAGACTATCATCCATGACCGCATCGTAGACCGCCGCAAACGTTTCATAAGTCGCCATATTCATGATACCAAGTCCGCCCGTAATCCGATAGAAAATTAGGAGCACGACGATGGAGCTAAGCTCCAAGGAGAGCTATCTATTTTCCGAGGATTACAGGACGGGTTCAAATCCTTTCTAAGATACAAAGAGCCTTAAAAGCATAGAGAAAATAGGAAACTTTCTGCCGTATCGTCAGATACAAAGGAAGTTCCTCTTTTTCTCACAGCTTTTAGCTCGTGTTCAATTATCAAATTAACCAAACACGAGGCCCCATCCTTTCTTTCCATAGAATTTCAATTTAACCAACAAAACTCAGTTGCTACCAACTGAGTTTACCTGCTTATGCTAGGGCTGCTGAAAGATCGACAGCACTTGCTTCGTGCCATAGCTTTTCTAGGTTATAGTGGGCACGCATTTCTTCTGAGAAGACATGGACCACTACGCCACCTAAGTCAAGAAGGACCCAACCTCCAGCTGAATCACCTTCGACGTGGCTGGCATTCCCACCAGCTTCAATGACCTTCTCGCGAATATTTTCAGCGATAGCCTCCAACTGACGGCTGTTCATAGAGCTTGCGATGACAAAGTAGTCTGTCACGCTGGTCAAGCTTTGAACATCCAAAGCGACAATGTCTTCTGCACGCTTTTCATCTGCTGCTTTGACAACTAGTTCAAGTAGTTCTTTTTCTTTCATGTAATTCTCTTTCCTTAAAAAATTGATTTGTAATCTAAGACATCCGCAAAACGTTCTGCCCAAATATTTTCATAAAATTCATTAAGCGTTTCTGCCGGAATATCCTCTCCATCAAAGGTTGTGACAGCTCCTTCTGGAATGACCAGCTTGTAGCCGTATTCAAACCCCACTTTGACGGATGTATCGACACAATATTCTGTCTGCATGCCACATAGGACCAGTTGTTCAATCCCTTGTTGATCCAAATATTCTTTTAATCCTGTCTCTTTAAACATGCTATTATATCGCTTCTGAAATACCTTTTCATTCGCCTGTCTCTTCAACAGAGGCGATAATTGCCAATCTTCCGAGGTTAAAGCCTCTGGCGTTTCAATATGCTGCATGTAGATGATTTCAATCTGCTGTTTTCTTGCCTGATCTTGCAAATAAGCAATCTTCTCTAAGAGCTTATCTGTCTCAAAACCTGTCTCCACTAAGATATTTTGTACATCAATAATGATAAAAGCTGTCTTCACTCACTGCTCCTCTTTCAAATACTTCACAAAGGCGTTATAGGTTTCAAGGGTTTGGGGATAAATGGGCAATCCTTGGTGGGCCAGGTGTTCGACTGTGCGAGCCGTCTCATAGGCCACGGCACGATCCAAAGAGACTTGAGCGATGTCACGTGCTTGATCTACCCCTGGGAAGGACCTGTTGTGCTCAATGTAATCTGCCACATAGACAATCTTGTCTAAGGTTGACATCTGTCCACTCCCCACAGTGTGAATCTCAATACTGCGAAGAATGGCTGGATCTGTCAGTCCGAGGTCTTCTTGGATCTTGTAAATCCCAACCATCCCATGCCAGACATTATTGCCCCAGTTTTTTAACGCTGGATCTAGCTCATAGCGATCGATCAAGTCCAGAAATTCCTGATCTGATAATTTCTTGGCGTAGTCATGTAACAAACCTGCTAGGCCAGCCTGCTCTTCGTCAGCCCCATAGCGTTTGGCCAAGTCACGCGCAGCCTTCTCAACCCCTAAACAGTGGGTTAACCGCTTTTCTGGCAGGATTTGGTGCATTTTTTCAAGCAAGACCTCACGAGAAAAGCCTAGATAGTTTTCATAGGTCATTGATACAATCCTTCTTTCTTGATGTAGTCTAAGACTGGTTTTGGCAACATAAAATTCGGCGTCCGACCCTTGGCTACAAAATCACGCACCATACTAGAAGAGATGTCCATGAGAGGAACATCCACCCAGATCACCGGATAAGAAGTCCCTGCCTTATAGCGTGGTCGCTGGACCCCGACAAATTGCACAATCTCCACCAATTCATCGATGCGGTGCCATTTTGGTAAATAATCCACCATATCTGCACCAATGATGAAGTAATAATCTGTGTCTGGATCCCGTTCATTGAGCAAGAGCATGGTGTCGTAGGTATAAGAAATCCCTTTCCGCTCGAGTTCAATCGTCTCGATCTCCAGACCTTCAATGCCTTCAATGGCTAATTCCAGCATCTTAAGGCGATGGTGCTCTGCAATCGTCCCCTTGGCATCGACATGCGGTGGCTCATACTCAGGCATCAAGAGCACCTTATCTAACCCTAATTGTTGGCGCACTTGATCCGCAACGACCAAATGGGCATTGTGGACCGGATTAAAATTTCCACCCAAAATACCAACTTGTTTGCGTTTCTTGTCTTTGATCTCTGGCTCTAACTCTACCTTGGTAAAGGGAGTCAATAGTTCAATTGCCATAGGTTTGCTCTCCTCAATATCTTAGATTTCTTTTACTTTGACTGAAATCTTCCGGTTTTCTTTTTTGCTTGATTGTTTATACAAGATGAGAATCCGACCAATTTTTTGAACCGTATCCACACCGATTTCTTCTTCCAAGATTTCCGCTACTTCATGGATATTCTCGTCCGTATTTTGAAGGAGGGTCACCTTGATCAGTTCGCGAGCGTCTAGCGCTTGACGAACACTAGTTTTGATTTGGTCATTGAGCCCATTTTTCCCAATTTGGATAATCGGTTTGAGGCTGTGGGCTTGGCTATTGAGGAAAGCCCGTTGTTTGGATGTTAATGTCATATTTTTTTCATTGTTTCTTTTTTGATACTTTTCTGATGTGGTGGCGGTCGTCAGCGACCTCCTAGCGGAGTTCCATGACTTAAATTTGAGCCTAAAGTCTCAAATTTTCCGCGCCTAAGTAGTAAAATATCTACTTAGGCTTTCACCACAGCGAAAAGTATCCTTTCTAGGCTCGTTGCACTCGCCCAGTCTACAAAGAAACTATTTCCTTTCAAATTTTTAAATAATAGCTTTGCGGGTAACGACGGCAACGCCTTCTGGTGCCCAGACGGCTACTTTGGCTTCACCATTGACGCGGATCCAACCGAGTCCTGAGATAACGAGGTCAGTCTTGTCCTTGATGGTAAACTCATGGGAAATCAAAGGCGGGAATTCTTCTTTTTCCTTGCTGTTAGGAGGGGTTAGTAAGCCACCGACATGCTTGTCATAAAAAGCGGTCGCGCATTCTAGCTTGGTTCGGTGAAGCTTGAGTTCGTTGTCAAAGAAGGCAGTGAACCCTTGCTTTTCTCCCTTGATAAAGTCAAAACGTCCTAGACCACCCAAGAAAAGGGTTTGCTCTGGATTGAGCTGGTAAGTCTTGGGTTTGATTTCCTTTTTAGGGCTGACATACTTGAGGTTTTTCGCCGTCAAGTAATGAGCCATCTGGTGGCGATGGATAATCCCTGGCGTATCGTAGATGTAGGATCCATCGTCCAATGGAATTTCGATCTTATCCAGTGTCGTCCCTGGGAAGCGAGAGGTCGTGATGATATCCTTATCCCCAGTGATTTCTTGGATAATTGCATTGATGAGGGTCGATTTCCCTACGTTGGTCACACCCACCACATAGACGTCACGGCCTTTGCGGTACTGCTCAATCTTTTCCATCAAGTCCTTGATCGCGCTCTTGTTTTGGGCAGAGGTGAGGACCACATCAACAGGACGCATGCCTTCTTCGTGGGCTCGCTCCATCAACCAGTGGGTCACCTTGCTATCCTTGACAGACTTGGGCAAGATGTCTTTTTTGTTTCCGACCAAGAGGACATCATTTCCTGCTACAAAACGGGGCAAGCCAGGAATGACGGATCCATTAAAGTCAAAAATATCGACTACATTGACCACAAGAGCATCACTATCTCCTACCTCGTGTAGCAATTTCAGGAAATCATCATCTGTCAGATGCACATCTGTGATTTCATTGTAGTGACGAAGACGGAAACAGCGTTGACAATAGACTTCGCCTGTTTCCAAGCCCTTTTCAAGAGCTGATTGGGGAGTATAGCCTAGCCCCTCTTTGTTTTCTGTCTGAATGGGTGCTCCACAGCCAATACAGAATAATTCTTCCATTCTTAAATTCCTTTTTTGTATACAATCGGACCATATTTTTCGGCCATTTGCTTCATAACTCGGCGTTCACGCGCCCGGTTGATCTGCGTCTTGATGGAGTCATGCTCAACCAAAGGCTTGACCAAAATCGAACGAATGCCTGCACGATGAGCAGCCCGAATATCGGTCATCAATTGATCACCTACCATGACCACTTCATTTTTCTCATAGTGGAAACGTTTGAGGGCACGATCAATCCCAAAGGTAAAGGGCTTGAGTGACCAAGCTTCATAGTCAATATCAAATTTCTCAACAGCGCGCTTGACCCGTTTGGGACTATTATTAGACACCACAATAACCCGAATCCCTCCATCACGAAGGTCATGCAACCACTGGCGCATCTCCGGAGTTCCATCCGGATTGTTCCAAGCAATCAAGGTGTTATCCAAATCCACAAGGACCGCCTTGATCCCCTGTTTTTTCAAGTCTGCTACGGTGAGATCATAGGCTGCTTCCACCGCAAAATCTGGTTTGTAATTTTCGATTGACACGTTTTTCTCCATTTTTTATACTCCTTTCATTGTAGCATAAAAAGGCCCATTTTGCACCCGCTTCACGACTAAAACAGCGACAGACTCCGATCAGGTCGCTTTCACTACTCAAAAAATAGACAAAATCCTTACAAAGTTCCAAAAACATGGTATAGTAGAAGAAAAAGAACTCGGAATTTTTTATGAAACAAACAAGCTTAAAAGAGGTCTCTCCTCTTCTCCAGCGCATCATTAATTGGTCGTCCATCATTGGAGCTCTTGGGACCTTGGCCTTTTGTATCTGGGCCTACTTTGCTGGCATCCTTCAATCCAAGGAAACTCTGTCTGCCTTTATTTTGCAAGCAGGTATTTTTGGACCACCTCTCTTTATCTTTCTTCAGATCCTTCAGACAGTGGTCCCTATTATTCCCGGCGCCCTGACATCTGTAGCAGGTGTCTTCATCTACGGTCACATCATTGGGACCATTTACAATTACATCGGCATCGTGATTGGCTGTGCCATTATTTTCCACCTTGCGAGAATGTACGGGCCTAAGTTCGTCCAATCCATGGTCAGTCAGAAGACCTACGACAAGTACATTGGCTGGCTCAATGAAGGCAAGCGGTTCGATCGCTTCTTTATCTTCATGATGATCTGGCCGGTTAGTCCCGCCGACTTCATCTGTATGCTAGCAGGTCTGACCAATATGACCTTCAAACGCTACATGACCATCATCATCCTCTGTAAACCCATCACCCTCGTCATCTACACCTACGGCCTGACCTATATCATCGATTATTTCTGGAAAATGGTTTAAAACATGACACCACCTCCTTAATTGACTAGGAGGTGGTGTTTTTGGTCAATATGAAAAGATTTTTATACGCCATTTAGTCTAAAATAAGCTTTTGCCAGTCGACGTGATATTAATAAACACCGCACTATTTATTAATATAAATCTTCCAAACTTCTATATTCAACGACTTCATTCTTAATAACATTTTTTTCAAATTCAAAATGGTTAAGTGGGTTATCAATCAATACCAATTTTGGAATATCGTCGAGATTGGTGACTAGAGACAGAATAAAATCTGATTGATATTCCTTAGCTTTCTCAAATTCTTTGGCGGTCAACCGAATACGTCCTTTAGGTTTTCGAATACCTTTCACTTCAGCAAGGTATGAATGTTCTTGAACATCTACTTGGAAATCATATCCATCACCATAAAGACGGGCATCGGTCAATTGGCCACCTTGAAATTTTTCTTCCTTATCAAAATGGTGTATGAAATAGTTCTCTGCTTCCATTCCCGTTTCTTGTAGGCGTTTGAATTTCGTCCGAACAATTGGCTTTTCAATGATGGTTATACCTGTTTTCTTCCCTTCGCTTGCAAGCAGCATTTTGACTATTTCTGCAAAACTGTGAACATCCTCATTTCCAAACATCGTGTCAATTAAATCTTTTCGAAAACGGTAGATTTCAGCTTTTTGCCACCAACCTTTTCGATTGTTATCAAAATAGGGGTCGAATAAATCCATTCTATTTTTGACGACACCAGTTGTTTCTGCAACGCCTAAAGAAACTATGTAACGATAAAACTCGGATTTACTAGAGCATTGAAATTCCTTTATAAAAGTATCATCAAACTTAGCAAGACCATAGCCAATTAAGTTTAACAATTCATAGTGAGGGTGTTTAGACATAACTTTCTCCATCAATAGATATTGATTTCATTATACCAAAAAAACACGGCATACCGCCGTGTTTCTGTGTTTATTTCACGAGTTTCTTCATCTCATCAATACGCGCAACGGTCGCGTCGTATTTCGCTTGGTAGTCGGCTTGTTTGTCGCGTTCTTTTTGGACAACTTCTGGTTTGGCATTGGCTACGAAGCGTTCGTTAGAGAGTTTCTTGCCAACCATATCCAGTTCTTTTTGCCATTTGGCTAATTCTTTTTCAAGACGAGCCAATTCTTCTTCGACATTGAGAAGGTCAGCAAGTGGCAAGTAGATTTCTGCACCTGTGATGATGCTTGACATAACCAAGTCAGGTACTTCGACATCTGCTGCAATTTCCAAGTGTTCTGGATTTGTGAAGCGTTTGATGTAGTTAACGTTGTCATTGAAGAAGGCATCGAGCTTGCTGTCGCTTGTCTTAATCAAGATAGTGATTGGCTTACTTGGAGCTACATTCACTTCTGCACGTGAGTTACGAACAGAGCGAATCACATCTTTAAGAGCTTCTACACCAGCTGCTGCTTCTTCGTTTTCAAACTCTGGACGAACCACTGGGTATTCCGCAGTCACGATCGTTCCTTCAGAGATTTGGCCGTAGATTTCCTCAGTTACGAATGGCATGATTGGGTGAAGGAGACGCAAGATTTGATCCAAGGTGTAAAGAAGGACAGAACGAGTGATGACTTTTTCGTCCTCGTTATCGCTGTATAGCACTTCCTTAGTCAACTCAACATACCAGTCCGCAAACTCGTCCCAGATGAAGTTGTAGAGGATATGACCAGCCACACCGAATTCAAACTTATCAAAGTTTTCAGTGACCTTACCGATCGTTTCATTGAGGTTGTGGAGAATCCAACGATCTGTTACGTTACCTGCTTGGCCAGCAGCCACTTTAGCCACATTTTCACGGGCCACATCCAGGGTCAAACCTTCATTGTTCATGAGGATATAGCGAGAGATATTCCAAATCTTGTTAATGAAGTTCCATGACGCATCCATTTTCTCGTAAGAGAAACGCACGTCTTGACCTGGTGCAGAACCGTTTGAAAGGAACCAACGAAGGGCATCAGCACCATATTTCTCGATGACATCCATTGGGTCAATACCGTTACCGAGTGACTTAGACATCTTACGTCCTTGCTCGTCACGAATGAGACCGTGGATAAGGACATTTTGGAATGGCTGACGACCAGTGAATTCCAATGATTGGAAAATCATACGAGACACCCAGAAGAAGATGATATCGTAACCTGTTACCAAGGTTGAAGTTGGGAAGTAACGTTTGAAGTCTTCTGAGTCGACATCCGGCCAGCCCATAGTTGAGAATGGCCAAAGGGCTGAACTAAACCAAGTATCCAAGACATCTTCGTCTTGTTTCCATCCGTCACCTTCTGGCGCTTCTTCGCCAACGTACATTTCACCCTCAGCATTGTACCAAGCAGGGATTTGGTGACCCCACCAGAGCTGACGAGAGATCACCCAGTCATGGACATTTTCCATCCACTGAAGGAAGGTGTCGTTGAAACGAGGTGGGTAGAATTCTACCTTATCGTCTGTGTCTTGGTTAGCAATAGCATTTTTCGCCAATTGATCCATCTTCACGAACCATTGCGTAGACAAACGTGGCTCAACCATAACCCCTGTACGCTCTGAGTGACCAACTGAGTGGGTCATCTTCTCAATCTTAACAAGGGCACCAATTTCTTCTAACTTCTTGATAACAGCCTTACGTGCTTCAAAGCGGTCCATGCCGTTGAATTCACCAGCCAATTCATTCATGGTACCATCATCGTTCATAACGTTGACTTGCGGAAGATTATGACGTTGACCAACCAAGAAGTCATTAGGATCATGGGCAGGAGTGATCTTCACCACACCAGTACCAAATTCAGGGTCTGCGTGTTCGTCCCCTACGATTGGGATTGGCTTGTTCAAGATTGGCAAGATAACATTTTTACCAATCAAGTCTTTATAACGGTCGTCATTTGGGTTAACCGCTACAGCAGTATCCCCAAACATGGTTTCAGGACGTGTTGTTGCTACTTCAAGGGCACGTGAACCGTCTTCCAACATGTAGTTCATGTGGTAGAAGGCTCCTTCGACATCCTTGTGAATCACCTCGATATCAGAAAGGGCTGTACGAGCTTTTGGATCCCAGTTGATGATAAATTCACCACGGTAGATCCAGCCCTTCTTGTAGAGCTCTACAAAGACCTTACGAACGGCTTTTGACAACCCTTCATCAAGGGTGAAACGCTCACGAGAATAGTCTACAGAGAGCCCCATCTTGCCCCATTGTTCCTTGATAGTCGTCGCATATTCGTCTTTCCATTCCCAGACTTTCTCAAGGAATTTTTCACGGCCCAGGTCATAACGAGAGATGCCATCTTCAGCCAAACGCGCTTCTACTTTAGCTTGAGTGGCAATCCCAGCATGGTCCATACCAGGAAGCCAAAGCGTGTCGAAACCTTGCATCCGTTTTTGACGGATGATGATATCTTGCAAAGTAGTATCCCAAGCGTGACCAAGGTGAAGCTTACCAGTTACGTTTGGCGGTGGAATAACGATTGAGTAAGGCTTAGCCTTTTTATCGCCTGAAGGCTTGAAAACATCCTCATCAAGCCATTTTTGGTAACGACCAGCCTCAACCTCGGCTGGATTATATTTAGGTGAAAGTTCTTTAGACATGTGTGTGTCCTTTCTCTATTGTTTTCATTTTTTCTTGAATCTGCTTTGCAACTTCTTCTGCGGACAGATTCGTATTATCAATTTTAAGGTAGTGGTAAAGACCACTCGGTTGCTTTTGGGAATTAAGTTGATCCGTTTTATCAGTCTCTAAAATCTCTCTTTCAGATACCTCAACATACCGTTTCAAGGGTTTGTATTTCAACCGATTCTCTGTCCGATTTCGACGTAATCGCTCCTCCAGAGACGTTTCTAATTCAACAAAAAGAATCTGCTGATGATACTCATTTAACAAATCTTGAATGTCCTTCAAATACATCAAATGGTATTGATTTGAAAAATCAGTTACGCCTGTTAAAATCACCGACCGATGATGCCTGGCGCTTGTTCCAAGAAAAGAAAAGTTAACGCTACGAACAAATTCCCACATTTCTTCCGTAAAATCCTGATAGATTTCGAGTGCGAAATCAATTGGTTGATGGTTGAAAAAGAGAGTCGCACCGGTGAGTTTCGAAAGTTCCTGACCAATGGTCATTTTCCCTGAAGCTGGAGCTCCAATGATGAAAATATGCATCAATCCACCTCCCACTCACTCTTCAGCAAGCCATATCTCAAATCATCACAGCGATTGCCTTGGGCATCTTTTCGATCCCTTATGCGAGCTTCAAGGGTAAAACCAAGTTTCTCAGCGACTCGTTGACTTTGAAGGTTGTAGCCAAAGCAAGACAATTCTATCTTATGAAGCCCCAGTTCTTTAAAAGCTAAATCAATCAAAGCACGCGCTGCTTCAGGCACATAGCCTCGCCCCCAATAATCTGGGTGCAAGGTGTAGCCAATCTCCAGTACATCGTCTTCGTAGCGACGGGGAAAATCGACTGAGCCTATGATTTTATCGGTCCCCTTGACCACGATTCCATAGCCTGCTGGGAGATTGTCTTTTTGATTGCGCTCGGGAAGGATATGTTCTAGGTAATAAATCTCATCTTTCAAGGTCTTGACAGGTGGAAAACCTGCTGGGTAAGAGACTTCTGGACGACTGGCATAGTCAAAGATATCCTCTACATCCGCCACTGTTCGGACTCGCAGGACCAGTCGCTCTGTTTCGATTCGTTCAGGTAATGTTGCTCTTGTCATTCTTCTTTCTCGCTTTCTTGATAAAGCTTCCCATGGAGTCGACTCGGTCATCCAGATAACGATAAACGCGCTGATGACCATCCCCCATAAAGTAAGTTGGGGCAAAGCAGTCATTTTTAAAATGGCCCTTGTCATCTACCAAATCAGAATCAGCAAGTCGATCAAGAATCTTGGCAAAGATATGGCAGATGCCATCTTCCTCGATAATCCGATCTACCTGACAGTCCAATACGACTGGACAAGCCTCCAAAATCGGTGCCTGGGTCCGTTCAGAAATCTCGTAGTCAAGCCCCAGGTGTTTCAACTTTTCCCGATGGCTGATAAAGCCAGCCTGCTCCATCTCAAGCATGAGATGTTCAGTAGGAATGTTCACAGTAAACTGTCGATAATGCTTAATCTGGTCAGCCGCATTTTCCTCAGCACCAACACCGATGACCAGCCAATCTCCCAAGCTATAAGAGGAGCTACAGGTCGTGAT
The DNA here is from genome assembly GCF_001813525.1 of Streptococcus sp. HMSC065C01. NCBI lineage: Bacteria > Bacillati > Bacillota > Bacilli > Lactobacillales > Streptococcaceae > Streptococcus > Streptococcus sp. HMSC065C01. The sequence goes on along the minus strand of NZ_KV812830.1, from coordinate 6,978 downwards.
ATTGTGCCCAAAGTTCTGGTCCTGGTAGCCTAAGATGAAAATCGGAAAGCCATAGTAGAGTTTACTAGTGTTAAAAGATTGTTTCATGACAAGCTCCTTCAGCTAGGGTTGAAAAAGAAAAATCGCCCCTGCCATCAATCTGACAGGGACGAATGTGTTTATCCGCGGTACCACCCAATTTCGGGCAGAGCCCGCATCTTTAATCTTATTATTTCTCTTTTATGACGTCGTTAACTCGTCCCAAAAGGAAGCAAAAAGACCAGTTCAATATTTCATTTTCATCCATTAGCAACCAGTTTTGACACATTTGTGGACTTCTCAGCTCCGCCACTTTCTGTAAAATGTGGGATTCAAAACACCTCTAATAGGTTCATTTTATCAAGATCTCCTGGAAATAGCAAGAAATCACAAAAGCGATTATTTAAATTTAACGCCTAGTTCTTTCAATTTCTTGATTGTAGCTGGGCCGATTCCTTTGAGGGCCAACAACTCTTTTTCTGTCCAGTTTGCGAAGTCCGCAACAGAGCGAATACCTTCATCATAGAATGTTTGCGCACGATCAAGTGCCACACCTTCCAAACTTGAAGCAAACTCTTCCACTGAAGAAGCCGCTTGTTTCACTTCTTTCGCTACTGCTTTTGTAGCTTTCTCAACTTTTTTAGGTGCTTCTTTCACAGCTGCAGTTACAGTTGCGGCAGCTTTTTTCAAAAGATGTCTATTTTGATGTTTGTATTGTTTCGCACGGTTTACGTTCTTCTTTGCCATTTTTCCTCCTAAATTCAGTGATCAATTCCTAAGGCAACAAGGTTTCATCACCATCATTCCATTCAATAATCCGTTGATGTCATTTCAACTTTTTTATTGTATCACAATCCCTTAAAAAATCAAGTCATTGCTCAATTTTCAGGTAAATCCAGCCAGTAAAACTCCTTCAATAAGACCATTTTAATATTTTCTTTTACCAAAGAGGCCATCTGGTAAATCATGAAATCCTTTTCCAGCATGGAAATTTTCAAACTTCCCTTGCAAGAACTGATAGGCATCCAAACGGCTTTCATAGCGAATCATCGCGATTTTAGCTCGTTCATCCTGGTCTTCATCAAAAACCTTCTTACTCTCTTCTAGAGCCATTTCATTGATCATGACCTGGGTCTTGATCCACTCCTCAAACTCCTTCATAAACTCTGTTTCGTAGCTCATTCTTACTCCATTCCTCTGTAAAAATCCGTATCGATTTCCCGATAGGGTTGGATATCTTGAACATATTCCAAGACACCTTGAAATTCTCCAGCTTCATCATGCACTGCTGCATAGGTGACATGGACAAATTTCCCACGTGATTCGGATTTGAACCACATTTCATACTTGTCTTTTTTTCCTTCACGAAGCCCCAGCATGATCGCTTTGACCTTTTCCAAGTATTTTGGCGGGTGACACAGCTCGACATTGCGTCCTACCTGCGATGGTGTCCGTTTGAAGATCATTTCCTCAAAAGGCGCAGCATCATTGTAATATTGGAAAATATCATCCTTATTGACAAAGGTGATCTCCATCGGCAGATGGTTCAAGATCAAATTCGCTTGCTCGACTGACAAATAGCCATTACCAAATGGTTGAGCTTGCTTGCGATCGAAACTCTCTTCTTTTTTCTTAGGCGTGAAGGTAATGGTCAACTGCCCATCAGGAGTCTCAATAACCTGACGGTGCTCGTTTCCATTTGAAGAAGGAAGGACTTCACCTAAATCTTCAGTCTCTGTTGCTCCTTCTTCCTTGAAGTCCACGCGTTTTGGCACCCACTTTTCACTTGGGAGAATAATGGCATAACCATACGCATCACTTTCTTCTGCAATGGAGAGCCAATCATCCTGGGTAAAGGACTCTAGCAAAATCATCAAAAGAATCGATTCTTCCTTGAAGATCATTCCCTCAAACTCTTGCGCAAAGGCTTCAAAGCGTTCTTTGACTTCTACGATAGCAGAATTTGGAAGTTCCTTGGCCGCGTCCATAGCTTTCGCAAAGAGTTCCCGAATCTGGTCATCCACCCCCCACATCACTTTTGGTGGAGAATCATGCCCATAACGCTCCATAATGGGGAACATCAGTTCTTCCTTCCGACGATAATGCCGATCAAATTGACCCACCAAGCCAAGCTGACGCAAGAGGCCTTTGTGAATCTCCTGGATCATCTCAGGATCCTCTGTCGTCTCATAATTATCCAGCAAACGGCGGACCCGCATCATAGCTGCACGAAGGGCCAGGTTCTCCTGCTTAAAGATCTGAACCGGATGGCCTGGATGGTCAGTATCTGCCACTTCGACCCCTTGAACAGCATTCTTAAAGAGATTGGCATGGACGTCACAAAGCTCCATAACATCTTCAAACGTCACACCTGCATCTGAATTCATCAGCTCATGCTCCATGAGAGAGATCTCAATCGCAGAAACTCCCGCAAAGGTCGCATCAAATCGTTCTTGGACCGACTCAGGAGATGCTCCATGATGCAGATCTAATAAGATGTCTCTCAAGACATGAATTCGTTCATCGCTCATTAGTCTAACCCCACTACTTCATAGCCATTAGCTTCTAGTGTTCGCACAATTCTCTCCATGGGGGTGCCTTCTAATTTTGATCCTTGTTTCAAAGAAACCTTGCGCCCAACTGTATTGCGCATGATGGGGTTGGCTAAAGGTTTAAAGCCCAATTCCACCAACAAGTCCAATACTTCCGGATGTTGATCAATGACTTGAGCCACTGGAATCGATACATCAATAACATTGTCCATTTATTTATTTCCTCTACTTATTCCCTTTATTCTCTCTCTGACGAGCTCGTTCCTCGCCCCACCAAAGAGGCATCAGTTCACCTAAAGTAATGCTCTTACGACTTGCATAATCTACCATAAATTCTAGATGACGATTCTCTGCATCTAGCTCAAGGAGAAATTCACGGCAGGCCCCACAAGGCATCCCTGAACCTTCTCCATAAGGAGGCTTGTCTCGAAAAGCAATAATGCGCTTGACCTTGGTCTGGCCCGATTGTTGATACATGTTGAAAAGGGCCGCTCGTTCGGCACATAAATGAAAGACGCCGCAGGTTCCTTCCATACAAAAGCCCGTAAAAATCTGACCATCTTCAGCCTCCACAGCAGCGACTACATGCCGAGCATAGACAAAATCTGAAACCTCTTGAGGCGCATAGAGAGCTTTCGCCTCATGATAAAGTTTTTCCCAAATATCCATTCTTCTTTCACTTCTTCACTAATTTTACAACTGCTTCCGTCCGTGCTGTATGGGGAAACATATCCACTGATTGAATGTACTCAACCCGATAAACCTTTGTCAAAGCTACCAAATCCCTTGCCAAAGTAGAGACATTGCAAGAGACATAGACCATCTTTTCAGGTGCATAGTGCAACAAGGTCTCGATTAATTTTGTACCCAAGCCCGTACGAGGTGGATCCACGATCACAGCATTGGCCCGATAGCCTTCTTGGTACCAGCGAGGAATGATCTCTTCTGCTGTACCAGCCTCATAGTGGGTATTCTCAAATCCCATCCGTTTAGCATTGTATTTGGCATCTTCAATCGCTTCAGGAATAATATCCATCCCCCGAACACTTTTGACCCTATTCGCAAAAGCAAACCCAATCGTTCCAACCCCACAGTAGGCATCTATCAAGTGATCCCCTGGGGAAACATCTAGAGCCTTAACCGCCTCACTATACAACACCTCAGTCTGCTCTGGATTCAGTTGATAAAAGGCACGAGGAGAGAGGGAGAATTCATAATCCAAAACGCCTTCAAGAATAGCCTCTTCACCCCAAATAATCTGTGTTTGTTCGCCATAGATTTCACTGGAGCGAGACGTATTTTTATTAACAGCAACGGTGACAATCTCAGGGTGTTTCTTAACCAAGTCTTCCACTAAATCCTTTAAATTAATCTGCCGACTGGTGACCACAATTATCTGAACCTGACCAGACTTCCGAGCTCGTCGAACCATCATAGTTCTGACACCCAGTTCTTTACGCTCATCAGCAATTGGAATCTGATAGTAAGTCAATAAATCCGCAAAATCATTGGCAATCGCTTGAATAACCTGATCTTGAACCAAACAATCTTTTAATTCTACCAAATAATGTGAATTTTGAGCATAGAGACCCGCCTTGACCTGGCCTTTAAATTTCCTTGTTTGAAATTGCAATTTGGCCCGATAGTAAAGAGGCTCCTGCATTCCGATTGTTGGCCGAATGTCATACTGTTCAAAGCCTTCAGGTGAGAACTTTTTCAAGGCTTGTTGCAATAAATCTGTTTTAAACTCCAGCTGCTTGTCATACTTCAAATGCATGATTTGACAGCCCCCACAGGTCTCATAGATATCACACATGGGTGTCACCCGATACTTAGACGCTTTATTCACAGATAAGAGTTTGGCTTCCGCAAAATTTTTCTTGACACTTGTAATTTGGCAGAAGATATCTTCACCCTTGAGGGCTCCTGGAACAAAAACAAGGGTTTTCTGGAAAAATCCGATACCTTCCCCGTTTATCCCCATACGCTTGATTTTTAATGGAATTTTTTGTTTGACTTTAAGACTCATAAGTCTATTATACCACGTAGTTTCTCAATGGTTAAGAATATGTTACAATAAAACCATGAATACAAAGACATCTCATTTCTCCCCATTGGATTTTCCTGAGCAATTACGAACTTATATAGAGGGAGCAACTCTTTCTGATAGCTCTTCTCATTCAGGCGCAAGGGTTCTCTATCTTGATTCAGGTTACTACTTGAAAATAGATCAAAAGGGAAGATTAGAGCGAGAAGCTAGCATTGCAAGGTGGTTTGAAACCAAAGGACTGGGAACTCCAGTTATCGAATATCTATCTAAAGATAAAGACTACCTCCTGACTAAAGAGGCTATTGGCCATGATGCTCTCGCTTTTTTAGACCAGCCAGAAAAAATCTGCCGTACCATGGCAGAGGCTCTTAAAAAGCTTCACAGCTTAAATCCGAAAAATTTTCCATCAGATAATCATTTACAAGCCTATAAAGAAAGAGCCTTGAAAAACTATGAAAAAGGTGAGTTCTATGCCAAGGCGCTCCTACCCCAATTCCAAATCAACAGTCGCGAAGAGGCCTTCCAACTCATCCAAGAACATGGGCACCTTTTAAAGACAGATGCCTTTATTCACGGGGATGCCTGTCTACCGAACTTTATTCTAAAAGATGCTGACCAATTCTCTTGCTTTATTGATCTTGGTTTGGCTGATTTCAGTGACCGGCATATCGACCTCTTTTGGGCAGTTTGGTCCCTCAACTATAACCTACAAGATCCTAAATACGCTGAACTATTTCTTGACTATTATGGAAGAGATCAGGTCGATATACATAAACTTCGACTCGTTGCTGCCTTTGAAGCGTTTGGATAAAAGAAAAAATATGAAAATTACAAAACTAGAAAAGAAAAAAAGACTCTACCTTCTTGAATTAGACAATGATCAAAAACTTTACATCACAGAAGATACCATCGTCAAATATTTTCTTTCCAAAGAGAAAGAAATCAGTGAAGAAGAGCTAAAAGAAATCCAAGAGTTTGCACAATACTCCTATGGTAAAAACCTGGCCCTTTACCATCTTTCCTTTAAAGCTCGAACAACAAAAGAAGTCCGAGACTACCTTACAAAATATGAGATTGATAGTGGCATTATTGATAAAGTGGTCCAACACCTAAAAGAAGAAAAGTGGTTAGATGATCGTCAATATGCCAGAAACCTGATAGAGGCCAACCTCCTCAGTGGCGATAAAGGCCCTGTCTTATTACAACAAAAAATTCAACAAAAAGGGGTCCCAAAATCTATCCTTCAAGAAATTCTTGCTGACTATGATTTTACAGAAGTTATTAGCCGTACCGCAATAAAACTCCAAAAGAAATACCAAGGAAAATACCCATTAAAAGCCATTGAAACGAAAATCATCCAAGGACTCATTTCAAAAGGTTTTGCATACAACCAAGCAAAGATTGCATTCCAAAATCTTGAACTAGAAGCAGATGAAGAAACAACCAATGAGCTCATCCTAAAAGAATTAGAAAAACAATACCGTAAATACAGTAAAAAATATGAAGGCTATGACCTAAAACAACGTTTAACCCAAGCATTAGCCAGAAAAGGGTACGATTATAGTGATATAACATCAGCCATTAGAGAATTTTTAGATTCATAAATTCCCATTCAAAAATCAAATTGAAAATAAAATAGAAAAATAAGAAAAAAATTAAAAAAATATGTTACAATATAGAGGATATACTTAGATTGTAGAAAGTTGGTAAGTTATGAAACTACCTAAAGAAGGCGACTTTATTACAATTCAAAGTTATAAACATGATGGCAGTTTACACCGTACCTGGCGTGACACCATGGTATTAAAGATAACCGAAAATGCAATTATTGGAGTAAATGATCATACACTTGTTACAGAAAGTGATGGCAGACGTTGGATCACTCGTGAACCAGCAATTGTTTATTTCCATAAAAAATATTGGTTTAACATCATCGCCATGATCCGTGACAATGGTGTGTCTTACTACTGTAACCTAGCAAGTCCTTTTCACATCGACCAAGAGGCCTTAAAATATATCGACTATGATCTCGATGTCAAGGTCTTTACAAATGGTGAAAAGAAATTGTTAGATGTTGAAGAATATGAGCAACATAAAGAAAAAATGCACTATTCAGATGACATTGACTATATTTTAAAAGAAAATGTAAAAGTACTAGTAGATTGGATAAACCAAAACAAAGGTCCTTTTTCAGAGGAATATATCAAAATATGGTATAACCGTTATGTTGAACTGCGAAATAAATAAAGTTGGAAAGAGCGCAAGCTCTTTTTTCTTGTAAATTATAAAAAAAATCTAATGACATCATTAGACTCTTTTAATATACTATCGGGAAGACAGGATTCGAACCTGCGACAC
>NZ_KV812829.1:29606-71034 GCF_001813525.1 Streptococcus sp. HMSC065C01 | reverse complement strand
CGCGCGACAACTATATTAGTATATCATGACCTCTCCTTACTGTCAACACTTTTTTAAAAAATTTTTTATTTTTTTGAAAGTTTTTTTGAAATAAACAAAGAAAAGCCTGTATTACAGGCTTTTCTATTAGTCTAGTTCTTTGTTAATGATGAGAAATTTTTCTTCTCCATAACCTCTTTTAATTAATTCTGCTTTAGCTATGTCCAGAAGATCTTTTGAAAAGGATTGTATCGCTTCTTTTTCCTTTTCACTTAGATTTTTCTTTGAATATTTCTTTCTAAGTTTTCGATAGTCCTGTTCTTCATTTTTAAAAAATGAACATTCTTCTAAATAGTTTTCCAGTTTTTCTAATTCTACAAACAATCCCAACTCAAAGGCTATCGGGGCAAAGGTGGTTTCTAATGGTTGTGTACAAACGCTTCTAAATTCCACAGTCCCACGAGCAGTTAAATCTTGAAATTGGTAACTTCGATGTTGTTTTAGATCTTCTTTTACAGGGTTAATGATCTTCTCATTTCCATCAGCCGTATAGGCCGTAATTTCTTTTTGATCTAGATAGTTTTCCACTCGAATTGGTTTAAAATAATATGATTTGCCCTCTCTAATTGCCGTAAAAATAGCTGTTCTAGCGAGATTATTAAAAAACTCTTCTTCGCTTTGGTAGTCCTTAGGATAAATCCCTACATTTTCCTTATAATAACCATGTAAGGATTCTTCCCAGAAAATATCTCTGGCAATTTTTGTATCCCAAACCTCTGCTGAAAATTCTGAGTTAGAAAACAAATATGCTTTTACTGCTTCAATTTTATTAAATGCATTAATGATGCGAAGATAGTTATCGCGCCTTACATCCAATTGAACCTGGTTTCCGCATATAAATGCTCCGTACGAAGGATAGGAGTGTGTTTTCATCCCTGTACCATTCATTGCAAGGAAAGCCATTAACATCTTGTATCGTTCGATTTTCACTGGGCTATTATCATTTTCTTTCCACAAAGGATGGATTCCGCGCCCTTGGATTTCGTGATTATTTTCTTGCAAAATCGGTTGAATGATCTTTAAATAGGCCTCAAAACGTTTGGCTACCTCATTTATAGAATGAGCTCTCTCAAATGCAAATTCAATTGTATTGTAACTCAACTCGAATAGAATACGATCTTTAGAAGAGCAGTGAACCAATTGAATGGGATTTTGATCGTCATCTATTTTTTCAATTTCAAAATCTGATAAGTTGGCTAAGGTTCGAAAAAGATTTTTCGTCACCTCTATATTTGTTTTGTTTCCATTTGTTTCTACAATCGGAAACTCTAATTCAACTCCGACAAAGAGTTCCGAATCCTTTTTCATATTACTAAGGTACTTCTCTTTTAGTAATTTAATTGCTTGTTGTTTTGTCATTGAATCCTTTTTCTTCTATTGGAGATATGGGTTTCCATTATATCATTTTTTGCTATTCTCGACTACTCATGAAAAGCAAGACAAAACGCCTGCTTACGAAATTGTTTTAAATTAAAGCAATTTCGTAAACAAGCGTCTACCATTCATTCAATATGATGAGTGTTCCCGCTGGGGAAAATCCCCAGCGGTAGACCAGAGCTAGACTAAGAATAACAGTGTATTCCATCATCATAACACTCAACAAAATTGATGATATTATACCAATTCGATGATAGCCATTGGCGCAGCATCACCACGACGTGGTTCAGTTTTAAGGATACGAGTATATCCACCATTGCGCTCAGCATAACGAGGTGCTAATTCAGAGAACAATTTTTGAAGTGCAGTTGTTTCTGAGTATTTACCTGTTTCTTCATCAAAGTTTTGTGATGCAACTTCGTTACGTACGAATGCAGCAGCTTGACGACGTGCATGCAAATCACCACGTTTACCCAAAGTAATCATTTTTTCAACTGATTTACGGATTTCTTTCGCACGTGCTTCAGTTGTTACAATTGCTTCATTGATGATAAGATCTGTAGTCAAATCGCGAAGCATTGCTTTACGTTGTGAGCTAGTGCGTCCTAGTTTACGGTAAGCCATGTATTCCTCCTCTATTTATCGTTTTTTAACCCAAGGCCTAAGTCGGCAAGTTTGATTTTAACTTCTTCAAGACTCTTACGTCCCAAGTTACGAACTTTCATCATTTCTGCTTCTGATTTTTCAGTCAAATCGTAAACAGTATTAATGCCAGCACGTTTCAAACAGTTATATGAACGAACTGAAAGATCTAATTCTTCGATTGTACGTTCTAAAATGCGATCATCAGAAGTTGTATCCACTTCCTTCATAACATCTGTTGCAATAGCAATTTCAGTTAAGTTTGTGAATAGATTTAGGTGTTCTGTCAAAATACGAGCAGACAAACCTAGGGCATCTTCTGGAATGATTGTCCCATTTGTCAAAATTTCAAGGGTTAGCTTGTCAAAGCCATCGTTGCTACCAACGCGTGCTGGTTCAACTTGGTAATTGACTTTAGTCACTGGCGTATAGATTGAATCTACAGCAAGTGTTCCCACTGGTGCATCATCTTTTTTGTTTTGATCAGCTGGAACATAGCCACGTCCACTGTTTACAGTAAGCGTTGCTTTCAAAGATGCTCCTTCTCCGATTGTAAATAGATAATGATCAGGGTTTACAATTTCGATGTCACTATCAGTAAGAATGTCTCCGGCAGTTACTTCTGCAGGTCCTTCTACATCAAGTTCAATAATCTTTTCGTCTTGGACGTAAGATTTAACGGCGATTCCTTTAACGTTAAGAATAATTTGCATAACGTCTTCACGGACTCCTGGAACGGTATCAAATTCGTGGAGTACACCTTCAATGTTGATTGAAGTGACAGCTGCACCTGGAAGTGAAGCCAGAAGTACACGACGAAGTGAGTTTCCAAGTGTTGTACCATAGCCACGTTCAAGTGGTTCTACGACAAACACGCCATAATCTTTGTTTTCATCAATTTTTGTTATATTTGGTTTTTCAAACTCAATCATTTGCTATACTCCCTCTTAAACGAAAAGCTGTGTAATTGTTGATGATTATACACGGCGACGTTTTGGAGGACGAGCACCATTGTGTGGTACAGGAGTTACATCGCGGATTGCAGTTACTTCAAGACCAGCAGCAGCAAGTGCACGAATAGCAGACTCACGACCTGAACCAGGACCTTTAACAGTTACTTCAACAGATTTAAGTCCGTGTTCTTGAGCAGCTTTTGCAGCAGCTTCTGATGCCATTTGAGCAGCAAATGGTGTAGATTTACGAGAACCTTTAAATCCAAGTGCACCTGCAGATGACCAAGCGATTGCGTTACCATGCACATCAGTAATCATAACAATTGTGTTGTTAAATGTAGCGTGAATATGAGCAATACCAGATTCGATATTCTTTTTCACACGACGTTTACGTGTTGGTTTAGCCAAGATTTTTACCTCCTTATTTTATTTTATTTTTTCTTACCTGCAATCGCAACAGCTTTACCTTTACGAGTGCGAGCATTGTTTTTAGTGTTTTGTCCACGAACTGGAAGTCCACGACGGTGACGGATACCACGGTATGAACCGATTTCCATCAAGCGTTTGATGTTCAAGTTTACTTCACGACGAAGGTCACCTTCAACTTTAATTGCGTCAACTTCACGACGGATAGCATCTTCTTGATCTGGTGTAAGATCGCGAACACGAATATCTTCAGAAACACCTGCAGCAGCAAGGATTTTCTTAGATGTTGGAAGTCCGATACCGTACACATAAGTCAATGAAATTACTACACGTTTGTCATTTGGAATGTCAACTCCAGCAATACGAGCCATGTTTTCTCCTTTCTATCTTATCCTTGACGTTGTTTGTGTTTTGGATTTGCTGGGCAAATTACCATAACACGACCATTACGACGAATTACTTTACAGTATTCGCAAATTGGTTTGACCGATGGTCTTACTTTCATTTTTATCCCTCCAAGTTTTTCGATTATTTAAAGCGGTATGTGATACGTCCACGTGTCAAATCGTACGGACTCATCTCCACTGTAACACGATCTCCCGCTAAAATACGAATATAGTTTTTACGAATTTTACCAGAAACTGTTGCTAAAATCTGATGTCCATTTTCAAGTTCAACCGTAAACATAGCATTCGGCATTGTATCGACTACTTTGCCTTCTACTTCAATCACATCGTCTTTTGCCACGCAAAAGTACCTCCATAAATTTCGATTCATTCCTCTGAGCACAGAGGTAACAATTATAAGTCAGACTAACTAATTGTAACACTAGTTGTCCAATATTGCAAGCATGAAAAACGCTTTTATTTCAAATTTGACAAGACTTTTTCAATGTCTGAAAATACATCATTGATATCTTGGTTTCCTTGGATGTCATGTACGAGTCCTTTTGAACGATAAAATTCAATGATTGGTTCTCCTTGTGCAATATTGACGTCCAAACGACGTTTAACCGTTTCTGGTTTGTCATCTTCACGTTGGTAGAAATCATGACCTTGACAGTTATCACAAGTTCCTTCAACTTTTGTAGGATTAAATACTTTGTGGTAAGTTGCGCCACAAGTACGGCAGATGAAACGACCACTCAAACGCTCTAACAAGCTTTCTGGGTTAACTTCAATGTTGATAACACCTTCTAATGTGATACCAAGATCTGACAAAGTTTGATCCAAGGCATGAGCTTGTTCAATTGTACGTGGATAGCCATCCAAAAGGAAACCTGTTTCTTTAATATCATCTTGAGCAAGGCGTTCTTTCACAATTCCATTGGTTACTTCATCTGGTACCAACTCACCTTTATCAATGTATGATTTTGCAAGCACACCCATTTCAGTTTGGTTAGCCATCGCTGCGCGGAACATATCTCCAGTGGAGATGTGCGCTACGTGAAACTCTTCAACGATTTTAGCTGCTTGAGTTCCTTTACCTGCTCCAGGCAACCCCATAATTAAAAGATTCATGATGAATTCTCCTTATTTTGTTTTTAAATGGAAGCAGGAGCGAATTCCTATTTCCATTTAAAAACAAAATAGAAGGCTGACAAAGTCAACCTTATTCTATTCTGTTGTTGTGTCCATAAATCCGACATACTTACGTTTTAATAAGTAGCCTTCTAATTGTTTCATTCCCTCAATACCTGTTGAAATAATGATTAACAAACTAGTTCCTCCAAGAGCAACTGCATCTGTCAAACCAAATAAATCTCGAGCCAGGATTGGAATGATGGTAATAAAGCCAAGGAATACTGATCCGACGCTTGCTAAACGACGTAGCAAACGAGACATAAACTCTTCTGTCCCCTTACCAGGGCGGACGCCTGGGATATAGGCACCACTCTTTTGAAGGTTTTCTGCCGTTTTTTCAGGATTGATCTGAACAAACGTGTAGAAGAAGGTGAAGAGAATGATCAATAAGGCATACATTGCCACACCAGTTGGTGTGTTTGTAGCCAACATGGCTTGAGCTGTTTTCACCCATCCTGCATTGTAACCCATAGCGCTAATCACTTGGAAAATTGCAGCAGGCGCTGCTGTAATCGAACTAGCGAAGATGACAGGAATAACTCCTGCTGGGTTTACTTTCAAAGGAAGGTAAGAACTTGATGGAGCTCCTTGTGCAATCTTTGTATATTGGATTGGAATCTTGTATTGTGCTTGCTCTACAAAGGTTGTAAAGTAAACAATAACCAAGACAGCAAGGATTAATACCCCAACAAAAATGAGGGAATTGGTCATTTGACCAGAACGAACGTTCACAAATGCATTTTCATAGATTTCTTTAATCATCTCAGGAATTGATGATACAATCCCCGCAAAGATAATCATTGAAACACCATTACCGTAGCCTTTATCTGTGATTTGTTCTCCAAGCCAAGTCACAATCATGGAACCGGTCGTCAGAATCGCACCGATTAATAGATAGGTTTTGGTATTTGGAGTTGCGACTAATTTCGCCTGAGACAAAGTGTGGAAGGTTGCTGTAATCCCGATGGATTGAACAAAGGCTAGAACCAAAGAAATATAGCGTGTTGCTTGGTTGAGCTTTCTTCGACCAACTTCCCCTTGTTTGCCCCATTCAACAAACTTAGGTAACAGATCCATTTGTAAAAGTTGCACGACGATCGAAGCTGTAATGTATGGGCTAACCCCTAATGCGAAAACTGAGAAGTTCCTCATGGCATTCCCAGAAACCAAACTGAGCATGTTCAAGAAGGACACATCTTGAAGGTTGTTCAGAATTTTCGCATTTACACCAGGCACTGTAATCGTGGTCCCAATGCGGAAAACAAGAATGATGAAGATCGTAAACAAAATCTTCGACCGTACTTGTTTCACCTTAAATGCATCTTTTAATAATTTAAAAAACATAGGTCACCTCACTTAGATGACTTCAACTGAACCACCTTTAGCAGTGATAGCTTCTTCAGCTGATTTAGAGAATTTAGCTGCTTTAACAGTCAACTTCTTAGTCAATTCTCCGTTACCAAGAATTTTGATACCTGATTTTTCAGCTTTTACAATTCCTGATTCTACAAGTACTACTGGAGTTACTTCAGCACCATCTTCAAAGGCGTTCAATTGATCAAGGTTCACAATAGCATATTCTTTAGCGTTGATGTTTGTAAATCCACGTTTTGGAAGACGACGGAACAATGGAGTTTGTCCACCTTCAAAACCAAGACGTACACCGCCACCGCTACGAGCTTTTTGACCTTTTTGACCACGGCCAGAAGTTTTACCATTACCAGATGAAGTACCACGACCAACACGGTTGCGGACTTTACGTGAACCTGTAGCAGGTTGTAATTCATGAAGTTTCATTATTAATTTTCTCCTCTTTTGTAAATTGCTAACGCATGTAATCAGGAAAAGGTGTCCTAACTACAAACTCGCCTATACTTATATTTAGTTTTAGGGGATGAGAACCTCTCATACCCCTGAAAACTTTGTTTCTATTTCAAATAGATTATTTTACTTCTTCAACTGTTACTAAGTGAGATACAGCAGTGATCATACCACGTACTGCTGGGTTATCTTCTTTAATAACAGAGCTGTTCAATTTGCCAAGTCCAAGTGCTACAACAGTTTTACGTTGTGACGGGATGCGTCCGATTGGAGACTTAGTCAAAGTAATTTTAATTTGAGCCATTTGAATCTCCTTTCTTAAGCCAAGTCAGAAACTGAAATACCACGAAGGGCAGCAACTTCATCAGCGCGTTTCAATTGTGCCAAACCGTTAACAGTTGCACGAACGATGTTGATTGGAGTGTTTGATCCAAGTGATTTAGATGTAACATCTGCAATACCTGCCAATTCGACAACGGCACGAACTGCTCCACCTGCAGCAACCCCAGCCCCTTCGATAGCTGGTTTCAACAATACACGAGCTCCACCAAATACTGATGTTACTTCATGTGGAATTGTTGTTCCAACCATAGGAACTTCGATCAAGTTTTTCTTAGCATCTTCAACAGCCTTACGGATTGCTTCTGGAACTTCTTGAGCTTTACCAGTACCAAATCCAACACGGCCATTACGGTCACCAACAACTACAAGAGCTGCAAAACGAAGACGACGTCCACCTTTAACAACTTTTGTTACACGGTTGATGGCAACTACGCGTTCTTCAAGTTCAACTGCATTATCTTTAAATGCCATTTTCTAGTGTCCTCCTATTAGAATTTCAATCCGTTTTCACGAGCTGCATCAGCCAAAGCTTTAACACGTCCGTGATATAGATATCCACCGCGGTCGAACACCACTTCAGAAATACCTTTAGCAACTGCACGTTCAGCAACAAGTTTGCCGACAACAACGGCTTGTTCAGTTTTAGTTCCTTTTGAAACTTCTTTGTCAAGAGTTGAAGCGCTTGCGAGCGTTACACCCGCTACGTCATCAATTACTTGAGCGTAGATGCCTGTATTAGAACGGAATACGTTCAAACGTGGGCGATCAGCAGTTCCAGAGAGTTTTCCGCGAACGCGACGGTGGCGTTTTTGACGGATTTTGTTTTTATCTGGTTTCGAAATCACAATTTTCACCTCTTAATTTTAAAATCATGTGCTAAGCACTGAGTTGGTAAGATGAAGGTTGGTTGAAAAACAACCAAACTACATTATTTACCTGTTTTACCTTCTTTGCGGCGAACGTATTCACCAACATAACGGATCCCTTTACCTTTGTATGGTTCAGGTGAACGAAGGCTACGTACATAAGCAGCTGTTTGACCAACTACTTCTTTTGAAATTCCGCTAACAACGATTGTTGTTGGGTTTGGAAGTTCAAAAGTAATTCCTTCTGGAGCTTCAACTTCGTCTGGGTGTGATTTACCAACAGCCAAAACAAGTTTTGATCCTTGAAGTTGTGCACGGTATCCAACCCCGCGCATTTCAAGTTCTTTCTTGAATCCTTCTGATACACCAGTAACCATGTTGTTCAAAAGGGCACGAGTTGTTCCGTGGATTGTTTTCATTTCTTTTGAATCGTTTGGACGGTGAAGTGTTACTTCAGTACCTTCCACACGGATTTCAATATCTTTTGAGAACTCACGAGTAAGTTCTCCTTTAGGTCCTTTTACAGTTACAACGTTGTCATTGTTAGTGATTTCAACACCAGCAGGCAACACGATAACTTTATTACCAATACGTGACATGTTTTTTATTCTCCTGTTAAATTGTCAGGCCTTTGCGGGCCAGTTTTCACGGGGTTTAAATCTTTTTGATTTAAAAGTTAATGTTTAGGTCTCATTTTCTAAGTGAATCAAGGCATTGTCTCGCAGACATAACTTTGGGTTAGGCAAGAGACAATAACGAAGAGTCACAACGAAATCGGGAACTAAATATTACCAAACGTAAGCGATAACTTCCCCACCAACGTTCTTTTGGCGTGCTTCTTTATCAGTAAGCAAACCTTCAGAAGTTGAAAGGATAGCAATTCCAAGTCCGTTAAGAACTTTTGGAAGATCTTCACGTTTTTTGTAAACACGCAAACCTGGTTTAGATACACGTTTCAAGTTTGTGATAACTTTTTCACCGTTTTGTCCGTATTTCAAGAATACACGGATGATGCCTTGTTTGTCATCTTCGATGAATTCAACGTTTTTTACAAAACCTTCGCGTTTAAGGATTTCAGCAATCCCTTTTTTGATGTTTGATGCAGGTACTTCAAGTACTTCGTGTTTTGCTTGGTTAGCGTTACGAATACGTGTAAGGAAGTCTGCGATTGGGTCAGTCATAACCATTATAATTTCTCCTCTTACTAGTAGTTTGCAAGTTGCACTTGCTAGTTAATGATTGAGCTAGGCTCAGATAGTTTTGATACATGCAAACGAGAATATACTCATTTGAACACGAGCTACAACCTGGGCAAAAAAGATAGATTTGTTTTGGAGCAGCGCTACTGCACCAAACCTCCAATTTTTGCTGGGGTTGTTACGCTCTTTGTATCATGCTATTACCAAGATGCTTTTGTCACACCTGGGATTTGACCTTTGTATGCCAATTCACGGAAGCAAACACGGCAAAGTTTAAACTTGCGGTAAACTGAGTGTGGACGTCCACAACGTTCACAGCGAGTGTATGCTTGAGTAGAGAACTTCGCTGGGCGTTTGTTCTTAGCAATCATAGATTTTTTAGCCATTAGTTTTACCTCCTATATTATTTTGCAAACGGCATTCCGAGGCCAGTAAGCAATGCACGTGATTCTTCGTCTGTGTTCGCTGTAGTTACGATTACGATATCCAAACCACGAGTTTTATCAACATCATCAAAGTTGATTTCTGGGAAGATCAATTGTTCTTTCACACCAAGTGTGTAGTTTCCGCGTCCATCAAATGATTTAGTTGGAACACCATGGAAGTCACGTACACGTGGAAGTGAAACTGTTACCAATTTATCCAAGAATTCGTACATACGTTCACCACGAAGGGTAACTTTTGCACCGATCGCAACACCTTCACGAAGACGGAAGCCGGCGATTGATTTTTTAGCCTTAGTGATCAATGGTTTTTGACCTGAGATCAAAGCAAGCTCTTCAGCAGCTTTTTCAAGGTTTTTAGCATTTGATACTGCATCACCAACACCCATGTTCAAAACGATTTTATCAACTTTTGGCACAGCCATAACTGATGAATAGTTGAACTGTTCAGTCAATGATGGTACTACTTCATTAAGGTATTTTTCTTTTAAACGATTAGCCATTATACTTCTCCTTTCCTTCGTGATTAGTCAAGCACTTCGCCTGATTTTTTGTTGTAGCGAACTTTTTTGCCGTCTACAAATTTGTAGCCAACACGTCCAGCAACACCGTTTTTGTCCAAAACTTGAACGTTAGAAGCATGGATTGGAGCTTCTTTTTCAACGATCGCACCTTGAGGGTTTTCGTTATTTGGACGTTGGTGTTTCTTGATGATGTTTACACCTTCTACAACAACTTTATTTACTTTTGGAAGAGCAGTAAGAACAACAGCTTCTACGCCTTTGTCTTTACCAGCGATAACGCGAACTTTGTCGCCTTTTTTTACAAACATTTTATTCTCCTTTTATTCTTACGCCCGATGGGCACCCTGGCTAAGCCAGGGGACTGTGTTTGTTTTTTTATTGATTAAAGTACTTCTGGAGCAAGTGACACGATCTTCATGAAACCACCGTCACGCAATTCACGTGCAACTGGGCCAAAGATACGAGTTCCGCGAGGAGTTTTGTCGTCACGGATGATTACTGCTGCATTTTCGTCGAATTTGATGTATGAACCATCTTTACGACGAGCACCTGATTTAGTACGAACGATAACAGCTTTTACAACGTCACCTTTCTTAACCGCACCACCAGGAGTAGCTTGTTTTACTGATGCAACGATTACATCACCGATGCTCGCGAATTTACGTTTTGAACCACCAAGAACTTTGATTGTCAAGATTTCGCGTGCGCCACTGTTGTCAGCGACTTTCAAACGAGTTTCTGTTTGAATCATTTACGTTTTCTCCTTTCAGGTATGATTAGATGATGACCGCTTCTTCAACGACTTCTACAAGACGGAAGCGTTTTGTAGCTGAAAGCGGACGAGTTTCCATGATACGAACGATATCGCCTTCTTTAGCAACATTGTTTTCATCATGAGCTTTGTATTTTTTAGAATAGTTGATACGTTTACCATAGACTGGGTGGTTACGTTTAGTTTCAACTACAACTGTGATTGTTTTGTCCATTTTGTCAGACACAACGCGTCCAACAAGAACTTTACGATTATTGCGTTCCATTGAAATTCTCCTTCCCTAGTCTATTATTTAGCTTCTGATTGAACAGTTTTGATACGAGCGATTTGTTTTTTCACTTCTTTCAAACGTCCAGTTTGTTCCAATTGACCAGCAGCCGCTTGGAAACGAAGTTCAAACAATTCTTTCTTCAATTCATTTTCACGCTTCGCGAGTTCTTCTTGAGAAAGACCACGAAGTTCTTTAACAAATTCTTTTACTTCTGTAAGTTTCATGACCTCTCCTTATTCTGCTTCACGTTTCACAAATTTAGTTTTAACTGGCAATTTGTGGCTAGCAAGACGAAGCGCTTCGCGTGCGATCTCTTCAGATACACCAGCGATTTCGAACATCACTTTACCACGTTTAACTGGTGCTACCCAACCTTCAGGAGCCCCTTTACCAGATCCCATACGTACCCCGATAGCTTTAGCGGTGTATGATTTGTGTGGGAAAATCTTAATCCAAACTTTACCACCACGTTTCATGTAACGAGTCATGGCGATACGAGCAGCTTCGATTTGACGGTTTGTGATCCAGTGGCTAGTTGTAGCTTGAAGACCGTATTCACCGAATGCTACTTCTTTTCCACCTTTTGCTTCACCGCGCATTTTACCACGGAATTCGCGACGGTGTTTTACACGTTTAGGTACTAACATTGGTTATTTACCTCCTTTAGCGTCTTTACGAGCTGGAAGAACTTCACCACGGTAGATCCATACTTTAACACCAAGTTTACCGTAAGTAGTGTCTGCTTCTTCCCAAGCGTAATCAATATCAGCGCGAAGTGTGTGAAGTGGAACAGTTCCTTCAGAGTATCCTTCTGCACGGGCAATATCTGCACCGTTCAAACGACCTGATACTTGAGTTTTGATTCCTTTAGCTCCAGCACGCATAGCACGTTGGATCGCTTGTTTTTGTGCACGACGGAAAGCAACACGTTGTTCCAATTGACGAGCAATTCCTTCACCAACAAGGTGAGCATCCAAATCAGGACGTTTGATCTCAATGATGTTGATGTGGACTTGTTTACCAGTCAATTTGTTAAGAGCTGCACGAAGTGCATCAACGTTTGCTCCACCTTTACCGATAACCATACCTGGTTTAGCAGTGTGAAGTGAAACGTTAACTTTGTTTACTGCGCGTTCGATTTCAATAGTTGAAACGGCTGCGTCAGCCAATTCTTTTTGAATGAATTTACGGATTGCAAGATCTTCATGAAGGTAATCCGCGTATTCTTTTTCAGCATACCATTTGGCATCCCAATCACGGATGATACCAACACGCATACCAATTGGATGTACTTTTTGACCCACGAGTTTACCTCCTTATTTTTCTGCAACAGCTACTGTGATGTGAGCTGTACGTTTGTTGATTGGTGATGCTGAACCTTTCGCACGTGGACGGAAACGTTTCATAGTTGGTCCTTCGTTTGCGAATGCTTCAGATACTACCAAGTTAGCTTTTTCCAAACCAAAGTTGTTTTCAGCGTTTGCTACTGCTGAGTTCAACACTTTAAGGATGATCCCTGCAGCTTTGTTTGGTGTGAATGTCAAAATAGCGATGGCATCGGCTACGCTTTTACCACGGATGTTGTCAAGAACAAGACGTGATTTACGAGGTGAAACACGCACTGTACGAGCCATTGCTTTAGCTGAAGTAATTTCTGCCATTTATGTTCTCCTTATTTTCTACGTGTCTTCTTGTCGTCTGCCGCGTGACCTTTGTAAGTACGAGTTGGTGCAAATTCACCAAGCTTGTGACCTACCATGTCTTCTTGGATGTAAACAGGTACATGTTTACGTCCATCATAAACTGCGATAGTGTATCCGATGAAACTTGGGAAGATCGTCGAACGACGTGACCAAGTTTTAATTACTTTTTTCTTTTCGTCGTTTGCTTGAGCTTCAACTTTTTTCATCAAATGCTCATCGACGAAAGGTCCTTTTTTAAGACTACGTCCCATTTTTTAATTTTCTCCTTTAAAATTTAGTACCACAGCGGCTTGCGCTGCTATGCAGCGCTACCGAGCTGGCGGAAAGTGTAAGCTAGTTGCTTATGATTATTTTTGGTTGCGACGACGAACGATAAGTTTGTCAGATTTCGCTTTCTTGTTACGAGTTTTAAGACCAAGCGCAGGTTTACCCCAAGGAGTAGATGGCGCTTTACGTCCAACTGGTGCTTTACCTTCACCACCACCGTGTGGGTGATCATTCGGGTTCATTACAGAACCACGAACTGTAGGGCGAACACCTTTCCAGCGGTTACGTCCCGCTTTACCAAGGTTTACAAGTCCATGTTGTTCGTTTCCGACAACACCAACTGTAGCACGGCAAGTTCCAAGAATCATACGAACTTCGCCTGATTGAAGACGAACAAGTACATATTTACCTTCAGAACCCAATACTTGAGCAGAAGCTCCAGCAGCACGTACCAATTCTCCACCTTTACCAGGTTTCAATTCAATGTTGTGGATCAAAGTACCAACTGGGATGTTAGCAAGTGGAAGAGCATTTCCGACTTTGATATCTGCTTCTGGTCCTGATACGATGCGTTGACCTACTTCAAGACCTTTAGGGGCGATGATGTAAGCTTTCACACCGTCAGTGTAGTGTACAAGCGCGATGTTTGCTGAGCGGTTTGGATCGTATTCGATCGTTTTAACGACTGCTTCAACTCCATCTTTGTTACGTTTGAAATCGATCAAACGGTAATGACGTTTGTGTCCACCACCTTGGTGACGAACAGTGATACGACCGTTATTGTTACGACCTGCTTTGTTTTTAAGAGAAACAAGCAAAGTTTTCTCAGGTGTGTTTGTTGTGATTTCAGCGAAATCCAAAGAAGTCATATTACGGCGACCGTTTGTTGTTGGTTTATAAACACGAATTCCCACGATATTTCCTCCTTAGATTATTCAGCTTCAGTAGCAAACAACTCGATTGCTTTAGAATCAGCTGCAAGCGTGATGATAGCTTTTTTAGTTTTTGATGTAAAACCAGTGTAACGTCCAACGCGTTTTGCTTTAGGTTTTACGTTTACAGTGTTCACATTCGCAACTTTTACACCTTCAAACGCAGCTTCAACAGCTTGTTTGATCAAAAGTTTGTGAGCGCGAGTGTCAACTTCGAATACATATTTGCCTGCTTCAAGTTGAGCCATTGACTTTTCAGTGATAACAGGTTTTTTGATAACATCATACAAATTCATTATGCAAGAACCTCCTCGATTTTAGAGATAGCTGCTTGAGTAACAAGAAGTTTGTCACTATTTGCGATGTCAAGAACACTTGCAGTTGTAGCAGTCGCAACTTTCACGTTTGGAAGGTTACGAGCTGAAAGAGCTGCGAATTCGTTTCCTTCTTCAAGAATAACAAGGACTTTAGAATCGATGCTCAAAGCTGCAAGAACTTTTGCAAATTCAGCAGTTTTTGGAGCTGTAAATTCAAGAGAATCAACGGCTACAAATTTGTTTTCAGCAACTTTTTCTGAGTAAACAGATTTAAGTGCAAGGCGACGAACTTTTTGAGGAAGTTTGTACGCATAGCTACGTGGAGTTGGTCCGAAGACGATTCCACCACCACGCCATTGTGGAGAGCGGATAGAACCTTGACGAGCACGTCCAGTTCCTTTTTGACGCCATGGTTTGCGTCCGCCACCTGAAACGGCTGAACGGTTTTTAACAGCGTGAGTTCCTTGACGAAGGCTAGCACGTTGGCTGATGATCACATCAAATACAACTGCTTGGTTTGGTTCGATACCAAAGATCGCATCGTTAAGAACAACTTCGCCCGCTTGTTTACCAGTTTGGTCGAATAATGTTACATTTGCCATTTTGACTGTATTCCCCTTTCCTTATTATTTACCAGCTTTAACTGCTGACTTGATAGTGATAAGAGATTTCTTAGCACCTGGTACGTTACCTTTGATAAGGATAACGTTCTTTTCTGGAACAACTTGTACAACTTCAAGGTTTTGAATCGTTACACGATCGCCACCCATACGTCCTGCAAGGTTTTTACCTTTGAATACGCGGTTAGGTGCAACAGGTCCCATAGAACCTGGACGACGGTGGTAACGAGAACCGTGAGCCATTGGTCCACGTGATTGTCCGTGGCGTTTGATAACACCTTGGAAACCTTTACCTTTAGAAGTACCAGTTACATCAACAATGTCTCCAGCTTCGAAAGTGTCAACTGTGATTTCAGCACCAACTTCCAAGCCTTCAACGTTTTTGAATTCACGAATGAAGCGCTTAGGAGCCGTGTTAGCTTTTGCTACATGTCCTTTAGCAGGTTTGTTGCTCAATACTTCGCGTTTGTCATCGAAACCAACTTGGATAGCGTTGTAACCATCTGTTTCAACAGTTTTAACTTGAAGAACAACGTTTGGAGTTGCTTCGATAACTGTTACAGGGATCAATTCGCCAGCTTCAGTGAAGATTTGAGTCATTCCCACTTTTTTCCCTAAGATTCCTTTTGTCATGAGAAAATAGTTCCTTTTCTATAGTTTTTTATTCAAAAAGTTTTTAACGAGCGTTTTTTATGCTCTCGATCAAGCTTTAGATTAAAGTTTGATTTCTACGTTTACACCACTTGGAAGATCCAATTTCATCAAAGCGTCAACTGTTTTTTGAGTTGGGTTGATGATGTCGATCAAACGTTTGTGTGTACGCATTTCGAATTGTTCGCGAGAATCTTTGTATTTGTGAGTCGCACGAATGATTGTGTAGAGGCTACGCTCAGTTGGAAGTGGGATTGGACCCGCAACTTGTGCACCTGTACGAGTAGCTGATTCTACGATTTTTGCAGCCGCTGTGTCGAGTGTACGGTGTTCGTACGCTTTCAAACGGATGCGGATTTTTTTGTTTGCCATCTTTTTCTCCTTTTCGTCTATTTAAGATAATAGGCTAGCTCCACAAGAAAACCGACGCGCGTTGCGTGGCAATGCAACCGAGCGTGTCGCAACCTCTTGCATCAAAGCTAATAGCTGTTTTTCACAGCACCATAGTAGTTTAACACAAACAAAGGCCCAATGCAAGGGATTTGAGAAGATTTTTTTCGTTTTTTTGATGAAAGTGTTTTCGAAAGAAAAAGCGTGCTAAAAAAGTTGCTATTATATAGGAAAAAGGGAGCGAGACAGAACAAATTTATATCCAATTTGTTCGTCGTCTCGCCCCCGCACAGTTGATTAGGTTATCTTTGGAGCTTAACAAGCGAACAAAGATACCAATCAACCACTGCGTCTAGCAGTTATTCCTATTATTCTCAGATGGCTGTAGTCTTTTTTCTTCCTATTTATCTATTTCTAGAAATTCCGTCCTGACTTGTTATAGCCATATTTTTCGACGAAATGCTCACGGAATTCTAAGAGATTGTCATCCATGATGGCTTGACGGACCTGCTTCATGAGGTTGATCAAGAAATACAAGTTGTGGTAGCTGGTCAAGCGAATGCCGAAGGTCTCATCTGCCTTGAGGAGGTGGCGAAGATAAGCTCGGGTATAGTTCTTACAAGTGTAGCAATCACATTCGGGATCCAGCGGTGTAAAGTCTTCTGCAAATTGCGCATTTTTCACTACTAGGCGACCTTGACTAGTCATACAGGTACCATTTCGCGCAATCCGCGTCGGCAAGACACAGTCAAACATGTCCACTCCACGAATAACGCCATCGATCAGACTGTCTGGAGCTCCTACTCCCATGAGATAGCGTGGCTTGTTTTCTGGTAAGAGCGGAGTTGTGAAATCCAACACGGCATTCATCTCTTCATGGCTTTCCCCAACAGCTAAGCCACCAATGGAATAGCCTGGGAAGTCCATACTGACCAGATCTTGAGCAGACTGACGGCGCAAGTCTTCAAATCCAGCCCCTTGGACAATCCCGAAAAGACCTTGATCATGAGGGCGACGGTGAGCCTTCAGTCCACGTTCTGCCCAACGACTGGTCCGTTCGATCGATTTTTTCACATAATCATAGGGCTGATAGAACTGAGGGCATTCATCAAAGGACATCATGATGTCGCTCCCTAGATTGTTTTGGATGGAGATGGCCTTTTCCGGAGAGAGGAACATCTTTGAGCCGTTGAGGTGGTTTTTAAAGGTTACCCCTTCTTCAGTGATGTTGCGGGTATCCGCTAATGAATAGACCTGGAAGCCTCCACTATCTGTCAAAATCGGCTGGTCCCAGTTCATGAACTGGTGCAATCCTCCTGCTTTTGCAACCAAGTCGTCCCCGGGACGAAGCCAGAGATGGTAGGTGTTGGCCAAGATAATTCCAGAACCCATTTCCTTGAGTTCTTCTGGCGATTGGGTCTTAACGGTTGCCTGAGTCCCTACAGGCATAAACATTGGGGTCGGGAAGGTCCCGTGAGGGGTGATAATTTCTCCCAGACGAGCACCTGTATGCTTTTCTTTTTTGATTAATCGATATTGAATCGGTGAATCTGTCATGGTTACCTCCGTACTGGGAAAAACAGTCCCAGCCTTCTTATTCCTGTCACAGTTTTCCTGTGAGCACCTGTACGATTGTACCAAATTTTACCGGCTCTGTCACGGACTTATGTTATAATAAAAAGTACTACTATGAAGAGAGTGTCATCTATGAACCTTAAACTGATTCGCCTCCGGGCACGTACCATGCAAGTCCAGCAACCGGGCTTAGCTATCCTTTTTGCTCTTCCGGTCCTGTTGACCATTCTTGCTAACTTTCTCTTAAGTGGGCAAGATCTGGTCGATCTACTACCGGATATGACCTTGCAGCAAGCAAGTATCTACATGATCCAGCGACAACTCTTTCCTTCTGTCGTCTCCTTTGTCATCTCCATTTTAGTGGTTGGTGCGACTTTTAGCTATTTAGATACGATTAATCCCAAGATCGAACACCGAACACGCGTCTTAGATATCTTTAAACAAGATCGCTTTACCTCTGTATTTGCCACCTTGATTTTGAAGCAAGCCGTCCTCTTTTTATGGGGACTCATCCTCTATGTGGGGAGTCTCATCAGCACCTACGCCAGCATTCGATTTTTAGCGATTTACGACAAGGTGAGCAACCCTAGCACTTTGAGTGCTTCCAGTCCTGAATTTCAATCTCTCATGCAACAAATGCCTCTGATGACTGCTGGTGTCGTGCTGGGCCTACTTGGCCTCCTCTTTTACCTGCCACAATACTACAGTCTCAGCTTGGTCGAATTGATCCTCTACGAGCAATTACGAGACGGCGACTACAAGGGAGCCTTTGGAGTCCTTCGCCAAAGTCGTGAAACTATGAAAGGGTTCCGCAGCAATCGCTTGGTGCTCGATCTAACCTTGATTGGTTGGTACTTCTTGAATTACTTCACGCGCGATGTCATCGGCTTTTATACCATGCCTTACTTTATTAACTGCCAAATTGCATTTTATGATCAAATCAAGCAGATCAAACAAGGGCCGCGCCATTTTACAGGCCATCCAAGCCATGAGACTGAATAAGAGTAAGAAGAAAACCCCAGCAAGCTGGGGTTTTCTTCTATGTCAATTGTTTATCATTTATAATCCGTATAGGGAGTCTCCTAAGATCAGTCGGGTGTGTTCTCGTTTGATACAGCGGTTCATGACGATATCTTCTCGTCCAGCTCCACGAAGGATTTCTTCTGCTTCTTGATTTTCCAGTTCCAATTGTGCCCAGAAAATTTTCGCATCCGTCTCAATAAAATCACGTGCCACATCTGGTAAAAACTCACTGCGACGGTATACATCGACGATATCTACTGGGAAAGGAATCTCCTGCAGGCTAGCATACACCGTTTCTCCAAGAATCTGGCCACCAGCTGCACGAGGGTTGACAGGAATAATCCGATAGCCCCGCTCTTGCATCTCCTTGCTAACACGATGACTGGTCGTCTCTTCACGGTCAGATAATCCAACCACAGCGATGATCTTGCTGGTTTCTAGGTAATGTTTGATAATGCCATCACTAGGATTGCGAAATGAATAAGCCATAAGAATCTCCTTTTTGTGTTTCTTGTCTTAAGAATTTATATGGTACTGGACGTACTTGTACGACTTCCATTTTATTTGGCTTCATACCATGTTTTGCCTTCGTTCTCATCAGCTTCCAGTGGTACTGCAAGTTCAATAGCGGATTCCATGGTCTCTTTGACGAGTTCTTTGATCGCTGCCAGTTCATCACTTGGTACTTGCAGAACGATTTCATCGTGCACCTGAAGAAGCATCTTGGTCTTGTATGCTCCTGCTTCTAGCGCTTGGTCCAAGTGGATCATGGCAATTTTCAAGATATCTGCTGCAGATCCTTGGATTGGTGAGTTGATAGCCGTCCGCTCCGCAAAGCCTCGAACATTGAAGTTGCGAGAATTGATATCTGGAATCTCCCGACGACGCTTGAAGAGGGTCTCCACATAGCCTTTATCACGCGCTTCCCGTACCACTCTCTCCATATAGTCCTTGATGCCAGGGTAGCGTTCGAAGTAGGTCTCAATATAAGCCTTGGCTTCTTTTCGACTGATCCCTAGGTTGTTAGACAGTCCAAAGTCGGAAATTCCATAAACCACACCGAAGTTTACTGCTTTTGCATTGCGACGGTCGTTCGGCGTCACATCTTCAGGTTTTTCAATATTGAAGACCCGCATAGCGGTCGATGTATGGATATCTGCCCCATGCTGAAAGGCATTGATCAAATGCTCATCTCCTGAAATATGGGCCAAGACGCGCAATTCGATCTGTGAATAGTCCGAACTCAGCAAGACACTGTTTTCCTCTTCTGGGACAAAGGCCTTACGAATGAGACGGCCTTGTTCCAAACGGACAGGAATGTTTTGTAGGTTGGGATCCACACTAGACAAGCGTCCGGTCTGCGTCAAATCCTGTACATAGCGAGTATGGATCTTCCCGTCTTCCAAAATCCAGTCTTGAAGACCGATGACATAGGTCGACTGAATCTTAGCAATTTGGCGGTATTCAAGAATCTTAGACACGATCGGTGCGATGGGAGCTAGGCGTTCCAAGACATCAACAGCTGTGGAATAGCCGGTTTTGGTCTTCTTAGTATATTCAAGAGGGAGTTCCAATTTTTCAAAGAGGATGACACCCAATTGTTTTGGAGAATTGATGTTAAATTCTTCTCCTGCCAACTCGTAGATTTCTTGAGTCAAGCGCTCCAAGACTGCTTCGTTTTCCACCTGCATGTCTTGGAGGGTCTGGCGTTCCACCTTAATCCCTGCGATTTCCATCTTGGCTAAAACAGCCGCTAAGGGTTGCTCCATATCATAGAGCAAATCTAGTTGGTCGTGAGCTTGTAACTGCTCCGTCATAGGCTCTTCAGTGTCTAGTAAAACAGCGACTTTTCTTACCAAATGCTCTAATAGGACCGCCTTTTCTGGAATGGCTTTTTTGGCTCCCTTGCCATAAACGACTTCGTCCAGAGGCAGCGCAATCTGGCTATAGAGACTCGCAATGGTGGAAATTTCATTGTCCTCTACGGTCGACAAGAGATACTTGGCCAATCGACTGTCAAACGCGGGATTTTGAAGGGTAATACCCAAGTGGCTGAGCAAGACTTTGGCCCGTTTGAAGTCATAGACCTTGAGGGGCGTTTTTTCGAGAAATTCTTTGAAAATCGGTGTTTGTAAAAGACCAGTATCTGTACTCGCGTAGAGCTGACCTTTGGTCCCCCACGCGAAACCGATGATGGGTTCCGTATGGTAATTGTCCCCAAACATCTCAAAATGGAAGAAACTATCTTCTGTGAGCATATCTGAAGTGACCTGCTCGACTTCTGTATAGTCAAGGGCTACAGGAGTTGCTGCTTCCCCGCTTAAATCCAAGGCCTGACGGAGTTGCTTAAAGCCCATCTCCTCATAAAACTTGGCGAGATTTTCTAGATGAGGTCCCGTATAGGTGATATCGTCCAGCCCGATCTCAATGGGCGCATTGGTATCAATGGTCGCAAGGGTCTTGGACAGATAGGCCTGTTCCTTATCGTTGATGAGATTTTCCTTCATCTTAGAAGCCTTCATCTCATCGATATGCTCGTAAATGCCATCGAGAGAGCCATACTCAAGGAGCAGTTTGATCCCGGTCTTTTCTCCGATCTTAGTAACACCTGGGATATTATCCGACTTATCTCCCATCAAGGCCTTGAGGTCGATAAATTGCTCTGGTGTCAGTCCCATCTTTTCTTTTAGATAGGCTGGAGTGAATTCTTCAAACTCTGCCACTCCTTTTTTTGAGATTTCAACCACCGTATTGTCATCCGTTAGCTGAATCAAGTCCTTGTCCCCTGAGACAATGGTCACATCAAAAGGAACAGAAGTTGATTCTGCCAACTTGTCCAGCGTTCCAATAATATCATCTGCTTCATATTGAGCTAGCTCATAGTGACGGATTCCCATATGGTCCAGTTGTTCACGAATGAAAGGAAACTGCTCGCGGAACTCATCTGGTGTTTTTGCACGGCCCCCTTTGTAGTCGGCATACATCTCCGTCCGAAAAGTCGTCTTTCCTGCATCAAAAGCAACAAGGACATGGGTTGGTTGGATGCGCTCCAAGAGATGGCTCAACATGAGATTAAAGCCATAGACCGCATTGGTATGCAGACCATTGGCATTTTTGAAGCGATCAATTTGATTATAGAGTGCGAAAAAGGCACGAAAAGCGACGGAAGACCCGTCGATGAGTAGTAATTTGTTCTTTTTTTCCATAGGCCTATTATACCACGAATCACAAGGTCTCTGGTACATAAAAACTCTACCCTTTCGGGTAGAGCCTTCTTTAGGAGTTTCTTATGAAAAATGAAGAGAAGTGTTTATTCGCCGTAACAAGAACCTTGTTGTGGCAATTTCTTAAAGCGTTTTGGATAATTAACTGAGATTTTCATTTTCTGTACCTCATTTCTTATTGGATGAGTACAGTATACAAGAGAAACCTAAACGATTCCTTATAGAAAGCTTCAAGAAAACTAAAAGCTGAGGCGAAAAACACGCGGTTGTTTTTTGCTGCAAGCTGGTAACTGAAGATGGAGGCCTGCCTCATCTTGGCTCCAAGAAAGGAGCTGGCTTTCGCCAAGGAGCTCTACCTGCCGAATACGCGCATGAAGGATTCTCGGTTGCTTGAAATCATAGGCTAGAGACGGCAAGGTCAACTCTTCTGTCCGTCCACTTGGTTCTAGCTGGATAGCATAAAGCAGGCCTTCACGCATGGTATAGCGGAAATCTTGGCTGGTATAGAGTGGCGCTTCCCCATCTGAAAAGGAACCTTCCTGGGCCTCGGTCGGTCCGTCCGATGACACCCACCAAGGCCGGCTCTGATAAATGGCTTCTCCGTTTACCGCCAGCCAGTCCCCTATCTCTGTGAGGATGTCTTGGTCTTGCTCAGGGATGGTGCCATCTGCCTTGGGTCCAATATTGAGCAGAAGATTCCCATTTTTGGCCACAACATCAACTAAATTTTGCAACAATTCCTTGCTGGTCTTGTAGGCTAGATCCTGGGTATAGCACCAAGAATTACGGGCAATCGCAGTATCCATTTGCCACAGAAAGGCTTGCGTCTCTCCGTAGCCTCCCCGCTCCATCTCAACGATTCCTGAACCAAAAGGTAGGGCATCCTGTTTATAACAAACGGCCACCTCGCGATCCTCTTGTGCTGCTAGATTGTAATAGTAAGCCAAAAAGCGCATTAAGTAGGGACGGAAACTCTCATGCTGGATCCACCAATCGAAATAAAGGAGCTCTGGCTGATAATCCCGCACCAGTTCGCAGGTCCGCAAGAGCCAGTCTTCCAAAAACTCTTCACTTGGATAGGGCTTGGAGGTGAGATCAAAATGATCCTTGGGCTCTGGCTCTGCTGGCCAATAGAGGCTGTCTCTTGGGACTTCTTGCAGAATATCACTGGCAAACTCCTTGCCATGTGAAAAGAAAAACTGGTGCTCTGCCCGGTGAGAAGATGTACAGAAGTGTAGACCACGTTTTTCTGCTTCCGCCCTCAGTTCTCCTAAAACATCTCGTCTTGGCCCCATTTCTAAGCTATTATAAGGCGAGAGAGTAGAGGCATACATCTGAAACCCATCGTGGTGCTCTGCAACTGGGAAAAGATACTGAGCGCCTGCTTTTTGAAAGAGAGCCAGCCAAGATGCCGGATCAAATCGATCCGCTGTAAAAAGAGGAATGATATCCTTGTAGCCAAAGCTAGCCTGATCTCCAAAATGCTCCCGATGGTAGTGATAGCAAGGATTCCCTTGGATATACATATTTCGTGAATACCACTCTGATCCAAAGGCAGGTACACTGTAGATACCCCAGTGGATAAATATTCCAAATTTAGCATCCCGATACCAGTCTGGACAAACTTGATGGCTAAGAGAGTCCCAGCTTGGTTCAAAAGGACCCGACTGGATGACTTGATCAATCTCTTCAAGGCTTATCATTGTCTTCTCCTCTTTTCTTGTTACTATCTCTATTGTAACGAGAAACCCTTGTTTGTAAAGACAAACGAGGGGAATGTTTAAAATAGTAGACAAAGAGCTTGATCTAGGAGAATCGAGCCAATTACAAGTAGAATAGACCTGCTAGCCCTTTACTGCTTGAGAAATAAAATGAGCGACGGCGTCTGTCTCCCCTTGGTGGAGAGCCTTAACGATTTTAGATCCCACAATAACGCCATCTGAGACCTTGTTGAAACGGTGAACATCCTCCATGCTGGAAACTCCAAAACCTGTTAAAACAGGAATCGAAGCTATTTCGTGTAATTGGGCCAAGTGGTGGTCCAGATCGTCTCGATAGCTACCAGCTTTCCCCGTCACTCCATTAACCGCTACAGCATAGATAAAACCTTCTGCACCTTGGATCAATTTTTTCTGGCGCTCGATTCCTGTGGTTAAGCTCACTAGTGGAACCAAAGCGATGTCTTTATCCGCTAACAGAGGCTCTACCAGATCCGCATGCTCATGAGGAAGATCCGGAATAATCACTCCTTTGACCGCTGTTCCTTCTACATCTCTAAAAAAGCTTTCTAGACCATATTGGAACAAGGGATTGAAATAGGTCATGATGACCAAAGGAACACTTGTCTCCAGACGCTGGATCGTTTGCACCAGACCCTCTGTCGTCGTCCCATGGCCTAAACTTCGTAGTCCTGCCTCTTCAATCACAGGGCCATCTGCCACCGGATCCGAAAAAGGAATACCAACTTCAATAGCTGAGACACCAAGATCTTCCAAAAATTGGATGGTTTCCTGCAAACCTGCTAAACCTTTTTCATGATCTCCTGCCATGATATAAGGAACAAAGATCCCTTGCTGCTGGTCTTTCAGCTTTTGTAAATGCTCTGTTAAGGTCTTTCCCATCTTACTCTCCTCTCTCTTGTTCTAGGCGGTCTTTGACTTGTACCACATCTTTGTCCCCACGACCTGACAAGCAAACGATCATGGATTTTTCAGGTCCCATCTCCTTGGCCAATTTCACCGCATAGGCGATAGCATGGCTCGATTCCAGGGCTGGAATGATTCCTTCTACTTTTGAAAGTAATTGAAAGGCTTCTAGGGCTTCTTGGTCTG
Source organism: Streptococcus sp. HMSC065C01 (assembly GCF_001813525.1). Lineage (NCBI taxonomy): Bacteria > Bacillati > Bacillota > Bacilli > Lactobacillales > Streptococcaceae > Streptococcus > Streptococcus sp. HMSC065C01. The sequence goes on along the minus strand of NZ_KV812829.1, from coordinate 46,243 downwards.
TCACAGGCACATAGGTTGCCCGCTTGATTTCATGGAAATAAGAATGCTCTGGCCCAATTCCTGGATAATCGAGACCTGCTGAAATCGAGAAGGCTTCTAAAATCTGTCCATGCGCATCCTGTAAAACATCCATCAAGGCGCCGTGAAGGACTCCTGGACGTCCCTTGGTCAAGGTTGCTGCATGCTGGTCTGTATTTACTCCAAGTCCAGCAGCTTCCGCCCCATACATGGCAACAGTTGTATCCTCTACAAAAGGATAAAAGAGGCCAATAGCGTTCGATCCACCTCCTACACAGGCTAGGATGGCATCTGGCAGAGCCCCGTCATTTTGCTCTGCAAATTGGCGTTTAGCTTCCCTGCCAATGACACTTTGAAAATCACGGACAATCTCTGGGAATGGATGAGGTCCTAGAGCAGATCCCATGATATAGTGGGTATCTTCCACGTTTGCTACCCAGGCTCTAAGGGCAGCATTGACTGCATCCTTGAGAACACGCGATCCATCTGTTACTGATTGAACCTTTGCCCCCAACAACTCCATCCGAAAGACATTAAGGGCTTGGCGTCTGACATCTTCTTCCCCCATGTAGATGGTACATTCCATATCAAATAAAGCAGCGGCTGTTGCCGTTGCAACACCGTGCTGTCCGGCTCCTGTTTCTGCGATGATCTTCTTTTTACCCATTCGGTGTGCCAGCAAAACCTGTCCTAGAGCATTATTAATTTTATGAGCTCCTGTGTGGTTGAGATCTTCTCTTTTTAGAAAGATCTTGGCTCCGCCGACATACTTGGTTAGATTCTTAGCGTAATAGAGCGGTGTTTCCCGACCGACATATTGTTTCAGAAGCTGATCCAATTCTGCTTGAAAAGAAGGATCTGCTTGACTTTCTCTGTAGGCTTCTTCTAATTCTAAAACTGCTGTCATCAAAGTTTCAGGGACAAATCGTCCCCCGAACCGCCCGTAAAATCCGTTTTTATCTGGTTGTTTATATGCCATGCTTGACCCTTTCTATAAATCGTTTTATCTTTTCTTGATCTTTTTTTCCATTTGTCTCGACCCCACTGGATACATCCACCGCATAAGGATGAAAGAAGCGAATGGCATCTGCTACATTGTCTACCGTCAAGCCTCCTGCAATAAAGAAGGGCTTTGTAACGTTTTGACTTTCGAGCTTTTTCCAGTTAAAAGTCTCTCCACTTCCTGCTACAGGAGCATCAAAGAGCAGATAGTCGGCACTGGTATCAGGAAGTGCTGCATCTTTCCCCACTTGAACAGCGCGAATCGTTTGTTGGGGAAACTCTTGCAAGATGGTATCATCCATCGGTCCATGCACTTGTATCAGGTCCAAGCCCACAACTTGGCAAGCTTTCGCCACTTCTTCTCTTTGTGGTGATACAAAAACACCGACTTTTTGAACCCCCTTTGGAATCCCTGTAGCTAACTGCTGGGCTTGCTCCAGCGTGACTTGCCGTTTGCTTGGTGCAAAGACAAAACCAATGTAATCCGCACCTGCCTCAACAGCCGTCTGGACAGCTTCTGGGGTGGATAATCCGCAAATTTTAACCTTTGTCAATCTGCAACTCCTTTACTTTTTCAGCCACATTGTCTGCCTTCATGAGGGCTGTCCCAACGAGAATGCCATTGAAATAAGGAGCGAGCATGCGCGCGTCTGCTGCTGTAAAAATAGCAGACTCCGAGATGTAAACCGGTTCTTGTTCAAAATTGGCCGCCAATTCAAGGCTAGTATGGAGATCTGTCTCAAAGGTCACCAAGTTGCGATTATTGACCCCTATGATCTGAGCCCCAATCCGGTGAGCTACCTCTAGTTCTGTCAGATTGTGGGTCTCCACCAAAACCTCCAGGCCAAGATGGGTCGCAAACTCATAGAGCTCCTTCAGACGAGCCTCTGATAAGGCTGCAACTATCAACAAGATAACGGTCGCCCCTGCGTTTCGCGCCCGAATTATTTGCTTTTCATCCACAATAAAATCTTTATTGAGGGTGGGGATACGTACTTGACTAGATATTTCCCGGAGATACTCGATACTGCCCTTGAAAAATACTTCATCGGTCAAGACAGAAATCATCACAGCCCCATTTTCTTCGTAAGTCTTAGCCTGCGCGACGATATCCACATCGACATGAATATCTCCCAGACTCGGACTAGCCTTTTTCACCTCTGCGATTACCTGAAGCTTATCTGGATGACTCTTTAGGTAATCATACAAGCGGTAGGTCTCACGCAAAGGTTGGAGCTCCTCTTCTTTCATCACAGCCACTTCACGCGCCTTTTCCTTTAGAATCTTTGGTAAGAATTCTTGACTCATTTTTGATACTCCTGTAATAATCTCAATTTCTCAAGGGCAGCCCCACCGGCAATCACTTCCCGTGCCAAGGCAATCCCCTCCTTGATAGAATCTACCTTGCCGTTAGCATAAAAACCAAGGCCAGCATTTAAGACCGTCACCTCTAAAAAGGGACTCGCTTCATTCTTCAAGACGCTGAGCAAAATTTCTGCATTGCGTTTAGCGTCTCCACCACGTACTTGATCAATTTCGATGCGCTCCATTCCCATATCTTCTGGTTGAAAGCTGGATAAGGTAACCTGTCCATTTTCCAAAATAGCGAGCTGGGTTTCTCCATCAAGGCCTGCCTCGTCCAAACCTTGTGGGCCACTCACTACCACTGCGCGTTTTCGACCCAAATTCTTTAGAATCTCTGCCGTACTTTCTAGCATGTCCGGACGACTGGTTCCCAATAGCTGGGTTTCTAGAGGAATCGGATTAATGAGAGGACCGGTCAAATTCATCACCGTCGGAACTCCTAGCGCCAAGCGAGCTGGCATAATATAGCGCATGCCAGGATGCAGATTTTTGGCAAATAGAAAGACAATGCCCGCTTTTTCAAACACTCGTCCCAAATATTCTGGACCCAAATCGAGGTTAATCCCTAGAGCTTCTAGGACATCAGCAGAACCGGATTTAGAAGAGATCGAGCGATTACCGTGTTTCGCCATCTTGACACCACCACCAGCGAGAACAAAGGCAGCTGTTGTTGAAATATTGAAACTATACGAACGATCGCCCCCCGTTCCACAATTGTCCATTGCTCCTTGAACTCCTGTAGGAATAGCGACCGCATGGGCCTGCATCACTTTTGCAATAGCCGTCCGCTCTTCAACAGTTTCCCCCTTCATTTTGAGGCCTAAAAGTAGGGCCGTCACCTGCGCTTCTGAAGCACGACCAGCGACAACTTCCTCCATGGCCGCTTCTAATTCTGCGCTGGTTAGATCTATTCCTTCCGCTACCTTTGCAAGCACTTGTTTCATCTTCCGCTCCTTGACTAGTTTGACAAAATTTTCGATGGTCTTCAGCCCATCTGGTGTTCCGATACTTTCTGGATGGTATTGAAAACCATAAATCGGTAAGCTACGGTGTTGGATCCCCATAATCGCTCCATCATCCGTCGTCCGAGAGGTAATGACAAACTCCTCTGGCATGTCTTCAATCGTCAGCGAATGGTAGCGCATGACTGGAACTTCTTTTGCGACACCTGCATATAGCGGAGAGGGAGCTTCTAGCCGGATCTGGCTTTGTTTCCCATGCATGACCTGTGGCGCCAATCCCAAACGTCCTCCAAAAACCTCTGCAATCGCTTGATGTCCCAAGCAGATCCCTAAGATTGGTTTGATCCCCGCGAAATCTCGGATCATCTCCTCCATCTTGCCCGCATCCTTTGGCCAACCTGGACCTGGAGAAAAGACCAAGGCATCTGCTTCTTTGGCAACCTGGTACAAGTTCGCATCATCATTTCGAAGCACCTGGACCTCATCAAATTTCCCGATATACTGCGCTAAATTGTAGGTAAATGAATCGTAATTATCAACTAATAAAATCATCCTTCTTCTCCAATCCTTGTCATCAATTTTGCCTTATTGACGGTTTCTTGGTATTCATTTTCAGCAATCGAATCATAAACAATTCCTGCTCCGGCCTGTACATAAGCCTTCTTATTTTTGAGGATCATGGTTCGAATCGCAATAGCAAAATCGAGATCCCCCGTCACAGAGAGATAGCCAATCGCCCCCGCGTAGACGCCTCTTTTCTCTTTTTCTGCCTCATAGATCCGCTTCATGGCTCGGATCTTGGGAGCACCCGAAACGGTCCCAGCAGGAAGAGTTGCCTTCAGAGCCTCAATGGAGGCTAGCCCCGGAAGTAATTGTCCCTTGACCACACTGGTCAGGTGCATGACATAACGGAAGAATTCCACTTCCATATATTTGGTCACTTCGACCGTCCCAGTTTGAGCGATACGACCAATATCATTTCGCCCTAAATCCACCAACATGCGGTGTTCTGCGACTTCTTTAGGATCTCCTGCCAAATCAGCTGCCAACTGCCGATCAGCCTCTTCATCGATCCCTCTTGGACGCGTGCCGGCAATAGGGTTAGTCGTCACCACTCGATCCTTGACCGATACCAGACTTTCTGGACTAGCACCGATAATTTGGTACTCCCCAAAATCATAAAAGTAGAGATAATTCGAAGGATTGGTCACACGCAAATTGCGGTAATAATCTAGCGGTTTTCCTGAAAAATCAGCTGAAAAACGTTGACTGAGCACGCATTGGAACATATCTCCTTTTCGAATATAATCCCGCGCTAGGGCCACCATTTCCTCAAACTCTTTTTGCTCCAAATGATTGTGGAAATGAAGCGCATGCAGGTCCTTGTCCTGAAACTCTTCCTTTGCAGGTCTTGCCAACTGCTCTAACACTTGCTCCAGACTCGAGGCTTGCTCTGCTTCACTTCGCCCACTATAGAGGTTCTCTTCCACCACATAGACCTTTTCCTTTTTGTGGTCAAAAATCACATAGCTTTCATATAAGAAAAAGTGGAGATCCGGAGTGCCGATCGTATCTTCAGGAATGGAACCAATGTTCTCATAGAGACCAATCAAGTCATAGCCGACAAATCCAATCGCCCCACCGTTAAAAGGAAGCTCTTCTGAAGTTTTCGTTTTGACCGTGATGCGGTTCAAAAAGTCCAAAGGATCCTCTTCGATAATTTGATCATTGTAATAGAGGACACCATTTTCAAACTTGACTTCACTGACCGGCCGATAAGCTACAATTGAAAAACGCGCATTCTCTTTTTCACGAGGGATCGACTCCAAGATCATTTTATGGGGCGCATCCAAACGCATATAAGCCAAAATTGGACTCAACACATCAGCAGATAAAACTTTTTTCATATCAGAAACCTCTCTTTTAGAACTCTTTTATTCTAAGGAATTCAGCCGCACCTTGGCTTGCTAAGGCGATCACGGTTATCCCACGCTCTATTTCCGCTTTGGGATCAATGTGCCTAAGCTCGCTTCGCTTGCTAAGGCACATAGAAAAGCCCTCACACAAAAACTGTGTGAGGGCGTAATGTCCGCGGTGCCACCTCTTTTATAGGGAAAAATAGCTGGTCTTTCCCTACATCTCTATCTCCTCTATCAAGGAGTTGCACGGTAAGGGGTGCCAACCGAATTCACATGGGTTAGAATTCATTGATCATAACAGTCCAATTTTCATCAGTCGCTATTGCTTGTTCACAATTCCCACAAGCTCCCTGAAAATAGCTGACTCATTACTTTTCTGTTGCTACCATTATAACCCTTTTTCTTAGAAAGTCAATAAAATTTTTAGTCTTTTTTTATACTTTTTTCTACACTTATTTAATAAAATCAGCTCAAAGAGCCCTAGTGGCCCGTCCTTTTTATCCCAAAAATAGGATACTCAACAATGCTAAAATTGCAGGACCGCCTTGGGTCAAGATAATCTTTTTATTGGCTGTCATCGCACCGTAGGCCGCAGCTCCAATAATAAAAAGCACAAAAATTGTAACAACTTCACTATTTTTAGAGACAAACAATCCATACAAGAGGAAGGCACCAATCAAGGCATTGTATATCCCTTGATTCTTAAATAAAGAGGTCACAGATGGGCGAGCGAGTTCTTCTTTATCCATGTTGAAAACCCGACTTGTGGTATCAGATGTGGTTCTGATGCTCTCCAAATAAAAAATATACAAATGCTCCAGTGCAGCAAGACTTGCTAAAATAATCGTCAGTAATGACATCGTAGATTCTCCTTTTTATTCAATCGTTATTTGTTCAATACCAGATACTAATTTATCCAGCAAGTATGAAAATTGCTCTTGTTCTTGAGCGGTCAAAATGCGACTCATCTGTTCTTTCACAGCCACATGATAGCGAGGGGGATGTTTGACCAACCGATTATAGGCCATATCCGTCAAATGAATTAAGATTTCCCGCTGGTTTTTTGGATTTCGACTCCGATGGACAAACCCTTCCCTTTCCAATATTTTGAAATGCCGGGTTAAAGCCGCTGGATCAATCTGTAAGCGTTCCTGAACCGCGATCTGATTGCAAGGTGCTTGTTCTAATAAATACTGCAAAATTTGATAACGTGTTAAGCTAATCCCTAGCCGCTTTTCAAATAGCTGTGTAGTCGATTGATCTGCCAAGCGTAGTTGGTAGAGCAAATCATTTATTTCTGCCATAGTCCTTCTCCGATCTATTTTTGATAAATCAATAATTGATAAGTCAATTATAAACTTTTTCTTCTATCCTGACAAGAAAAAGAGCTTGCACTATTCTTTCGCACAAAAAAAGCCGCCTGATTGGGCGACTCTTAGGGAGATTATTATGAAAAAGAAAAGTTTTAGGATTTTTCTAAACAAAGTTAGGAGGTCTTTGTTTATGGTTCTATTATAGCGGACATTTCTTAAAGAAAGCTTACGGCTTTGTTTCAAAATGAAAACAATCTCTTTACAGATTCTTTTCAAGGCTTAAAACGCTTGGAATATCCCATAAAGTTTTCATCTGGTGATTGCCTTGATAGTCAGATGTCAAGAAATTGATACTCTGAATCTGGCTATTTCTTGCAAAGTCAATATCCAGGCTCCGATCCCCAATATAGTAGATCTTTTCCGGATGCAACCCGTACTTCTTCATCAGATAAATGGCTGCTTCTGGGTCAGGCTTGCGGGCAAAACCACTTTGACTGGTCAAAATCTCTTTAAAAAAAGATTCCAAACCCAAGTCCCGTAGGATGACCAAGGCATTCTCTCCCTTATGGGTATAGACAAATTGTTCTATCCCAGCATCCTTCGCCCAGGACAGGACATCACGCGCTCCCTCCATCAGAAGGACCTGGGCATTTTTCTCTGCTAGACTTTCTGCTCGGCGATGATTTAAGTCTGTCACATCCAGTTGATACTCTGCTGCCACCGCTACTAAAAGATCTTGAACCGAATGCTTCAAGATATAGTCTTTAATACTCGCTCGGTCAAACGGAAGCTGATAAGATGCATAAGTCTCCTCAAGACCCGCCAGTATAGCATCATAAGAATCCAGCAAGGTCCCGTCCAAATCCCAAATAAAAGCTCGTTTTGTCATTTTCTCTCTCCTACTTTTCGTCTATAAAGTTGACTCAAAAATAGCCAGCGAAAGCCATTGTCCAGCAAGGTCCCCGTCCAGACACCTGGAAGACCCAAGCCAAGGGTTACTCCAAGCAGATAACCGGCTCCAATTCGAATGACCCACATGCCAATGGTCGTTGCATAAAATGGAAGTTTCCCATTTCCCAAGCCTTGCCAAACAGCAGTATAGATGACTGTTCCTGCTGTAAAGGGTGTTCCTAACAAAGAAAAGAGGACAACCGAAAGGCTAGCTTCTACCGCTTTCGCATCTTGTGTGTAGAGATGGGTCAGAAGGGTGCCCCCGAAAAAGATACCCAGAGCAATGGGCAACATCAATACAAAGGACAGCCAGTAAGACTGCTTTCGAAGGCGGTCAATCTGCTCAAAATCCCCTTCACCGAGGCTTCGTGCCACTAACATGACTGTCGCTGTGGCCACTCCAAACACCGGCATGTAGTTAAACTGGGTCAAGGTTTCTCCGATGGCATTTCCGGCGACTGCCTCAGTCCCAAAAGCAACCACGATCGCAATGATCACCACATCTCCAGCTCGCATCATCAGCCGCTCTCCAGCAGCTGGAAGCGCTAAATTCAAGAGCTTACGATCCAATCCCCAACGTAGGGGGGCAAAGGGCAACTGGACCTTTTGCCACAAGAGGATAACGCCAACCAGACGGGCTAGCACAGTCCCCAAAGCTGCTCCGACAATGCCCCAACCAAAAAGGAAAATAGCCACAGAGGAGAATAGAGCATTTAAAACATTGGTCAACAAGCTGACATACATGGGAATACGTGGATTGTTGGCTACCCGAACCAGCGAGCCCAGGGTCGTCATCAAGCCTAAGAGAACAATGGTCCCGCCGACCAAGGAAAGGTAAATCCCCCCACTTTCGGCGACTGCAGCTTCCGTTCCCAACAGCGAAATCATCTGGCGTCCAAATAACAGCGAAGCCCCTCCTAAGAGAGCACTCAACAACAAGGTCACCTTTAAGGACTCTGTCGCATGGTAGGCAATGTTGTCTTGATTTTTTTCACCCAAACTTTTGGACATGACACTGGCAACTGCCGCACCCAGTGCCAAAAAGATGGCCTGATAGATGGTGATGATGTTTCCTGCGACAGAAACACCTGAAATGGCAACCAAGCCCAGGTGAGCCACTAAATAAGAGTCCACCATGCCCATCAGCATTTGTAAGAAATTTTCACCCATGGCAGGAAGGGCAATGTTTAAGATTTTTTTGTATGAATTCATGAGTATATAAAAGAGCCAAACGGCTCTTTTGATCTTTCTAATAGGGAGAATTACAGTCCCAAGTAGTCTTCTACGGCTGCTTGCATGTCTTTAGCAGCTACGCTTGTACGATGGCGAACCGGCGCAGTTTCAAGACCGTCTACAGCCGGTGGCACAGGAACACCTGAGAGGGTGTGCAATCTGGCCAAGGCTTCGAAATCGCCTAGACCTGTCTCGCCCGTCACCGCTTCTACTGCCACAACTGGGAATTTATAAGGACTGGCTGTAGAGGCAATGACTGTTTTAGCAGCATCCCCTGTTTGGCTAAGGTATTTTTGATAAACGGCTGATGCTACAGCTGTATGAGGGTCTTCAATGTAATCAGACGCTTCATAGACCCGCTTGATCTCTGCAGCAGTTTCTGCTTCATCTGCGTATGCAGCCGCAAACAAATCTAAGATTTCTTCATCAAAGTTGGACAATTGGTATTGACCTGTTGCAACGAGGCTTTCCATCAACTCTTTGGTCTTTGTAGCATCATTGCCTACCAAGTGGAAGATCAAGCGTTCCAAGTTTGAAGAGACCAAAATATCCATCGATGGACTGGTGGTCACCTTGAACTCACGTTTCTTATCATAGACATGTGTTTTGAAGAAGTCTGTCAAGACATTGTTTTCATTTGACGCACAGATCAATTTTCCAACTGGAAGACCGATTTGTTTGGCATAGAAAACTGCCAAGATATTTCCAAAGTTCCCTGTTGGAACAGTGAAGTTGACTTTTTCTCCAGCTGTGATTTGACCTGTCTTCACCAATTGCGCGTAGGCATATACGTAATAAACAATTTGAGGTACCAAACGGCCGATATTCATAGAGTTAGCTGATGAAAATTGTAACTTGTTGGCTGCCAATTTTTCACGTAGTTCAACATCGTTGAACATATGTTTGACATTCGTTTGGGCATCGTCAAAGTTTCCATCGATAGCGATCACATGAGTATTGTCCCCAGTCTGAGTGGTCATTTGCAACTCTTGTACCTTGCTGACACCGTCTTTTGGATAAAAGACGATAATTTCAGTACCTGGAACATCCGCAAATCCTGCCATGGCAGCTTTCCCAGTATCTCCAGAAGTCGCGGTTAAGATGACAATCTTGTTTTCCAGACCGTGCTTCTTGGCAGCTGTCGTCATAAAGTAAGGCAAGATCGACAAAGCCATATCTTTAAAGGCAATGGTTGAACCGTGGAAAAGTTCCAAGTTGTATTGGCCATCGAGTTTGACAAGAGGCGCAATGACTGGTGTATCAAACTTGCTATCATAGGCGTTGGTAATACAGTAGTCCAACTCTTCTGCTGTAAAGTCATCCAAAAAAGCTGACAAAACAAGCTTAGCCACTTCTTGGTAAGACGCGTCTTTGAGGGTATCAAAATCCAGCTCCACTTGAGGATAAGAGACCGGAGTAAACAAACCGCCATCTGTCGCCAATCCTTGAAGGATGGCTTGACTAGCTGTTACAGTATTTTTTTCCTCTCGTGTTGATTGGTAAACTAATGTCATGACTGATTCATTCCTTTACTTGTTATCTTCTCATTATATCATAAATGTCAGAAAATTTAACGGCTTTTCGCCAAATCTTGGCAAAGGTCGGCAAACAGAAGCTAGATAAAAGAGAGCAGGCGCAACGATTTTGCCCCTACTCCCATGCGAATCTGTTTTTCAGGTGTCTGCAAGACTTGATCAAGCCAATCCCAACTCTGCTAAAACAGAAGGGAAGTCTTTCTTCAAGCTTTCAAGAGCTACCGTTACTTCTTGACGAGTTTGGTTATTTTTCACAGTAACTTGACCGCTCTCAACTTCACTACTTCCTAAGGTAATCAAGGCTTTGGCCGCAAAGACATCTGCTGACTTAAATTGTGCCTTGAGCTTACGCCCAAGATAGTCACGTTCTGCCTTGAAACCTTGGATTCGAAGGGCTTGAACCAAGCTAAGCGCTGCTTCATTGGCCTCATCTCCTAGAACGGCAATATAAGCATCTAATCCTGTTTCGATCGGTAATTCAATGCCTTTCTTTTCAAGAACGAGAAGGATCCGTTCCACACCGATACCAAATCCAAAACCAGCTGTCGCAGGACCACCGAAGTATTCCACCAAACCATCATAGCGACCACCCGCACAGACTGTCAATTCATTGCCTTCAATTTCTGTAATGAACTCAAAAATCGTGTGGTTGTAGTAATCCAAGCCACGCACCATATTGGTATCGATGACGTAGGCCACCCCCAAGTCTTCTAACATCCGACGAACCGCATCAAAATGAGCTTGGCTTTCTTCGTCTAGATAGTCTAGGATGGAAGGAGCCTGTTCAACCGCCGCCTTGTCTTCTTTTTCTTTTGAATCCAAGACACGAAGCGGATTTTCTTCTAAACGACGTTGGCTGTCCTTAGACAATTGATCCTTCATTGGCAAGAGATAATCAATCAAGGCTTGACGATAAGCCTGACGACTAGCAGGGCTTCCCAAGGTGTTCAAGTGCAAGGTCACATTGTCAATTCCTAGTTCTTTCAGGAATTGCGCAGCCATGGCAATGGTTTCGACATCCGTTGCAGGATTGCTCGATCCAAAGCATTCTACCCCAATTTGGTGGAATTGACGCAAACGACCTGCTTGAGGACGTTCGTAACGGAACATTGGGCCTATGTAATAGAACTTACTTGGTTTTTGTACCTCAGGCGCAAAGAGTTTATTTTCTACATAGGAGCGGACAACAGGAGCTGTTCCTTCTGGACGAAGCGTGATATGACGGTCTCCCTTATCATAAAAGTCATACATTTCTTTGGTAACGATATCCGTCGTATCCCCTACTGAACGGCTGATGACTTCATAATGTTCGAAGATCGGTGTGCGGATTTCATCATAATTGTATCGCGCAAAGACCTTGCGTGCAAAGCCTTCTACATATTGCCATTTCGCTGAATCGCCAGGAAGGATATCCTGGGTCCCCTTTGGTTTTTGTAATTTCATAGCCTTCATCCTTTGTCTTACTTTTGCCTCTATTTTACCACAAATTCGAAGAGAAATGGAGACTGGACCGAATTTCCTTCGTTCGACACGTTCAAATCCTCTTTCTCTTCTTGCCTTATCAGCCGAATTATGAGAAAATGGAAGCCATACTACACTGAAAGGATCTTGCGATGAGAGAGGATATCAAAATCAATGACCGCGCCCTGGCACTAGAGAAGCCGTTAATCGAAAAATTGGAGCTTGTATTTGATACCGATGTTGAGTTAGATGTTTATAATCTTGGACTGATCTACGAGATCCATCTAGATGAAGCCGGTACTTGCAAGGTGGTTATGACCTTTACCGATACGGCTTGTAGCTGTGCTGAGAGTCTTCCGATCGAAATCGTCGCTCGCCTAAAAGAAATCGAGGGGATCGAAGATGTCAAGGTTGAAGTGACTTGGTCACCCGCTTGGAAAATTACACGAATCAGCCGATACGGGCGCATCGCCCTTGGTCTTCCACCACGATAATAAACATTACCTTTTTAAAAATGCATTCAACTAATGAAGGAAGGCCTCTTTGGAAATCCGATCCACAATAAAAAAACGAGGAACACCAGCTCTGCCATCAGAGTTTGTTCCTCGTTTTTTATAATGTTTAAATCCATTCAAACTTTTTCACTACCAGAATGGACTAAGCCTCGTCAGCTTTTGGTTCTGGAAGGATTTGATACAACACAATTCCAAGAATGGTTGACGTTGCCACACCCGTGATTTGAAGTCCACCGAGGTCAATCATCAAACCACCGATCCCTGATACTAGGATCACACTTGCAATCAAGAGATTCTTTTTATTATCAAAATCAATCTTATGTTCAACTAAAATTTTCAAACCGCTAGCAGCGATAACCCCAAAGAGGGCAATAGACAAACCTCCCAATACAGGAGTTGGAATGGAGTGCAAGAGTGCTGATAGCTTCCCAATAAAGCTCATGACAACCGCAATCACTGCTGCGCCTGAAATAACGTAAACTGAGTAGACCTTACTAAGGGCCATAACCCCAATGTTTTCCCCATAAGAAGTTACCGGAGGAGCTCCAAAGAATCCAGCAATAATCTGTGCCAAGCCATCACCAGTAAGCGTATGGTCAAGCCCTGGATCCTTGAAGTAATCACGCTCAGTCAAACTATTTAAAACCATGAGGTGGCCAAAATGTTCCGTCATGGTCACAAAGGCAATCGGAGCCATGGTCAAAATCGCACTTGGATAGAGCTTAAAACTATAATCCACAAATGGAATGTCAAAGTTTGGAACTTGAATCCAATGAGCCGCACTTACCTCTGAGAAATTGACAAAACTATGTCCTGTCAGCAAACCAAGAGCCAATGAGAAAATATAGCCCACAATTAATCCAAGTAAAATTGGGACGACACCGACAATCTTCTTGCCATACATGTTAAAGAGGATAACCGCAAAGAGGGTCACCATCGAAATCAATAGAGCATAACCGCTATAGCTTTTATTTAAGGTTGTCGCATCAGTGACGGCATTCGCCGCAAGACTCAAACCAATTACCATGATAATGGGACCAACCACGATTGGTGGAAGGACCTTATTAATCCAATCTTTACCCGCATGCTTAACAATCAGAGCTACAAACAAGTAGACCAAACCGCCCGCCATGGCACCTTGGGCAACTGCTGCGATTCCATCAGTCTTCATCAACATCTGCATAGCAGCAATATAAGCAAAACTAGACCCCATGTAAGCAGGAATCTTATACTTGGTCACTGTCAAGTGAGCCAAGGTCCCCAAACCAGATGAGAACAAAGCAATGGCAGGATCAATCCCAACCAAAATCGGCACCAGCACTGTCGCCCCAAACATGGCAAACAAATGCTGGAAAGATAAACCAACCAGCAAGCCTGGTTTTGGCATATCATTCACATCATATTTAACGTCATTCACGATCGTAAAAACCTCCTAAAATTAAGATGCAGCAAGCTATGGCTGAACAAAAACGTCTACCTTCGATGACCAAATCGTAAAGGAGTACTTCATGCTCCATCATCGACGATTTCTCTTTTTCATCAAACCACTTTTCAACTATACAAAAAAATCCCCCACAACAAGGAGATACACAAAATATAGGCTGGTCTTCCCAGGCCTTTCATTTCCATAGCTCCTTGCCTGCCTCTCTGGACAGTATTAAAGGATTGATTCGATTAGTCACAATTATAGCAAATTATAGACGGATTTACAAGAAAAATGACAGATAATACACTCAAATCTCCCAAAAAGTAATATTCATACGATTCAGCGACAGGGTTGAAAATAGCTACTTTGAGCCAAAAAAGAGGCCGGGACAAAAGTCCTAGCCTCTCAATTATTTTTGGATTGTCGAGCAAGACGCAGTGGTTGAGTGGGCTCTACTACGCTGATTTCATCAGCTTTTACAGCCCTACTCAACTGTGCGGAGGTGGGACGACGAAATCGAATTCTAACGAATTGCCGATTTCTGTCCCACTCTCTCTTTGGACAAAGTCGTCCTTGCAATTACTGTTTACCAGACTGTTCCATATTCCAGAAGTCGGTTACAGCACCACGTGATGCTGAAGAAACGATATGAGCGTATTTACCCAAAACCCCACGGCTATACAGTGGTGGCAAGGTTGTTTCAGCTTTACGTTTTGCTAACTCTTCGTCTGAGACGTGCATGGTGATTTCTTTGGTATCTTGGTCAACTGTTACCAGATCCCCTGTGTGGAGGTAGGCGATTGGACCGCCGACCTGAGCTTCAGGCGCGATGTGTCCAACAACGAGACCATAAGTACCACCAGAGAATCGTCCATCTGTCAAGAGGGCCACCTTGTCTCCTTGGCCTTTCCCAACGATCATAGATGACAAGGACAGCATTTCCGGCATACCAGGACCACCCTTAGGACCAACGAAACGGACAACAACAACATCGCCATCCACAATTTCATCTGAAAGAACGGCTTCAATGGCAGCTTCTTCAGAGTCAAAGACCTTAGCAGGACCCGTGATGTTACGGACCTTCACCCCTGATACTTTGGCAACTGCTCCTTCTGGAGCCAAGTTCCCTTTCAAGATGATCAATGGACCATCCGCACGTTTTGGATTTTCAAGCGGCATGATGACTTTTTGACCTGGTGTCAAATCAGCAAAGGCTTCCAAGTTCTCAGCTACTGTCTTACCAGTACATGTGATGCGATCCCCGTGAAGGAAACCATTCTTAAGAAGATATTTCATGACGGCAGGCACACCACCGACATTGTAAAGGTCTTGGAAGACATATTTCCCTGAAGGTTTCAAGTCTGCCAAGTGAGGCACGCGCTCTTGGAAATCATTGAAGTCTTCAAGGGTCAAGTCCACATTGGCTGCGTGAGCAATCGCGAGCAAGTGAAGAGTGGCATTGGTGGAACCACCTAGCGCCATGGTCACGGTAATAGCATCTTCAAAGGCTTCACGGGTCAAGATGTCAGATGGCTTGAGTCCCATTTCCAGCATCTTGACAACAGCACGACCTGCTTCTTCGATATCGGCCTTCTTATCCGCTGATTCAGCAGGGTGAGAAGAGGAACCTGGCAAGCTCATCCCAAGGACCTCGATCGCTGTCGCCATGGTGTTGGCCGTATACATCCCACCACAGCCACCAGGGCCAGGGCAGGCGTTACATTCCAGTTGCTTCACTTCTTCAGCCGTCATATCACCGTGATTCCATTTCCCAATTCCTTCGAAAACCGAAACCAGGTCGATATCTTTTCCATCAAGATTCCCTGGGGCAATAGTCCCACCATAAGCAAAGATCGCTGGGATATCCATATTGGCAATGGCAATCATCGAACCAGGCATGTTCTTATCACAGCCCCCGATGGCTACAAAAGCATCAACGTTGTGACCACCCATAGCTGCTTCGATAGAATCCGCAATGATATCGCGAGATGTTAGGGAGAAGCGCATACCAGGAGTCCCCATAGCAATCCCGTCCGCAACCGTAATGGTTCCGAATTGGACCGGCCAAGCTCCTGCATCCTTCACACCTTCTTTAGCCAATTTTCCAAAATCGTGAAGGTGGATGTTACAAGGGGTATTTTCCGCCCATGTCGAAATCACTCCAACAATCGGTTTCTCAAAACTTTCATCGGTCATTCCCGTCGCGCGAAGCATGGCACGGTTGGGAGATTTTACCATGCTATCGTAGACACTACTACGATGGCGTTTGTCTAATTCTGTCATGTCATTCCTCTCGTTTCATTTTTTACCATTATAGCATAAAAGAGAGCACAAAGATAGGCAAGGTCTTTGAAGAGACAGACGACAGAAAAGTTTCTTTCAAAAATTTCAATTTTTTTGTCAAGTAACTTTACTTTACAAAAAAGTTTTGTTATACTGTTACAGTTGATGAAAATCAAACCTAATTGAATTTATATCTTAAAAGGAGAAAAACGAAATGGCAGTACCTGCACGTCGCACATCAAAAGCGAAGAAAAACAAACGTCGTACGCACTACAAAGTTACAGCTCCATCTGTAAACTTTGACGAAGCAACTGGAGATTACTCACGTTCACACCGTGTATCACTTAAAGGATACTACAAAGGACGTAAGATCGCTAAAGCTGCATCAGCTGAATAATAGAAGGGAGATACCATGCGCGTAAATATTACACTTGAACACAAAGAATCTGGTGAACGCTTGTACCTTACTTCTAAAAACAAACGTAACACTCCAGACCGTCTTCAATTGAAGAAATACTCACCAAAACTTCGCAAACACGTTGTGTTTACAGAAGTGAAGTAGGGGTTCAATACGAATCAATACAGAAGAAAAACGCTGATTTCAAGCGTTTTTTCTTTTTGCCAAATGCGATATATTGCACTGTATTTCAATTC
>NZ_KV812829.1:10137-29506 GCF_001813525.1 Streptococcus sp. HMSC065C01 | reverse complement strand
ACT
Organism: Streptococcus sp. HMSC065C01; assembly: GCF_001813525.1. Taxonomy (NCBI): domain Bacteria; kingdom Bacillati; phylum Bacillota; class Bacilli; order Lactobacillales; family Streptococcaceae; genus Streptococcus; species Streptococcus sp. HMSC065C01. Next base: position 29,503 of record NZ_KV812829.1, on the reverse strand, counting down.
GTATTTCAATTCAAACTCTACCTTTTTCTCTACCTTTTTTTCTTAAGACCTGGTTGGAAACACTTCTATTTGAATACGTTTCAAAATGCGCTTAAAATCAATGTTTTCTCACGTTTTCAGAAAAGAACAATTTCATCTAATTTGAATAACTTTCATTTGAATGGTGTGAATTTTACACTAAAAATACACGAATTGAGCTAGATTTTACCAAAAAGTTCACACCATTATTACCTTCGAATCATTAAAAAATAAAGCAAGTAATTTTTAATAGTCACTTGCTTTTTGTATCAATGACTTTTTACAAAATCTAAAATATCTTCGTAGGTTAATTCTGATGCCGCTACACCCAATCCGAGATGAACCAACTCTTCATCAGTACAATCAAGCACAATATCGTTAAGTTCTAGTAGCACAAGCATTACAAAAATACCAATGCGCTTATTTCCATCTAAAAAAGCGTGATTCTTAATCAAAGAATAACAAAGCCTAGATGCCTTTTCTTCAATAGTTGGATATTGATCAACTCCAAAATAAGTGTCAAAAACATTCGAAAGCGAGGCCTCAACTAACCCCTTGTCTCGTACACCATCCATTCCTCCCGTAGATATAATCAATTGACTATGTAAGGCAACAACCTGTTCAACGGTTAATCTCTTCATTTAGCTAATTCCTTCAAGGCTTCTAGGTGGCGTGACAAGATAGAACTTGCCACCTCGTCAACACTAGCTTGATCTGCAACAACAGCTTCTGTCTGTTCTTCTTGAACCAAGGTGTTATAGTCAACTAAAACATATTTAGGTTTATTGTTTTTCAAAATAACAGCTGTACCCTTACTATCAACCATTCGAGCAACTTTAGAGAAATTCTGATTTGCCTCCGTGATTGGAATTAAATTTTCAAGATTAATTTGCATTGTCATCGCCTCCTTTTGTTTATCATACCATTATTAAGCAACAAAAGCAAAAATATAGGATGGATTTATCCTATATCAAGTGAAATAACTTAGTAATTTGAGGGGGATTTAGATCTTGCGTACGGTAAATGAGAATACTTTCATGCTCAACTATGGTAAAATGATGGCAGCTCATAAGACTTCCTTTCGTAACTAGTTCATTCAATTCTATTTAACTAGAAAATCTTATGAGCTTTTATTACGTACTTATATTGTATATTCAAGAGTAATAAATAAGCTAGGCAGCCCCATGGTGTGAACCATGAAGTGTTTCGAAGCGTTAATAGTATCACATTGATTAACATTTTACGGCAATTGATTTCGTCAAATTGCAGCCACATTTATAAGCGACTAAAGTCGCAACAACTGTGTCAATTGCACAAATTTAGTAAGAAAGTACAAAAAATAACACCCCGAAAGGTGCTCTTTGTAAGTATAGTAATTCTTTCGAATTAACGTTTACTAAATTGTGATGCTTTACTAGCTTTCTTCAGACCTGGTTGGGGCATAGTTTATTTCAGCCACTTTCAAACACCTTTAAAAACAGCATTTTTACGTATTTACAAAAGTCATTATTTAATCTAATTTCAATCAACTTCATCAAAATAAGGTAAATTTTCTATAAAAATCAACATATATCGAATCAGAATTATCAAAATTTCCCTCATGTTGATTAATAATAAATTTTGAGAATTGTATAGCGTTTTATACCAATTGTAATATGTAGTATTTTAAAGCAACATTTTGTTAATTTGATAACTTTACTTTATGGTAAAACAAGTCTATGACTCGCATAATAATTGATAAACAAAGAATAGATCTCAAGAAATAAACAAAATAATGACTAAAGACTAGAAAAACGGATAAGATCTTAAACTGGGCTTATCAGTTTTCCTCGGGTTGGAACTTTTTTATACGTAATCTTCTATGATTACATTGCATTGCGGGTAAATTCTCAGCCATTATGGGTATCTTCTTCCCTATTCATCAGTCACATTATAATCATCAATCAACCCATCATGACCATCGAAAGAGAATTCTTTAACAATATAATCCCGTGGAAAATCTGATGGATAACCATTATTTACAATAATTAACTGAAAATCATTTTCACATTCTTCTCCAAGTTGAAGAAAATAATTAATTATAGATTCGTAGATTTTTTCGTCTCTAAACTCTGTACTTGTCGAGGAAGCCCCTAAGTTTTTCCTAGGTGTATCAATCATCAACAATCCTAAATGGTTACCAGTTTGCACTTCTGAACAAATCATTATTGATAGGTAATATGCCATTGTTATCAGAGTCACAGCTCCTAAACTACCTAAATCACTGTATTTATGGCCCCTCACATAAGGTAAATAACTCTTTGTATCAATATAAGCTTCATAAAGATTTGGAAACTCAAAAGATGATAAAATAGTTGAAAATGTTTCAGACAGTTGTTTCAACTTGTCCTCTTTGGCATCCTTATATTTTTGGCGTTTAATTTGTTCTTCTATCCCTTCAACTTCTATCCTCTTTTCAGAAAGCAACATTTCCAAATTTGTAAGTTCCTCAATAAATTTCAGGCCCTCATTTAGAGATTTCTTTTCTTCATATAATTGACCGCTTTTAATTGATAGCAAACTAATTTCTGTAGCCAAGGGATTTATATATTGTCTGGTTAAACTATCTAACTTCTCTTCATCGGATTTAATATCATCCTGTAATTTGTTTATTTCTAGGCCTACTCTATTATTTTTTTCTTTTTCTGAATCAATATAAGTGTGAAGCTCATTTTTCTTTTTTGTAAGTTTTTTTCGTTCCTTTTTCAAATCGTTGATTTCAATTACAATATCATCCATATTCTGATGACACAATAAGCAACTTGATTCTTCGTGAAGTGAAATCGGTCGTAAGCAATTTGGACAATATAAGTATTCGTATTTATTAATAGCTTTAATACCTGCTATTTGCTCACTAATTTTTTCAATATCAGCAAAATATTGATTTTCCAGCAACTGTAATTTTTGTATATACTGTTCTTGATCTGAAAATTTGTTTCTTAGATTACTTAACTTTTCTTTTTGGTCACTAATAAGTACTAACAATTCATTAACATCATTTCCCACTTCTGTTTTCAGAATATCAGATTTATAGTTTTCTATTTTAGAATTAATATCCTCTAATTTAGAATTAATTTCAACAGATTTCACTTGCACTGTTTCATAATTCTCAACTTCTGCAGTTTTTAGAAATTCTCTTACAGCTTCGTATCTAATTTCTTTTACCTTTAAGCTCTCTTTTTCAATTTTAAGACTCTGTTGTAGGTCACCTAGTAAACTATCATAGATATCTAAAATAATCTCAAATGTTGCTTTTTCTTTTCCATTAAGCGCCCAGTTCTGCTCATTAAGAATGTTTTCGTTATCAATATTTGTCTGTTTTAAATATGAAAATTTAAATAAATCTCTAAAACTAAAATCGTCTCCTCTAATGATTAAATTAGTTAGATTAAGCTTCGATAACAAAAAGTATGATAATGATTTTTCATTTGAAGGAATATCAATTTCCAAGGTACGCGCTTGTGTAAATTTTTCTTTGACACTATCGTAAGTCTGTAAAAGAACAGGTTCTTTAAAAGCTGATAATGGTCTTTTAATCTTATAGAGATTCTCTGATATATAAAATTCCAATTCCACATCCGTACAACTTTCTCCAATTTCTATATATGATTTATGATTCTTTTTCCCAAAAGCATAATCTATTAATTCTAAAATTGCAGTTTTTCCCGTTGAAGTTGGTCCCGAAATATAATTTAATCCTTTATGAAAATGAACCTCATAATTTTTTCTCACACCTATTAATCTAAGTGTCTTTAACAATAGTTTCATTTAATTACCTCGTATACAATCTAATTTACTCTGTATCATGGTCTGTCCAGCTGATACTGTTTTATTTAACACTTTAGAAACTATAAAATCACAAGACTGTAGTATCTTGCTCCAATCTATCCCTTCTTCACTAAATAGTTCAATAACAAATTTCTCTCCTTTATCTGTAATGAAATATCTGTTATTCAAAGAGTTAAATGTAATAATATTTCTAGCTAATAAATCTGCAAGAACTGCATTATACAGTTTATAATTAGGTTTCCAATGGAAATAAGAGTACTTTATATCAAATCTTCCAAGCTCTATTTCATCAGATATTAATTCTGGAAATTTTAGAAAAAAATCACTAATAATCAATTTTTCTTGAGTTGTATCTTTTTTGTGCTCTTTTCCTAAAATATTCAACAGTATCGCAACCCTATTTCGGGTCAAACAATATTCTTGGAAACTTATATTCTCAATTATCTCCAACATCATTTCTCTCCATATATTTTTCCAACACTGCTATAAAATTATCAACCCAACCTAATTCCTTATCATCAGCAAGCTGATGTAAGATACCCTTTTTAGCTAATAAATTAAAATCACTTATCGAGCTCCCTAAAGTGCTAGAATCTAAATCTTCGATTCTAAGATAAGTTTGATTTATTAAACAATTACCATCGTTAGGTTGCTTGTATAGACGATATTGGGTCTTCCAAATAGAATGTATCTTCTTTCTTAAATTATCATACTGTTTTTTCCCATTGATGTCATCTTTGCTTAAAGACTCATGTCTAGCAATTTCTGCATTATAAAAATCAACTTTGAAATCGTCAACATCGGCTATTTGTGCACTCTTCAACATTGATATAAATATAGTATCATTGTACATTTCTGAGATTTCTTCTATCTCATCTTCTCCATATAATATTTCTTCGTAAACCCTTTTATTACTTGCTTCAATAGACATTTTAATCTGTTCTAAATCATTTCTGATATCATCATCAAATGTTGATTTATAACTGCTACATTTCTTAAATTCTTTTAGTAAAAAAGCTCCATCACACAACTCTATCTTTATTTTATGTTCAGCCTTCATTTTACTTTTCCATCTTGACCACCATGATAGCTCATTAATTTTTAGGCCTATTGGAACACATAAATACCAAGAAGAAATATTGGGATGCTTGGTAATCACTGTTCTAAACGATTCTCTAATTTGTTGTTTTTGTGAATCTCCAATCCCATCAATAAAAAATTTACACTGATAAATTGATGGTCTGTCATCTAAGTCACCAACTAGAACATCGATGCCATCATCTCCTTGTGATATCGCAGCCTCCTTCGCTAAAGGTCCAAATTTTTCTTGAAATATCTCAATACATATCTTTTCAAATTTTTCTCTTGCTCCTGGTAATGTATATTTAGCGACTAAATATTTAAAATCATATTCCATATTTCCCCCCAACCAAATATTTTAATTCTGTTTCTACCAATATTAATTTCCTTTTTAGATTGCTAGAATCTCTAAAATTTAATTTCAAACTAATACTTTGTCTATTTTTTCATATCTTTTAGTGCATACTCGCAAGCTTGAATTACAAAACTTGAAAAAGTGACATCTTCATTTTGAATAGCCTTTTCAATTTCTTCGATTAACGGAAGAGGAAACCGAATCGTTTTATTCTCAGTCTCTTTGCGATTAGATTTCAGTTGGAATGCCATATCTGCCCTCCTATTCATTCTATCTATAGGATAAAGAATATTGCACAATAATTATGCATTGCGTTATGTATTGCGTTATGTATTTTGTTATACATTTCTTTTTGCAATCTTATAAGTTGTAATATGATAAATTGTAAAATATAGTGCAACAAAAAACTCATAGCGTTTCATTGGTGTAAACTGTAAGTAACCACACAAACAGAACCCGAGAAAAAACTATGAGCTACTCCCATCTTACCATAACTGACCGAATAAAGATAGAATCCTACTTGGAATTAGGTTTGAAAACTTGCCAAATTGCAAATAAACTTGGCGTCCATAAGTCTACCATTTCAAGAGAGTTAAGACGATGCCAAAATGGTTATTCCGCCGTCTTAGCACAGGAACAGTACGACCACAGGGCTAAGCAAAAGGGTCGGAAGTCTTGTTTGACACCAAAATTGAAAAAGGAAATTGAGAAGAGTTTAAAATCCTCCTGGTCACCTGAACAGATTTGTGGTCGCTATCAGCTTGAACAAAAGCCAATGGTAGCTTTTAAAACCATCTATAACTGGCTCTATGCTGGTTTGATTGATCTGGATTTAAGCGTCCTGCGCCGAAAGGGAAAAAGTCGACAGCCCAAAGAAACACGTGGGACATTTAGGCTTGGCACGTCGATTGCCAAACGTCCTAAAGAGGTCAGGAATCGTGAGAACTTTGGTCACTGGGAGCTCGATACTGTGGTGTCTTCCAGAGGCAAAAGAAAGGGCTGTTTAGCGACTTTTCTAGAGCGAAAAACTCGTTTTTACCTAGCTTTCAAGATACCAGACAGAACAGCCAAATCCATGTTTTCAGCTATCGAACAACTTTGTAAGCTATTTCCAAAAGAGGCTCTTAAAACCTTTACTTCAGACAGGGGGAAAGAGTTCGCCTGCTATTCTCTGGTAGAGAACTTAGTAATACCCTTTTTCTTTGCGGACGCCTATTCATCCTGGCAGAGAGGAAGCAATGAAAACTCAAATGGCTTACTAAGAGAATATTTCCCAAAGAAAACAGATTTAGCCACTATTTCTGATGAGGCTTTGAACAAGGCCTTATATGATATCAATCACCGACCACGAAAATGTTTAGCTTACAGAACTGCTTGTGAAGCTCTAGAGGATGAGTTCAAGTAAATGTTGCACTATATTTTAGAATTTATCGAATATAAAAAAGTAAGAAAACTACAATCGAAAACATATTGGAGATATGAATCTATGATATACTAGTGATAATAAATAGTTATCGGTAGGAGATAGCGAATATGTCAAATAAAAAAATAAGAGTATTTTTAAGCAGACCTAATCCATTTACAGAGAATCAAAATTTATTTATTAAAGAATTGATTAAATTTTTAAGACGACACAATATTGAATGTGTAACATTACAAGCTGCTGAGTATACTCCTTACGAAGTCATGAATTCGTTGAGTGAGATGATACAAAGGAGTTACGGAATTATAATTGTTGCATTTGGTCAGACATTTATTTCTAGTGGAACCAGAAAAATGGGAGCTGAGGATAATCCAGACTTCTTTGCATCCAAAGAGACCCACTTAAAGAATAAGTGGGTTACAAGTGTTTATTGTCATATTGAAGGGATTTTAGCGCTAACTTATAATCTTCCAATGCTATCTATTCCTCAAGAAAATTTAACTGAAGAAGGGATTTTAAAGAAGGGAGAATATTCTATAACATCACCTGAATTCTCATTAGAAACAAAAGAAAATATATTAATGTACTTGCAATCAGAAGGGTTTCAAAAAAGTTTTCATGCATGGAAAAACCTTCTTGATGATAAGTATAACTTTATCAAAGGAGGGGAAATAAACTATTAATTACCATTTACAATTGCAGTTTTAATCCTCTGGATATCCTCACTTAATATAATACTACCTTCATTAATTGTTTTTTTCTGTCGTTCAGTTAAACCCTCAATATCATTAATAGGTTTTGAAAGAAGGCCTGAAATAAGCATTAGATCCTCTTGATTGGAAAGAAACCAAATGTCGTCATATTCACTAGATTTACGATGTATTTTTTCTAAAGATCCTAAAATAGTTTTTGCTGTATAAACAGATGTATAGTAGAACTCCTTTAAAACTTCAACATCTTTCTCAACTAAGGCTATTTTTAACAGGTTAGCACAGTAATTCCTTGCACAATAAATATTTCTATCTTCAAAATTCATGCCTAACCTATAGTAATTAATTGCAGACATTAAGTCACTCCTATTCTTTGTAATATAAAATATACGTAAGAAAATAGCTCCATAAATACCTAATAACTTATGATATGTTGTGGTGTTTATATCTATATATTTACTAATATTTTGCTGTGCCATTTTTAAATTTGCTAGCGAAGATTCATTTTTCTTATAGGATGATAGTAAATAGCCTGCCAAAATTTCTTCATCAATAAATCCACTTTCTAAAATTTGCTGAAATATTTCTTCTGCCTCAGGATACTTTTCTGAATTCTTGAGTTCCGTGGCTTGATCATAAAGTTCAGCTATTGACTTGTCTAATGCTTCTTCACTTTGAATTTCAGTTTTATCGATTAAATCGTTAATTATTACACGGTATAGAGCAGATTCAAAGGCTGGACTATCAGTAAATGTCTCATCTGACTTTATAGCGGAATCAATATATTCAGAAAGCAGTTTTTTCACCTTGTTAACTTCATCCACTTCGTTTAACTTATCAGAATCATATCTGATTTGAGGTAAGTGTGCAATATCAAAAAAGCTAATCTTAGCTGTGTGATGATCACACAGTATAATGGTTGATTTGGGTTTCATAGCATGACGTAGACCTAACTCATAGATAGCATTTTGGTTTAAAGTAGTAATATCTGCAATTACAATATCTGCTTTTAATATACCTTCGATAAATGTTTTCGTTATACTCTGTGTACTGAAAACTTCATCAGCTCTAAAGTGGTTTTTACCATGAACAGAAACTAATTCTTTTTCTAAAATTGTTGGCTTAATTAAATTATTATAGACTTGATTCAAGTCCACTTCTATATTTGTATTAGGAATTTTTTTAGTATTAAACCCCATAACTACAAAACAACTGGTCATTTCTCAACTTTCCTCCCGATAACTATTTATTATCACTATACAAAATGATTAAATAAGTTTAAAATAACATGATTATTACTAAAGGAGATATTCATGGATTCTAAACTTATTTCTACTTACTTAAGTTACTGCGAAACGCATAAGCGTTTAAGCACACATACAATTCGAGCTTACAAAAATGATCTTTTACAATTTTACAATTCAAACTACAATAATGTTGAATCATATATTGAGTTTTTAACAAAATCAAATATAAAATCAAACACTCTACGACGAAAAATCGCAAGTTTGAAGGTTTTTTATAACTATTTAAAATTTCAAGGCATAATTGATGAAAATCCTTTTAATCAACTACGATTTCAATTTCGGAAGGAAAAAATATTACCTAAAACCATACCTTATGATATTTTAAAAAGTGTCTACTCATATTCAGAACAAAAAGTTATCTATTCAAAATCTAAATATCAAAAACAAAAAGCTGAAAGAAATTTACTAATCATTTCCTTATTACTTTCAACTGGCATTCGGATTTCTGAACTTTGTCATATTCATTTTAAAGATATTAATTTTTCAAATAGAACACTTCATATTATCGGGAAAGGAAAAAAAGAACGTATCCTTTTTTTAGGAGACCAAACAACCTTTAATTTATTGAAAACATATATAAATAAATACTACATCCGACCTAATGACTATTTATTTACTGGTCAAAATCCTCTTAAAGCACTGTCAGAACAAAGCGTACGTCTAATTTTAAAGAAGCTAGTTAAGAAAAACAACTTATCTTTAACTATCACGCCACATATGTTCAGACACAGCTTTGCTACAATGCTACTGGATAAAAATGTAGATATTCGTTATATACAGCAAATACTTGGACATAGCTCTATTTCTGTAACTCAGATCTATACTCATGTATCTCAATCAAAACAAAAAGAAATACTCACTCTGTGTAATCCCATATCTTCCATTCGTTCTCGACCACAAAAGTAAAATAACTATAGCTAAATTAAAGCAGTTTGATGATTTCCCTCTAGAAATTTTTACTCTATTTATTTTAAAAGAACAAGTATCTAATTTCATTATTATCAACAAAAGGTAGTTCTATATTTTTGAACTACCTTTTACATATTATAAATATTTCGTGTCTTCTGTTTTATTTAGATTATGTGATTTTCTCTAGCTAAAGATACACTTTTTTATGAACAATCTTCCAGGAGAACTTTATCAATAATTTCTTATTTTAATTTAGGAAAATAAGAACGATTCTTTACTTTTTTTGCGATTTCTATTCCATAACGATCAATCAATTTAATCATGTACTGAAGATTAGAAATGTTTATCCCAAATTGATTAGAAAGACGTCTAAAGCTCTCCCCTTGCTTTCTCAATTCATATATTTTAACTATATCCTCATACATAATAAAAGCACCCCAAAAGTTAGATTTTTTCTGTCTAACTTTTGGGGTGCAGTTCAGAGTAGTCGATTTCTATCTATTTCCTTTATTTTTAACTTGAAATTTTCTAGCTTTTTTAAAACTTCCATTATTCTGTCTCGTAGATATATTTTTAGACCGCTGATCAACTTTATGTTCTTTTTTAAAATTATTCTGCATAACTTTCTGGTTCATTTTCTATTCCCTCACTTTCCTTAAATGGATTGTTAATAAATAACAAATAAAATCCTACTAATACCGTAAATATATTTATCGTTATTCCTAGAATATGTATATCCGAATAAAATTGAGGAACTATTAAGAATACAATTGAAAATAAAGCATATAAGCTTGAATTAGTAGAGTAGATTAACCCCATATTTTCATAGTTATATTCAGAATAAATCATTTTTTCAAACATATTACCAGATATACCAATAATTATAAAGGATAATCCAAATAGCAAAAGCTTAATCAATGGAATTGGTATTACAAATACTAAGAATAAAGAGAAGCCCGATACAATATAATCAATAAAGAAAAACTTTTTATATGATATTTTTATCCTAGGTGCCACAAAAGCACCTGTCAAATCTGCTAATCGTTGTACTGCCAATACCAACCCAAGATACTGAATGGGAATTCCTTCCGATACAAGATATAAGGGGGCTAAAGTTAAAAGTAGATCTGTTCCACCACTTAAAATTGACTCTGTAATTACAATAAAAGACGCAAATTTTGATTCTCGAAAAGCAGAAATTGTGTCCAAGAGTTGAAAAGTTGATTCACTTTCGCTTTCTATATTTTCAGACATACCATCTGACTTTTTTTTATCAGGTATATCTAACCTGATTTTCAACATAAAGTATATCGCAGCTACAAAAAATGGAATACTCATATTGAAAACAACAAAATAGGATAACACTCCTAACAGTAACGAGGCAAACAGGTTACTAATAATGTCTAACACATTTGAAGCCATATACTGAACATCTATAGATTTGTTTATCGTTTCTTCATCATTTTCTAATGTTTCTGGAACAATCTTCATTTGTAATGTGTTGAGTAGATTTGTTGATAAACTAAACAAAAAATTAAAAATATAAAGATAGAATACTTCAAAGCGATATCTTAAGCATAGAATAGTAATGAAAATTATAAAAAGTTGAAGAACTTGAAAAGTTACTAGCCAGACTTTATCTCTTTGGATTTTATTTACAAAACTTCCATAAAAAACGGCAAGTAAGTTAGGGATAAAACCTATTAGAGTAAATAAAGATAACTGACCAGCTTCAATATTATAAACTTTGATTAACCCAATCGACAATGCAATGAAGTAAAAACTATCTGCAATATTTCTAGAAGATCTACCTAATATCAAGTTTTTAAAGTTACTACTGAATTTTTCTAATATCATGTTGATATACCTCGAAATTCATACAATCGATTTGGATATAATTTGTTATATTTAATAATCCTGTCAAGGAATCCAATACTTTGTAGGAAATAATTGCTGCTGCCATATACGATATCGGTGAAATTACACTGTACGGTGTCTTACTATTTAAAATATGATCATCTGATATCATAAAATTCCCATAGAACTCTCTTAAAGAAAGAGTTTCTCCAGGAATAATGTGCAAATAGTTTATTACTGTAGATGCGTAGGAACCCACTATAATTGGTTTATTATACTTATGTGCTAAATCATCAAACCAATAGTCAATTTCGATACTTGGAGTATCAGCACAACATAGTGCAATATCAAAACTATATGATTTAAAAAGTTTCTCTAAGTCATTCTTACATCTCAACTGTTTGGATATAGTCACAACTTTTGAATCAGAAATTGCTTGAATATTTCTTTGTATTACCTCTACTTTTGATTTACCTATATCAGATTTTTTAAAACCGCTTTGTCTAGTCAGATTTGATTCTTCTACAATATCAAAATCAACTATAATGAATCTCCCTACTCCTAATCGAGCTAATATTTCCACAACCGTAGAACCAATGCCACCTACACCGACAATTAACACTGTAGATTCTAATAGCCTTTTCTGATACTCACATGGATTTAAGTTTTTAGAAAGATCTATCCATTCAAAAAAGTTGATATTACGAGAGTATTTTGTATCATCGTATTGATTATTAGTTAACAATCCTTTTGATAACATAAATTTTACAATTTTTCGCTCTTCAATAGATAACTGTTGAATGTCAACATCCTCGTCTAACTTTTTAATCAAGTTGATATTCATCTCATTACAATCAATATCCCTCTCAAGAGAAACATTTCCAAAACCAAATTTTATTTTATCATTCAACACATAAGGCTGAAGAGTTCTCTTTACTCTCACTTAGATAACCTCCATTTTGAAAAGTAGTAATCTATACAAAACAGAGTTTGGAGTTAGTAAGCTCCAAACTCCAGTGTAATTAACGGCCTCCTACACGATGACCAGGGAATGTTTGTACTGCAACAACAGTCATTTTCTTTTCCTCCTTCTTCTACTACATAATATTAAAACTCACATTATTAAATAAGATAATATAGTTCCAACAATGTAGATATTTCCTTACTAAGTAAAGACAAAATAAGATATAAAAATACGATTTGCTAGCTTAATTTTCATCTGCGAATAATATTAGCTGGACCCGGATCAATTTCTGTAGCCATTTTATGAATTTGAGGTTTCCCTACAATCCCTAGCAGAATTAATCCAATAACTAGCACTGTAGCAATTTTCCTAAACAGACTTCTCATATATCTCTCCTTTAATTTTCTTGCATTTATTTTAGCACTCCAGCATCATGTTGTCAATATATTTTATAAACTTTTTTTATTTTTTTTTATATAACTCATTTTTGTATCTGTGCAATATTAAAAAAACGATGCTCAATTGAACATCGTCTTCATTATTCTGCCATATTTGCAATGTAATGTTCGACTTTCAAAGCCATTGACATATTTTCATCCAATTTATAAAGAAAATGTGCTGTCTCAAAATATTCTTTTACCGAAATCTTAGAAGAAAAGTCCTTACTTACATTTCCCATCAATAAATACAAATCAGCTAAAAGATAAGTTGTTCTGTAAGCCTGACACTGCTTTATAGTAGTTGTGATTTTAGTAATAGCTTCTTCAATATTATTCTGCAGCCATAGATATCTACAAACGTTATAGTTGAACTTAATAAATAGTTCTAACTCTTCAAGTGTATTTAAATTGAGTTGATTTACTTGATACTCTAATGTTTCTCGAATCTCATCAAATCGCGTTAAATCTCCAATATCGTAATAAAAATTGAATAGAGTATTTGAAACTTGGAGATAGTTCATATCAGAAATACTTAACTGTGACAGCACCTTCTCCAATCTTTCAACTGCCTCCTCTTGTTGCCCATAGAAATAAAAATCTATCAGAGATTTTATCCACTCCATATAAAATTTATCTGCTAGAGATAAACGATGAGACTTTACATTTTCTAATTCATATATATATTTCAAAGACTCATAATTTCTATTTATGATAAATGTATGTGCTAATTTCTTAAACTCTGCTAACTCATCAACCTCCTCAACAATCTGCTCATCAAAAAAATAATCCATACTAACTTTTAATTTCTTAGCAAGTGCATGCAAAAAATCCGCCCCCGGAGTGAACTCTCCACTCTCTAATCGACTAATTTGCCCCTGTTTACAAATGCCTTCGGCCAATTCTCGCTGGGACAATTTTAATTCTTTTCGTCTATTTTTTAATCTGGTTGCTAATAATGTACCCACGTTTGGATATTCCTTTTCTAATTGGTTTTGACTTCAATTTTAATTGTAACATGATTAAATTAAAAATTCAAATATATGTCCAGAAAGATACAAATTTTATATAAAAGGTGTCAAATGTTTTTTGATCTACCTCGTCTTCTTTTGAAAATAATCTACTCAAATAATTTCTAGTTTGTCAAATTAAGTTAAACTTTTCATGTAACTCAGAAAAACATATATGGGATTTGAGAGTTCAAGTAATTCCTAAAAGTCTTTGAAATTAAAAACGCATAATATCAGGTATTCAAAAAACTGATATTATGCATTTTATTTTAGTCTAAATTAGGGAAATTATTTCCAGATAAAGTTTTTGGCAAGCCTCTTATCTGTTTAAGGTACATTTCCCCATCGAAATGAGCGAGCTACTCTTATTAAACGATCAAAAGAGTTAGGTTTACCTAATTATGGTTTTCAAATATTCCGCCATACTCATGCGTCTTTAATGCTCAACGCTGGAGCAAATTGGAAAAAACTGCAAGAACGTATGGGACACAGATCTATTTCAACCACAATGGATATCTATACGAAATTAGATCCTAACCGAAAGAATGAAGCAGTCGATATTTTAATAGAACGACTTGCACAAATTAAAAAAAACTAATTAGAGACTATTATATTTAGCTATAATAAATCACTTTACAATTAATGTAAATTTTATAATGTTACTATAAAATTTTAGGTATACAAAGATCTATAGATACTTTATTGGTAAGATTAATTTTATAACATTACTACAGTTAAAAAAATCCTACATTATAGTTTCAATTGTAAAAAACTCATTATTGATATAGGAATGTTCTCAGAGATTTTTCAACTACTTTTGTACAATGTAAGTCAAATACAAAATTACCTACTTAATAATAGTTTAGAATTTTTTCAAAAAAGGCCTTAATGGTTGAATTATATAATCTTTAACAGTATAATCAAGGTAGTAGCTTTATCAGGAGGTTCTATGCTACAATATAGCGGGTGGCACGGCACCACCAATAAAAGGAAAAATAAGATCCTATCTGCTGGTTTTTCTTATAAAAAATATGAACCTGGTATTAGTAAACAGAGACATCCGAACGACTTGGGTAATGGTGTTTACTTTTTTCTGCCTTTTAATAACGATACTGGTAAAACTATTGCTTCTGCTTATGTAGCAAAGTATAAATCATTTGAACTAAGCAAACCTGGGGTTACGCCCGGATTAGTTAATGCCGAAATCACTATAAAATCTATAGACAATATTTTTATTTTAGATGACCCAACAAACCAAAGTCTATTAGATGAATATCGACAAAAGGCATATATTGAAATTGAACGTGAGATTGCAGGTATTTCAGATAGCGGAGCCAAAAATAGAGCTACTCTTCTTAACCAAAATCAAGGGTTAATTATTGAACTGCTACTTGATTTAGCGTCTCAGTATGGAAAGAATTTTAAAGCCGTACAGTCCAAAACATATACTGATATTTCATTTTTACCAGTGATTAACGGCAAGAATGGAGAAGAAATTTGTATCCGTGATTTAAATTGTATTACAAATATTTTATAAATAAGGAGGCTTTTATGAGTTTATTATCAAACTTTTTAGGAACTGAAGAATTTTCTTTGATGGATTCTCCAATGTTTCAAGAATTAGTTGAAAATATTAAGGCCAACAAAATCTATTCAGTAAACAATGAATTTGATTATTATTTGAATATGTCAGGAAGTCCTAAAAAATATAAAGATGAAATACATTTTACCTCTCAATTAGATAATCAAAATGATTTTTATGATTTGAATTCTATAAATAAAGTAGATGCAATGTCTAAATATATTATAAAAAACAAGAAATCATGTTTTTCATATTTCCCAATAGATTCTGAAAACTTAATTACAACAAAAGAAAGTAGTGAGGTGGCAGCTTAATGTCCTCTTTACAATTTAAAGATTATTTTTTAAATGAAGTATCATATCGAAGAAATCCTAGTTTTGATCAAACAAATAGTACTATTAATTTAAAACCTGAATTATCTGCACAAATTTTAATAAGAAAGTCTGAAAATCTTGCTTACGTTAACTTAATAACAAAGCAAGGAAATATACATTCAGATGATTCTGCTTTTGAGCTTATTGTAGATATTGTTGGAGAATTTTCGTTTATATACGACAAAACAGAATTTGATATTAGTTTTGAAACTTTTCTTAAAGAGAATGGTTTAGCAATTCTTTGGTCCTATATTCGGCCTATTGTATCTGACATGATCACTCGTGGTAATGAGTTCCCAAACTTCTTATTACCTGTCATTAACATTAAAAAAATGCTTGAAGAAAAAGATTCAATCAAGTTAACATACGAATAAAAATAGTGTAATGTTTTTCAAAGATCCAATGACGTGCTTTTTCTACTTTAATGTACATTTAGAAGGTCTTTAGGAAAATATAAATAAATAAGTAAAATTTGTGATGAAAATAAATACACCCAAAGAGTTTTGTATTGTAGTGATGCAAGTTAAAACTCTACCTTTTTCACTACCTTTTTTAAAATAAAAATAATGATTAGGATATTTAAAAGAAGAGGAACTTTAGTGTGAAGTTCCTCTTTTTGTTATTTGTTCTTTTACTTATAAATTGTAATATCTGTTTTGAACACCTCGTATTTGAATGAATTTCAATATATGCTTAATATCAATGTTTCCACATGTTTTTAAGAAAGAAATATTTCATCTAATTGAATAACTTTCAATTGAATGGTGTGAATTTTACCCTAAAAATAAACGAATTGAGCTAGATTTCACCAAAAAGTTCACACCATTTGAATTGTTACTGTTTTGTACTTTTTATAGATTTAGAATTCTTTGTTTTCAAATAGTTTAGTGTCAATGTAAAAAATTACTATTGAATAAATAACAGTTAAAAGTAGTTGAATGGTGTAGCTAATTATCGAAATATTCCTTTCTTAAGAACTGGTTTTGAAAGTATGGGTTTCAGTTGGACTAAAAGCAGCTTAATATCGAGACTTTTCAGAACGATATTTACTGATTGATTTCATAAAATTTGAATCAAAATTTCTTAAATAGATGTAAAGTATCTTACAAAGTTCTTTTAGCAAAGAAAGATATTGAAAAAGAAACTACCTCAATATATAACATTAGAGTACAAAAATTACAACATCCACGGGATTCTCTTATCATCTAGTATTTCATTGGCATGTAATGAAGCTATTTCATGTTCAATAATTTTTAATAGATCGGTTTCCTCAAGTAATCGAAGTATTTCAATATTTTTTTGTATTAGCTCCTCGTTGGAATCACATATTCCAATTCTAATTGAATGAAAAGCAATTGCATCATATCGCTTAAGTAATTTTGCTGTCTCAACAACTATTGAGCAGATATAACTACACATAGGAAAGTGTTTATAATAAAAATAAACAGTAGACAGATTGGATAGTATTGCAAGCTTTAAGGGTAATATATCATGGAAATTAGAGTATTTTTCTAGTCTTTGAAGTACTAACTGTGTAGTATCTATAATTGTCTCTAAAGGAAGGCAGAAAAGAATAGAATTTAAAATTTTAAAATCTGATTCATACCACGTATCATGATGCTCTAGATCATTCCACAAACAACTTACAAGATCTTTCGTCAGTAAATCCTTGTTGGATAGTCCATGCTCTCTAATTTGAAGTATTATCTTCAAAGAATAGTAAAATTTTTGAATAGAGATATCGTAATTGGTTTTTAGATAAGACTCGCATTTATTTATAATATATTCAAGTTGTTCTGTTCCGCTAATTGTATGAAGATTACTTATATCATTAATTATTTCAGTATGTTTATTAGGACGATAAAGATTACATATATAATCGAATTCATCAAAACTCATATTGATTTGTTGAAGTAAGAAAGCCATGTTCTCATACTTTGGAACAACATTCCCATTTTCTATCTTAGAAAGAGTTGTAGTAGACAATACATTTCCACACACATCTGACTGTCTTAAATTTTTAGATTTTCGAATTTCTTTATAAATTTTACCAAAATCATATCTCATAATATAACCTCTAAAACAACTTGAAAATAGTTAAAAAAATAATTGGTAATTCTGAATGTATTGTATACTTTAGTTAGATGAAAAGCAAATAAAAAGAAAATATTTTAGGAGGCGATCAGGTGTTATTTTCTCGTGTTCTTTAATTATCACTATGTAATTATATGGGGTTGCTGTTATGTTAGATAGCAATTGGAGGTGAGTACATTGGTTTGTATAACATAAAATTTGTTAGGCTAAATTTTTATAAATTTATTATTGTAGTTATAATTATATACAGCTGTACATAAGTTACTAAGGAGTAGGAAAAATGAAAAAATTATTAGCATTGGGATTAGTTGCTGGTGCAAGTGTTTTGTTGTCTACAGGAACTATCGTTAAAGCAGAAGAAAGAATGTCAAGTCAACAGATTGAACAAGTAACTCAAGGTCTTGAGGATGATCAATATGTATTAACCACCCCTGGAGGAGGTGTTATAACTAACAAAGATGGGAGCGATAATTTTCCGTCAGAACAGGTGGCTAGTGAAGGAAAGGTAATGAAAGTAGCTGACTATAAAAAATATCTAGCTACGCAAGATATTTCCCAAAACCAAGAAACTCCTTCTGGCACTACATTCTTTGGTGCTTGGATTCCGACTCGTGTGCATGTCTTATATCCAAATCAAGAGTATCAATCTAATCCGTTTTATGCAAGAGGTTGGCGCTATGGTGAAGAACGCTTTAAACCATCTAGAGGTAGTGGAGACTACTTGTATTGGCAAGCTCAAGGCGATAGTGGTTTAGTAGAAGATGGATATGGTATTTCGGTTGTAGTAAATGATGGTGGGTATGTAGCTGTAAATAGTCGACGGGGAACATTTTTCAAAACATATAATCCTAAAACAGGATCAAGATATAAAGTAAGTAATCCTGTTTAATATAGGAGGTAGAAAGATGGCAAAGAAAAAAATGTTAGTAACTCTCTCAGTTTTATCATTGGGTTTGGTTTCATATGTTTTATTTAAACCAGCTATTGCAGAGACTACTAGTGGCATAACAAGAGAAAACAAAACTATAGAAATTTATAAAGATTTATTAAAAGGTAAATCAGAAAAAGAAATTAATGACTACTTTTCTGATTTACCAGACAGTAAATTGATTATTGCAGATAAATCAGGAGGATATACAACTAGCTTAACTGATGACTATAGTAATCCTGTGGAATCAACTGATGAAAATGGCAATGAGGAACTAAAATCATTCCACGATAAAAGTGTTGCTGCAACAGTTGGTGAAATTAAAGAAGCGTTAAAATAGAAAAAACTAGGTAATCAAAATACTGGTAATAAGAAGGGTTCTACTGAAAGTGTAGAACTCTTTTTATATTACTTGTTAAATGGTTGTAATTGGGATTTTCTTAAGTTGAACTTGTAAAATAGAAGTGTATACATTTTTAATCTATAGTCG
>NZ_KV812829.1:9676-10037 GCF_001813525.1 Streptococcus sp. HMSC065C01 | reverse complement strand
TTAATTTAAGCAAAGGATTTAGTTCTGTATTGCACAGGGCTGAGTCCTTTTCTATTATTTGTATAGAAGTGTATACATTTTTAATCTATAGTCGTAGAGATTTAGTAAAACTATAGCCAAATATAGATCTTTTTCTATAATTTACTAATGTCTGTTATAATGGACATTAGTTGAAATTTCCATTATAACAGACATTGATACAGTTTTGTAATATTATTTTGGTAAAATTAAAATTATAGAAGGAGGCTAAAACTATGAGAAAAATAATAGGTATACTACTACTTTCATTATCAACCATTTCGTTAATTGCTTGCTCTAAAAACAACTATCAATCTTTAGATGGTGAGTATTATTGGATCTC
>NZ_KV812829.1:9067-9576 GCF_001813525.1 Streptococcus sp. HMSC065C01 | reverse complement strand
TTAATTTAAGCAAAGGATTTAGTTCTGTATTGTACAGGACTAAATCCTTTTAGTTTTACCTTAATTCGTTTGTTGTTGTAGTAATCAATATAGTCGACAATAGCTTGTTCCAAGTGCTCAAGTGACTGAAACGTATTCTCATAACCATAAAACATTTCAGACTTAAGAATGCCAAAGAAAGATTCCATGCGCTTTTGCTTTCTTGTTCTCTAGCTCTCGATTAGATGATTCTATTAAAATAAATAATGTCTTAAGGAACAGGATATTCATTTTATCGTTAAAGCATATACATTTTTATTTGCTATTATAATAGACATTTCTTCATTTTTCCGTTATAACAGACACTGACATACTCTTGTAATATTATTTTGGTATAATTAAAATTACAGAAGGAGGTAAAGATTATGAGAAAAATAATAAGTATACTACTACTTTCATTATCAATAATTACGTTAATTGCTTGCTCTAAAAATAACTACCAATCTTTAGATGGTGAGTATTATTGGATC
>NZ_KV812829.1:8116-8967 GCF_001813525.1 Streptococcus sp. HMSC065C01 | reverse complement strand
AAGATGGGGTCTTTTCTGTTGATATTAGTGGAGTTAAGCATGACTACTATCTTAAAGGTAGCGAAGCATATAAAAACGCTCTAAAACAATATGGATATAAATAACATTATTCACACCTATTTTACCGAATAGGTGTTTTTTGTGCTGAATAGATTACTTCAAAAAACTTTTAAGCTTATTCTTAACCGAATAGCTTATATTTCATGTAAATTAGCTTAATCAAAGAAATTGGATTATATTTTATTATACAATGGATTCATGAATAATTTAAAAGAAGCAAATATTAGAAAAGCCATTTGGCATATTAGACGTCACCTAAACGAACTATTAAACTCACAGGATGAAAAATATAGGAAACATGAAATGTTTCACCTAAGATCTAGTATTGAATGTTTAGAACGTGTGATGAACAACGAAAAACCCTATCCACCTATGGATAGGGAAGATTTTAAAAGTCATTGTATCTATTATATTATAAAATTTAGTATTAAAAAAGTATGTTTTTGAAATGATAAAAATAGATACGACCATCCCAGATAGGTTCTCTATCCCCTTTAGAAATTTCTCTGTTAATATGTTTAGATTTTTTTAGTGCCAGTTTTAAATAGTCAATAGCGTCTTCTTCGATTTGTTTAGATGATTTAGACATAATTAACCTCTTAATAAGTTGTTCTATACTAAGTATTATATCAATTTATGTGATAATTTTTCCAAATTATCCTTGCTATCCTAATATCATTCCTAAGAAAATCAAAGATTTATGACTAAATGGATAGATGATTACGAATATAAGGTTAGGGGATTAGAGAATTTTATCAATATACTTTATAACACAAGAAATCAAAATGTTA
>NZ_KV812829.1:6546-8016 GCF_001813525.1 Streptococcus sp. HMSC065C01 | reverse complement strand
CCATTATAACAGACATTGATACAGTTTTGTAACATTATTTTGGTATAGTAATATTATAAAAGGAGGCGAGAAACATGAGAAAATTTGTTAGCATATTATTGTTGTCATTATCAATAATTACGCTAATTGCTTGCACTAAAAATAAGCAACAATCTCTGGATGGCGAATACTATTGGATATCAAGTGAAAGAAATGAATTGGCATTTACTATAAAAGGGAATAGAGGTTCAATAAAACACGGAGAAGCTGATAGTTTTACAATTGATCAAGAAAGTAACACCTTCCTTTTATCAGGAGAAGGTAGAAGTGATTCAACAGTAAAATATAAAGTTAAGGATGGCACCATTACAGTCGATATATCTGGAATAGAACATGAATATTACCAAAAAGGCAGTAAAGCATATAATAAAGCACTTCAACAATATAATAAGTAGAAATAGAGCGATGAAGTTTTGATTTCTTTCCCAATTTGGCTATAAGAAAACACCCTGAAAGATAGATAGGAAAATCTAACTTTTGGGGTGTTTTCAATTTTAAGAGCGTTGAATATGTCTTTATTTTGTGAGTGAGACACGGAAATCATTGTATTTGCTATAATCAAAGTCTTCATTAAGTCCTGTTACAAATACAATCGGTGTATAATGGCCCTCTTCCAAAATGAAACCGGCTTTTACCTTGGCATTGGCTCCCCCAAGTCCAGCAATACCGGGAAGAAGGGCATCAAAAGCTCCAGGTTCGTCTGTTTCCCAGTAATAGATATTACCAGAAGCTTGAACAGCTTTTGCTCTAGTCGTTGCTGTACGAATTGGGTTCACATCTGCTTGATAAAAGTTTGCTGTCGTAGTAACCGTTCCGTCCGCAGCCACTGTCATTTGGACATCTTTTGCGATTTCAGTTGTACCTGTCCAAGTCCCTACCAGCTCTGCAGGAACCATTTGAGATGAATCTGTAGCTTTGTCACCACTTGTTGTGTTAGACGCTGTGGTTGTCTGACTTGATTGTGTTGTTTCTTCTGAACTAGATTCAGTAGCTTTTGTATTTTTCTTTTTAGAGGACTGATTTGTTTTATTTTGACCAGATTTCATAGAAGTCTGTGTTTCTTTTACAGAAGAACTATTTTCCTCTTTTTTAGAACCACAAGCTACTAGTAGAGTTGCAGAAGTTAAGCCTAAAAGTGCTAAACTTGTCCATTTTTTCATAATTATGATACCTCACCTAAATTTATATTAGCTATTATATTACGATGTTACAGAATGTCAAGTGTTTTTGAAATATTTTTGTAACAATTGTAATTTGTCTAAATATTCAAGAGGTTAGCGCATAGGGTCACAAAGTAAGAGATTTCTATATTCTTTATTACATAGTCATCAGAAATAGAAAATCAACGTACGAAAACTACTATTAGAGTTTCATTGGTACAAAATTACCAACAATAATTCCTACAATTCTAGGATCTTCATCATACGAAAG
>NZ_KV812829.1:0-6446 GCF_001813525.1 Streptococcus sp. HMSC065C01 | reverse complement strand
ATAATAAGTAGAAATAGAGCGATGAAGTTTTGGTTTCTTATGATGTTGCTTTCGGAATGATTATTATATTAACAAGACAATATGGAAAAAGGAGAATGATTCATGAGTAATATTTTGGTGACAGGCGGTTGTGGCTATATTGGTTCAAGATTAGTTGAAGAATTGCTAAATAATCAAGAAAATAAGGTTGTTGTTTTAGACAGCGGTATATTTGGTTTTGATTCACTATCTGAGTTTTTATATTCAGAACGTTTTAAATTAGTTAAGGGGGACATTCGAATCAAAGAGGACATTTTGAAATCCCTAAATCAAATTGATACAATTATTCATTTGGCAAGTCTAGTTGGAGAGCCTTCATGTGTTGTTGACAAAGATATCGCTTACGATATTAACGTTCGTGGAACAAGAAATCTAGTAGAATGTGCAGTCAAAAAGGGGGTGAAAAATTTTATTTTTGCCTCAAGCTGTAGTGTCTATGGTTTTGGTAAAGATAAGTTTGATGAACATAGTATTCCCAATCCTGTTGATTATTATGCAGAGCTAAAGCTACTTTCAGAGAAAGATTTATTAAATTATAAGGATAAGTTGAATATTATCATATTGCGATTTTGTACCGTTTTTGGTTTATCGAGGAGGATGCGATTTGACTTAGCTGTAAATGTAATGACTGCCTCTGCATTAAATAACGGAGTTATAAATGTTTACGGCGGTCAGCAAGAGAGACCATTTATTCATTGTGGAGATGTGGCCAGAGCTATCAATTTGCTTTTTGAAGAAAGATGTAAAAATAAATATACAGATAACGGTATAGAAGTATTTAATGTTGGTAATAATTCTGAAAATTATAATCTTACTGAAGTAGCTAGCATAATTTCAAAAGCTACTGGAAATACTAAAGTTAACTTAGATGGTTTAAAGGAAGATAATCGAAGCTATAGTGTTTCTTTTGATAAAATAGAGCAGTTGGGTTTTTCATCACAGAAGTCTATTGAAGTTGGAGTAGAAGAAATTGCAAATAGCATGAAATCAGGGTTAATTAATAATCCATTCTGCGATATATATAGCAACGTAAAAGTTGCTACTAAGGAATATTTGAATTAAGGAGTTAGAATATGAAACAATTAGCAATATTAGGTGGGAAACCAGCGTTTTCAAGTCAATTAAAATTTATAAAACCTATGTTTCCTACTTATTCAGAATCAAAATATGAGTCATACTTTAACGAAGTTTTTAAAACTGGGATGCTCTCAAAAGGGAGATTTTTAGAAAAGTATGAGTCTGAGGTGAGCAGTTATTTAGGAGCTCCCTATGTAACTGCTGTCTCTTCTGGGACTATAGGATTAATTTTAGCATTAGAAGCATTGGGAATAAAAAGTGGTGATGAAGTCCTTGTCCCTAGTTTTACATTTTGTGCAACTGTTCATGCAATTAAAAAGGTTGGAGCTATTCCTGTTTTTGTAGATTGCAACTCTGAAACATTTACAATCGAAACAAATAACATTGAAAAATATATCACTCCTAAAACAAAAGCAATTATTGCTGTGCACATATTCGGAGTTGGAGCAGAAGTATATGAATTAGAAAGGGTATCTAAAACCCATAATCTTAAACTTATCTATGATGCTGCTCACGCATTTGGTAGTACCATTGACAAAACACATTTGGGAAACTTTGGTGATATCTCAGTATATAGTACCTCTCCTACAAAAACTCTAGTTACAGGTGAAGGGGGAATTGTCGTAAGTAAAAATAAAGAAATTGATAGCAAAATTAGACTTTTAAGAGAATATGGAAATCCGGGAGATTATAATTGTACTGAGATTGGTGTTAATGCTAGACTTAGTGAGTTGGCAGCTATAACTGGTCTAATGTCATTGAGTGTAATTGACAAAAATCTATCGGAGCGTAAAAAGATTGGCAATTATTATAGACAGTTATTATCTGAAATTGAAGGAGTATCGTTGCAAAAAATACCGGATAACCAAATTAGTACATATAAAGATTTATGCATAGTAGTGCATGCAAGGTCATTTGGGTTAGATAGAGATACAGTTGTTCAGAGTTTGAATAGAGAGGGTATTCCAACAAGAAATTATTTTTCTCCTCCTATACATAAAATGGATTGTTATTCTGAATACAATGATCTTGTTTTAGAAAATACTGAAAATATTTCCAAAAATATAATTTGTTTACCTATGCATCCATTTCTAACGTATGCAGATATCGAAATGATAGTTAATATTTTAAGAAACATTCATATCAATGCTGAAGAGATAAAGAAACGGGTGATACAAGATGCTTAACACACCAACAGAAAATTACGTGTCAACAATTCGAAAAAAGATAGGTAATGACTTACTTATTCTAGTAGGTTCAAATGTTATTATTGAAAATGAACTAGATCAAGTGTTGCTTCAAAAACGGTCTTCAGGAACATGGGGATTGCCAGGTGGATTATTGGAAGTAGGAGAGACACTTGAACAAACGGCAATTAGGGAAGTATTTGAGGAGACCGGATTAACAATTGAAGAATTGAAGTTAATTCATACTTTTTCAGGGCAGGATTATCATTTTGTTCTGCAAAACAAAGATGAAATCTATGTAGTTACCTCTCTATACAAAGCGATTAATTATACGGGAGAATTGAATGTAAGTTCAGAAGAAACGCTGGAGTTAAGTTATTTCAATTATAACTCCCTTCCTTATAACATTGAACAAGAATATCTTGATTATATAAACTATTATAGAGGACTAAGATGATTGACAAAAAAGAAATATTTATTTTTGATTTTGATAATACTATTATTGAATCACTCCCTCTTTGTTTTAGTTGCTTCAGGATAGTGTTTGAAAAATATAAAAATATCAAAATGAGTGATTCGGATATTGAATCATTATTTGGAGGTAGTGAGGAAGATATTATAAGGAGCCATGTAGAAGAAAAATATGCTGATGAAGCAGTCGAATTATTTTACATTCTTTATGAAAATTTACACGATCATTTTATTGTTCAAAATAAAGTATTTGAAAATATTACTTTGCTATTAAAAAAATTAAATTACAAAGGAAAAAGACTTGCTGTTTTTACTGGTAAGGGGCGAAAAAGTATACAAATAAGTATGAAGAAATTAGAATTAGAAAAATATTTTAATTACATTGTATCTGATGATGATGTTGCTAATTCTAAACCTGATAGTGAAGGAATTTTGAAGATACTTGACCATTATAATGCAACTCCCTCAGATGCGATATTCTTTGGTGATTCAGATGCAGATATTATCTCAGCCAAAAAAGCAAATGTACTAGCTGTTGGTGTCAATTGGTATAAAACAAGAATATTTACTATTTCTCCTGATATAATATCTAAGAATCCATTAGATATTATATACTCCTGCTGATAGTTGATTTGACTTAACAAAAAAGCCCATTTGGTGTACACTGCAAGTGAAGAAAAATAGCAGGGAGGTAAACCAAATGGACATTTTCCATTATACACCGAATCGCCATCACCTTCAACTCAGTATGCCGCAGCTTCGTAAAGTCTGCCGTGACTTATATCAAAAAGTCGCTCCTGATGAGTTGATCCACCGCAAGAATGTAGAGCAATGCAAGGTTTCGAATGTTTCTGTTTTAACCTTGATGCAATTTCAGGCAGAAATTGGGATGAAGTCACAGCGAAAGTTTTATCAATTTATCCGAAATTTCTTCGGATTCAGGGATTGGAGAGAAGCCGCTTCTATCGCCGTGTTCATTATCTGATGCCCCTGCTTCAGCTGATTTGCCTCTATTTCAATCAGCTGGATTTTGATGAATTAGTCATTATCGACAGCTTTCCAGTCCTCTTGTGTCAGCCGGTTAGAAATCATCAGGCCAAGGTCTTGAATGAGGTGGCCAACATCGGCTACTGCGCTTCCAAAAACATGTGGTTCTATGGTTTTAAAATTCATCTGGCGGTGACAGAGTCGGGCTATATTTTGGATTACTTGGTTACGCCTGTCTCGGTCCATGATATTCAGGTGGCAGAAGAGTTGCTGGATGCCATCCCCTATACTCCTGTTTTAGCGGATTTGGACTACTTGGGTAAGGAACTGAAAAAACGATTGGAAGCCAAGGGAATAGACTTTTTGACGCCGATTTGTAAAAATATGAAAGGAGCAGCTGAGCACAACAATCCTGCTATCCTGACAATCCGAAGGACCATCGAAACTCGGATCTCTGTCCTAAATGCATTGTTTAACATTGAACATCCGCTTGCTCGCTCTTTAGCAGGTTTGCAATTAGAGATCGAACGGGCTATTTTGGTCTATAATTTAGGATTTTTTATCAACTAGCAACACGGGTATTATATATGATAGATTTTGATTTTAAAGGAGGATTTATGAATTTGAAAGGTATAATCTTCGATATGGATGGAGTTATAGTTGATACAGAGTACCAAGATTTTCTAATACAGAAAGATTTTATCAAACACCTTAATCCAAAATCTAGTTACGAAGATTCTGAGCTATTGGTATTAGTTGGTAAATCATATTTTAATCTTTATAGGCTTTTACAGCAATTTATTGGGAAACAATATGATATAAAAACTATAGAAAAAGAATATGCTTCTTTTAGTGATGAGAGATATGAAAAAATTGATTATTCTTTACTTTTTAGAAAAGAAATTCTAAAAATTATTGACTATGCATTGAAAAACGGAATCAAATTAGCTGTAGCATCATCATCAAAATATGAGCATATTAATGAAGTTTTAGAAAGGTGTGACATAAAAAAATATTTTGATGTCATCGTTAGCGGAGAGAATTTTGTAGAAAGTAAGCCAAATCCGTCTATCTATTTAACAACGCTACATAAGTTAGAATTGCAAGCAGAACAATGTATTGCAATTGAAGATTCATACTCTGGAATTGAATCTTCAACTAGCGCAGGAATTGCAACTATTGGTTATTATGATAGCCGATTACCATTTTTTAATGACAAAGCGCAATGGAAAGTTGAAAATATGAAAGAAGTTTTACAAATAATAGAATCACAGAGTCTTTGAGTTGAAAGGCGATGAGGTTCTTGAGGACGTTAGAAAGAAATAAACTTGTTTCATAACGAAATTTAAGGTAGAACTTATCAGGACTCTGCCTTTTTAGGCTCTTTTCTACCATTTGTCAAGTCTGTCAAGGCTTTAAGTAAAAAAATGAGATATGAAAAGGCAACACTTTTCTATACAAAATTTATAAAGTGTTTTTTTAAAGCGCTGATTCGCTTAGCGATTGGGGTTTGGTAGTTCAGACTGCTGTGAATGCGGTGATGATTCCACCAGTAAACGTAGTCCTTTGTTTTAAAGGTTAGTTCTTTCAGCGAATGGAAGGTTTCTTGGTTGACAAACTCGAGTTTGAAGGCACGGTAAGTACTTTCAGACACAGCGTTGTCATAGGGACAAGCTGCTTGACTTAGAGACCGAGCGATGCCGCATCTCATCAATCAGCTGGTTATCAAACTCCTTACCACGGTCAGAATGGAACAGCTTGACATTGGTAAGCGCGTAAGGAATGCTTTGATTGGCTTGTTTGACGAGCTCTGCAGTCTTGTGCCACCCAACTGACAGTCCAATAATTTCGCGGTTAAAGAGATCAATGATCAAACAAACATAAGCCCAACGATTTCCAACACGGACGTAGGTCAAATCTGTTACAATTGCTTCAAGTGGCTTTTCTTGGTCAAATTCTCGAGCCAATAGGTTTGGAATAGGTGCTTCATTTTTTTGAGCTAGTTCTTTATCAAAATAAACAGTATTATAATCCTGATCATTATAAACCGTTGAACCGATACCAGCAGACATTTTTTCGTAAACATGATATTCGTATAGTTTTGCTGATATTGAAACAACGTTCTTATAAGCTTCTTTTTGAACTAGGTTTCTGACATAATTAAGTGCATTATTCTTACCTTCATCTGATAAAGTATTATATAGTCGGACGATTTCGATCTCTGTAAAAAAACCTTTTGGTACATTTAGAATCTGCTCTAGTTGTTGCACTTTTTCTCTAGATGGTTGTTTTACTCCACGTTCCCATGCGGAATAGGCTTGATAGCTGACTCCCAACTGATCAGCAATATCTTTTTGAGTCATTTTTAGCTCTTTTCTTCGAGCCTTTAGTTTTTCTGGTTGATACATCACTTACCTCACATTAACAGTAGTTTCAATTCAGCTTTTTGTTTTGCTTCTTTGTCTGTTAGCTTATTTTTATCCCAAACATAAGCTATAGATTTTCCTTTATCATAGATGAGCCATACTTTTAGATTGTCACAGCAAGTCTTAATTGTTTTCCAATTCTCTTGGTTTAAAAGTTCAGGATACTCTTGACTAGTCACAAAACTTTTTTTGATCACAGATCGCTCTATCTTATAGATTAGAGAAGCCTGATAGTTTTACAATTGATCAAGAAAGTAAC
>NZ_KV812828.1:22011-29154 GCF_001813525.1 Streptococcus sp. HMSC065C01 | reverse complement strand
GTTGACACTGATTCTGATACAGAAACCGACTCGGACGTAGACACTGATTCGGATACAGAAACCGATGCAGACGCTGAGACTGATTCAGACGTTGAAACCAACTCAGAGGCTGAAATTGACTCGGATGTTGATACTGATTCAGAGGCTGAAACCGACTCAGACGTAGAGGCCGACTCAGAGACTGATGCTGACTCAGAGGCTGACGCTGACTCAGACGCTGATTCAGAAGTTGACGCTGACTCGGACGCAGAGGCTGATTCAGAGACTGAGAATGATTCTGATGTTGAAACTGATTCAGAGGTTGAGACAGACTCGGATGCAGAAACCGACTTAGATGCAGAAACTGATTCGGATGTCGATTCCGATTCAGACGTAGACACTGATTCAGATACAGAAATCGACTCGGATGTTGATACTGACTCGGACGTTGAAACTGACTCAGACGTTGATACTGATTCGGATGTCGAGAGTGATTCAGAAGCAGATGCAGATTCGGATGTTGATACTGACTCAGACGCAGAAGCTGATTCGGATGCAGATGCCGATTCTGAGGTAGACACTGATTTGGATGTTGAAACCGACTCAGAGGCTGAAATTGACTCGGATGTTGAGACAGACTCGGATGCAGAAACCGACTCGGATATTGAAACTGATTCGGATGCTGATACTGACTCAGAGGTTGAGGCTGATTCGGATGTTGACACCGACTCAGACGTAGATACTGATTCAGAGGTTGAGACTGATTCAGAAGCAGAGGCTGATTCAGAAGTTGACACTGACTCAGACGCAGAAGCTGATTCGGATGTTGACACTGACTCAGATGTAGATACCGACTCAGACGTCGAGACTGACTCAGATGTAGACACTGATTCTGACGTTGACACTGATTCCGACGCTGAGACTGACTCGGAATCTGATGCTGACTCAGAGGTTGACGCTGATTCAGAAGTTGACGCTGACTCGGACGCAGAGGCTGATTCTGACATTGAAACCGACTCTGAAGTCGAAACTGACACTGAAGCAGAGACTGACTGACTTTCAGATACTGAGGTGCTCAACGATGCTGACAATGATTCAGAGGTCGAGATTGACTCAGACGTTGAGACTGATTCAGATACAGAAACTGACTCAGAGGTAGATGCCAACTCTGAGGTTGAAATTGACTCAGACGTAGATACAGATTCAGAGACTGAAACTGACTCAGAGGTCGAGACTGATTCTGAGGTTGAGATTGATTCTGACGCTGAGACGGACACTGACACAGATTCAGACGCTGAGACTGACTCCGATGTTGATGCCGATTCAGAAGCAGACACTGATTCTGAGGCTGAAACTGACTCAGATGTAGAAACCGATTCGGATGTTGATACTGATTCTGATGTAGATGCTGACTCGGACGCTGAGACCGATTCAGAGGTTGATGCTGATTCAGAGGTTGATGCTGATTCTGAGGCTGAAACTGATTCAGAGGCTGACACCGATTCAGAGGTTGAAACCGACACCGAAGTTGAGGCTGATTGACTCTCTAATACGGAAGTGCTCAACGATGCTGATTTTCTAGCGGACTCACTCAAAGATACTGATGCAGACTCAGATTGCGATTGGCTTACGGATTTTGAAGCCGACTCGCGAGTCGATTGACTTAGTGACTCTGATACCGACTGTGAAAGCGATGCTGATGCTGACTGACTCACTGAAACAGAGGCGCTCGTTGAAGCGGATGTCGAACTTGAGACAGACTGGCTAACCACCTTGGATACACTCGCCGATACCGAAGCAGACTGCAAGGCACTGACACTTGCAGAAGCTGATTCAGAAACCTTCTCAGATTCAGATTTTCTTGTCGATACAGATTGACTCGTTGAAGCGGATTGAGATTGAGAAATCTCCTTGCTCAACGATTGACTGCGAGATAGACTTGCTTGAGCTGAGACACTTGCAGAAGCTGATTGACTTAGTGAAGCTGACAAACTTTGTGAGCGAACCGAGCTCAGTGACTGGCTCAATGAAACGCTCTGCTGAGCCGATACGCTCTGTGATTGCTTAGCACTTAAAGACTGACTGATCGATTGCGAAGTCTTCGCAGATGCACTCTGACTGTTTGATACAGACTGACTGTGATCGCTATCTGACAGTTTCACCGCTACGACATTGGTCGTACTATCTTTATAAGTAATGGTGACTGTACCATCACTATTAACCGTATAGGACTTAATCCGGTTAGCTACCTCTGGGTTGACTGCCGACACAGCAGCAATCACCTTGCTCTTATCTGCATCAGTCAATGCTGTCAGGCTGGTCACCTGAATAGTGCTTGTCGGCGCCACACCTGGCGTACGATCAGCGAGACGCCCCTGAGTAATCCGAATCTCACCCAAACCGTTTGGACGGTTCATATTGGAGGCATTGTCAATAGCCGCAACGTTGCGTTGCCATGTATTTCGGTAGGTATGGTAAAGATCATCCTTCAAATGAATGGTCGTTGTGATGGTTGCAGGGTTCGCACTGGTAGCCGTAATATCACCCGTGATAAGAGCAATATTACCAGTTCCGTACTGGCTACTACCAAAGAAATTGCCGTTCAAGGCATTGTCATTCAAATCGGCTCTTGCAACGACTTTCATTTCTTTAAGCTTGCCACTGTCATCCGTTGCCGTGAAAGTCAAAACAGCATCATCGCCAGCATAGATGGTATAGTTTTTTCCACCACCTTCGAGAGGCGTAGACTTAGGTTCCACACCATCGACAGTCAACTTGGCCGTCACTTCAGGACGCGTTCCGTCAGTTACAGCCACGGAATTACTGGCATCTGAATACACCGCATAATCACCATACATGATGCGAGCTTTGGCTGTTACACCACCCGTTTGTAACTTAACAGTCGGCGTCACAATCGCTTGACCCGAAGCATCTGCCACTGCTGTTCCGATTTCATCATCATTATTGTACAAGACAACAGTAGACCCTGGCTCAGCCCCCGTCACCGTTACAGGTGTTTGAGTATAGGCTTTCTCTAGTAAGCGAGTCTCAACCGTCGGTGCTGCTAGGCGCTTAACAGGAGCAGTTACATCATTTGTGGTGTTATCTTTATAAGTAATGGTTACTACACCCGTTGCTGAGACGGAATAAGACTTAAAGTCCTTAGAGGTCGCAATATTTGGGTTAGCAGTCTTAAAAGCCTCCCAAACCTTATCTTTTTCGGCTTGAGCGAGATTACTTGTGTCATTAACAAAAGTACTCGTTGTCACAGTCGTAATCGGATTACGAATACCATCATTTTGCGGCAAGACCTGGATTCGTAGCGTACGTGTCACTGACTGCTTAGCCGTATTCGTCACTACAAAAGAAAGATTATAAATTTTTCCAGGCGTTACGACTTCTGTCTGGCCAACAGTTCCCATAATATTAAATGCTACTGCACTATTTCTTAGTGCCGACGTCTGAGGAAAATTGATGCCATTCACACGATCACTACCAGAAGCGTAGCCAAGGCTTTTAATACTATTTCGTGTAGGAATGGTTTCAACAACATTATAAGCCTGATTGATGTAGTCAGAGTTATAAACAGAAATCAAGGCATTGTTAGCCGGACCTAAATTATACTGGGGTGCACGGAGGCTGGTATCTGTGTCAATACGGTTCCCATTTCGAGGGTCGCGCTGACCAGATGTCGCGCGCAGCACCGCGTTGACCAAACGATTCCGAGCGGTTTTTGCTTGACTTTCCACGGCATCGATTTGAATTGCCGGATTGGACAAACCTACACGAATAGCCTCCAAAGCCAGATCTCCATTTTCAATAGCAGTTTCTGTCCCAGGGATTTCCAGAGCCTGTGCCCGATAGGTGTATAAATCCAAAGCTAAGACTTGCAGACGCTTCACCTGGTCTTCCGAGCGAGTGGTCTGAGCCACTGCTACTTTCTCACTCGTTTCAGAAGTAGCTACATGAATAGCGTCATTCTCTGAGAGAGTGCTACTAGCAATTTCTGAAGTGGACGGACTCGCTGAAGCACTGACACCATGAGATTCACTCAAAGACACCGATTGAGACAGAGAAAGGCTTTCACTAGCTGACTCTGAAAATGAGATGGATTCACTTATGGACTGACTCGCTGAGACAGAATCCACAGCAGACATCGTACCCAAAACAAAACTATCCTGATCAACAATGCCGGTCGATGGGCTAATTTCAGACCCAACAGTCGTATTCATCTCATTTTCCTCGGCAAATACTGGATTGGCAACCGTGGTCGCCCCAGCCAGAGCCCCTAGCACAACCATCCCTTTAACCAGATCCGCAGGCATTTGACGTGAAGAATCATCATATCGAACCACAATATTTTCATCCACACCACCTCGCATGACACGAAATAGGCCTAACCGAGAAACAGATGCCCGTACCCAATTCTTTCCTGATTTGATCAATTTATAACGCGTGATTCGCTCCGTTTCGCGAAAATCACCCTTCGAACGTTTAAAAAACATGTTCGCTCCTTAAATTTTAGATATCGAGTTATTATACACTAATTTTCCCCAAAAGTAACTAATTAAGACTAGTTTTTAACACAAATAACAGCATACAAAAAGAGAACCCGAAGGTTCTCTTTTTGGATCCTTTTTCATTTCCCACATACTTGAAATGACCGAATCAAATTAGGATAGAAGATTATTTTTCTTCTTCTTTGCGACGTCCAAGTGCTGCAACCCCTGCAACCCCTGCAACTGCTCCAAGAAGAGCTGAAGCTACAGATCCTGTTTCACCAGTATTTGGAAGTTGTTCAAGAGCTGGAGCTGGTTGAGCCGGTTGCTCAGGAACTGGGTTCACTGGTGTGTTTGGTGTTGGATCCATTGGTTTATTAGGTGTTGGATCTACAGGAGTATTTGGTGTTGGAGTTGGTGGCACTGGAGTATTTGGTGTTGGAACGGTTGGTGTCTTCACAAGTTTGTAAACATAAGTAACGTTCTTATCACCTTCGATAACTTTACCTGTTGTTGGATCAGTTGTTGTCAAGTGACCTTGTCCATCAACTTTACCTACTGGGTAGTTACCTTGTGGTACCAATTCGTAAACTTTACCATCTGGAGTCACGATTGTCTTAGGACGATTATCCACAACTGTATCGTAGTCTTTACCTACTGGTTGATCTTTCTCATCAACCACTGATGTCTTGATGGTCTTACCATTTTCGTCCACATAGTGAACGTAAACATTACCCTTAGGTTGAGTTGGTTCTTCTTTAAGTTTGTAGATGTAAGTTACGTCTTTACGTCCTTCGATAACTTTACCTGTTGTAGCGTCTGATGACTCAAGGTGACCTTGTCCATCAACCTTACCTACAGTGTAGTTACCTGCTGGAACCAATTCATATGTCTTACCATTGTATTGGATTTCTTTTGGACGGTTGTCTACAACTGTATCGTAGTCTTTATCAACTGGTTGATCTTTTTCGTCAACTACTGAAGTCTTGATAGTGTTACCTTCAGTGTCTTTGTAGTGAACGTAAACGTCACCTTTGACTTCTTTGTAGACGTAAGTGATGATTGAACGTGGTTTATCAACTTTACCTTTAATTGGATCAGATGATTCCAAGTGTCCATCGCCGTCAACTTTACCTACTGGGTAGTCACCTTTCGGTACGATCTTGTATGTCTTACCGTCTGGAGTCTTGATTGTGTTAGGTTTTTCACCTTCCTCAGTTGTGTTATATGGTGTGTCATATGGTGAGTTTGGTGTGTCTTGACGAGGTTTCTTGATTTCTTTACCTTTTTCGTCTACGTAAGTGATGATAACGTCACCTTCTTTAGGTTTCGTTGGATCTTCCTTAAGTTTGTAGACGTAAGTGACATTCTTATCACCTTCGATTACTTTACCAGTTGTAGCGTCATCACCTGTCCAGTGACCTTGTTCATCGACTTGACCTACTTTGTAGTTACCTGCTGGTACCAATTCGTATGTCTTACCTTGGAACTCGATTGTTTGTGGACGGTTGTCTACTACTGTATCGTAATCTTTATCAACTGGTTGATCTTTTTCGTCAGTGACATCGTCTTTAATCTTGTTACCATTGACGTCTACATAGTGAACGTATACATTACCCTTCACTTCTTTATAAACGTAAGTGATAGTTGATTTAGGTTTGTCAACTTTACCTTTAATTGGATCAGATGATTCCAAGTGTCCATCGCCGTCAACTTTACCTACTGGGTAGTCACCTTTCGGTACGATCTTGTATGTCTTACCGTCTGGAGTCTTGATTGTGTTAGGTTTTTCACCTTCCTCAGTTGTGTTATATGGTGTGTCATATGGTGAGTTTGGTGTATCTTGACGAGGTTTTTGAATTTCCTTACCATCTTCTTCACGGATGTAAGTGATGATTACTTCACCTTCTTTAGGTTTCGTTGGATCTTCCTTAAGTTTGTAGACGTAAGTGACATTCTTATCACCTTCGATTACTTTACCAGTTGTAGCGTCATCACCTGTCCAGTGACCTTGTTCATCGACTTGACCTACTTTGTAGTTACCTGCTGGTACCAATTCGTATGTCTTACCTTGGAACTCGATTGTTTGTGGACGGTTGTCTACTACTGTATCGTAATCTTTATCAACTGGTTGATCTTTTTCGTCCGTTACAGATTCCTTGATCTTGTTACCTTCAGTGTCTACGTAGTGAACATATACATTACCCTTAGGTTGTGCTGGTTCTTCTTTAACCTCTTTATAAACATAAGTAATCTTAGAAACTGGTTTTTCTACTTTACCTTTGATTGGATCAGAAGTTTCAAGATGTCCTTCACTATCAACTTTACCTACTGGATAATCACCAGCCGGTACACGTTCGTATTTCTTACCTTCAAACTCAATGTACTTAGGTTGTTCATCGTTCTCAGTAGTGTCATAAGGCGTGTTGTAGTCTGACTTAGGAGTATCTTGACGTTGGACTTTAATTTCCTTACCATCATTCTCACGGATGTAAGTAATAATAACTTCACCTTGAGGTTTTTCACTTTCAGAATTTGATGAAGAGTTAGATGCTGATGCTGATACTGATGTAGAAAGTGAAGTTGAAGTACTCAATGATTCTGAAATGGATACAGAAGTTGATACTGATTCAGACGCTGATACTGATTCTGAAACTGATGCTGA
>NZ_KV812828.1:16447-21911 GCF_001813525.1 Streptococcus sp. HMSC065C01 | reverse complement strand
ATACTGATGCAGATGCTGATACTGATTCAGATGCTGATACTGATGCAGATGTTGATACTGATGCTGATTCAGACGCTGATACTGATGCTGACGCTGATACTGATTCTGAAACTGATGCTGATTCAGATGCTGATACTGATGCAGATGCTGATACTGATTCAGATACTGATGCTGATTCAGACGCTGATACTGATGCAGATGTTGATACTGATGCAGATACTGATGCTGATTCAGACGCTGATACTGATGCTGACGCTGATACTGATTCTGAAACTGATGCTGATTCAGATGCTGATACTGATTCAGATGCTGAAGCTGATTGGCTTGCTGATACTGATTCAGATGTTGATACTGATGCAGATGCTGATACTGATGCAGATGCTGATACTGATTCAGATACTGATGCTGATTCAGACGCTGATACTGATGCAGATGCTGATACTGATGCTGACGCGCTTGCTGACTCTGATGCTGATGTTGAAGCAGATTCAGATGCTGATTCTGACGCGCTTGCTGACTCAGATGCAGATGTTGATGCTGACTCAGATGCTGATTCTGATGTGCTTGCTGACTCTGAAGTAGACTTAGATGCTGATGCTGACTCAGATGCAGATTTAGAAGCAGATTCTGATTGTGACTCAGATACACTTGCTGATTCAACTTCTGATTGGCTCAATGATGCAGATGCTGATTCTGATGCTGATTTAGAAGCTGATGTTGTATCAGATTCAGATTGTGATACAGATTGTGACTTAGATGCTACTTCTGATTCTGATTGTGATACAGATTGTGATTTAGACACTACTTCTGATTCAGATTGTGATACAGATTGTGACTTAGATGTTACTTCTGATTCTGATTGTGACACTGATTGTGATTTAGAAACCACTTCTGATTCTGATACAGATTGTGACTTAGACGCTACTTCTGATTCTGATGAAGATTGTGATTTAGACACTACTTCTGACTCGGATTGCGAGTTTGAAGCAGAGGTAGAGAAAGATTGTGATTGAGATGCAGACTCAGAATCATCCATTTTCTCGAAGTAATAGTTCACATCAGTTGATGGTTTAATCGCAGTTGGAATTGAGTAGTTGTTTGAGAATGATGAATAACCCTTCAATTCAGAGTATACTTTACCATTTGGTGCTGTTGGGTCATTCGCAACAGATCCTTCTGCTTGGATTTCTGGAACTTTACCAGCGATGACGTTGTAACTGTTATTACCAGCTCCGGCAGGTGTCAATGATGTGCTTGGAGCACCTTTGAATGGACGTGGATAAGTATGTAGAGTTCCGTCCATTTGTTTATAAGTATCTGTCTCAGTAGGAGACGACCAACCAGTAATAATGAGTGATTTGCTTCCAGCAGTTTCGTTGACTTCAAGATAGTAATCACCATTTTTACTGTTTACTTTTGTAACTTTAGTCTCATCAGACTTCCACTCTTCACCAGCCTTATTAACTTTACTTGTGTAGATGAGTGTGTACTTAGATACATCTTCAGTACCAATATCAGATGTAGCAAAATTGTTCACTTGAGATGGATCAAGAGCGTAGAATTTCGTTACAGTCGAACCATTTGTATCCACGATTTCAGAAATACGTTTCACATAGTAGTGGTTGGCTCCACCTTGAAGTTCGACCAGTTTTTGACCGACAACACCCTTACCAAGGATACCAGATGTTTTTTGAGTAGAATCTGTTGTAGCAGCTACATGCTTGTAACCAGGGATATCACGGTTGTTTGAAGCTGTAAATTGTTGTCCTGCAAGACCTGTTTGTGTGTAGCTTGCAAGATCTGTTTCATTTCCAGTAGGTTTGTATAGTTGACCTGGAGTAGAGTTACCTTGGATAAGCTTATAGTGAGTTGTTTGATCAACTGTTGCATAAGGAACAGAAGTTTGAACGTTTTGTTTGTCTTCACCTTCATTACCAGGATAGTTAGTATCACGGATTTGAAGTGTTTCATACTCAAGCTTCGCATTTACCAATGAGAAGGTAACGTTTCCTGGATCAGTGCCGTTAGCACCTGTATAAGTCAAAGTGTTGGTTACATCAGAGTTGTTGTTGGTGATGTAGCTTGGAAGTGAGATGTTGCTTTCTCCAGCTTTGAGGGTACGAGTGTAGACTTCTGATCCATCAGATTTCTTCACAATACGCAAGTAAACATCTGGATTAGCTGAAAGACTACCAGTGATGGCAGAACGATCTACTGCAAGAGTAGCATAGTAATCAAAGTTTGTTTTCGCACCAGTAGAATGGTCTGTTTTAAGGAATTGCCATACACCGAAAGTGAAACGATCAGCGTTTGGATCCAAAGCATAGCCAGACTTGCTGAAGGCTGCATCCTCAATCGTTGCACCGTTCGCATCTGTAATAACTGGAACTGTCGTTCCATTAGTACTTGTTGAGATTGGTGACAACTGAGCTGAAATGGCTGGAGCACCATTCACTGTTGTGTTACCAGTAAAGCCTGCTGCAGTCAAAGTTGCCATCATGTCATCTACTGACTTGCTCAAGCGTTCGCGTTGGTCTGCGTACGATTGAGCGGATGCATTAGCATTGATCAAGCTGTTGCTTGCTGTCAATTCTGTTTGAACTTTAGAAATAGCCGCATCAAGTGCTGCTTTCTTCTCTGGAGCTGATACAGTTGCTGAGTAGTCTCCTGCAATCTTGTTCAACAATGCTGCTTCTGAAGTGTTTTGTTCCAAAACAACTTTATCTTCAGCTTTCGCTACTGTTGTAGTACTTTCTACACTTGCTTCAGAGCCAGCTGCTACAGTTGATTCGCTTGAAGCTGCTGAAAGTTCTGCTGAACCTTGTTCGCTCAATGAAACTGATAGAGATGCTGATACTTTTACAGATGTTGAGGCAGAAGCGCTAGCTGATTCTGTTGTTGATTGAGATTGAGATTCAGTAGTTGACTCAGTTGTTGATGCTGTTGTTGATTCAGACTGAGATTCGGTTGTTGAAGTTGTTCCAAGAACTGTACTTCCTTGTTCTACAAGTGCTTCGCTTGAAAGTTCAGATGCAGTCGCAACGTCTGATCCAGTTTCATCAGCTTTTGCAGTATTTGCTACTGTAGCTGCACCAAGAACAGCCCCTGCTGCTACGATCCCCTTGAGCAAGCCTCGGCTTGTCATTTCCTTCACTGATACTGCGTCTTCACGCACTTCAGCTACAACTGTCTCTTCGACTTGACCACGAATGACTTTCAAAAGACCAAAGTTTGAAGTCGCTGCACGCAACCAGTTTTTACCTGACTTGATCAATTTGAAACGAGTCACTCGATCCGTTTCACGGAATTCACCATTAGAACGTTTAAAAAACATTTCTATCTCCTTATTGCATTTTTTATTTCCCTAACATTATAGACTAATCTGTCGAATTTTGGAAGCAATTATTCTTAATTATTGCTATTTTTTTATAATTTTTGTTTTAAATAGTGATAAAAGCGTTTTCGGTCGTGTCAATTTGTCAAACCGGGGCAATTTTTTGATAAACTCCTATAATACTTTTACTTTAGAGCTAAAACAAAAAGCCCCTTTTAACGGGGGCTTTTCTGATAACTATCTGATTTTTTCCAACATATTTTCAATGTGCTGGATGGATTTTTCGCGTCCAAGCAAGTAAATGGTATCTGGCAATTCAGGACCATGCATCTCCCCTGAAACAGCGATACGGATTGGCATAAAGAGATTTTTCCCTTTGATACCAGTTTCCTTTTGGACTGCTTTGATTTGTGGGAAGATATTTTCTGCCACAAACTCATCGTCTGACATGGCTTCCAATTTCGCTTTGAAGGCTTCAAGTACAGTCGGAACCGTTTCACCAGCCATGACTTCTCGCTCAGCTTCAGTCAATTCTGGGAAGTCAGAGAAGAAGAGGTCTGTCAATGGAACGATTTCATCCACTGACTTCATTTGTGGTTTGTAGAGCTCCACTAATTTTTCAGCCTTGTCTGTCAAACGACCTGCTTCTTCAAGGAATGGTTTAGCCATTTCAAAGATGGTCGCAAGGTCTGCATTCTTGATGTAGTCATTGCTCATCCAGTCTAGTTTCTTCTGGTCGAAAGCTGCTGGAGACTTGCTAAGGCGGTTTTCATCAAAGAGCTTGATCAGTTCGTCGCGAGAGAAGATCTCATCTTCCCCACCAGGGTTCCAACCAAGAAGGGCGATGAAGTTAAAGACTGCTTCTGGAAGGTAGCCCTTCTTACGGTAATCTTCGATAAATTGAAGGGTGTTAGTGTCCCGTTTAGACAACTTCTTACCAGTTTCAGAATTGATGATAAGTGTCATGTGACCAAACTCAGGTGCTTCCCATCCAAGCGCTTCATAAACCATGAGCTGTTTTGGTGTGTTGGCAATGTGGTCATCTCCACGGATAACGTGAGAAATTTGCATATCGTGGTCATCGATGACAACGGCAAAGTTGTAGGTTGGGTAGCCATCTTTCTTCTGGATGACCCAGTCACCACCGATATTGCCACCTTCAAACTCGATATCACCCTTGACCATATCATGCCACTTGTAGATACCAGACTCATTCACTGCCAAACGAACCGTCGGGATGATGCCCGCAGCTTCACGTTCTGCAACGTAAGCTGCTTTTTCTTCTTCGCTCATGCCAAGGTATTCGTTGATGTAGCGAGGTGTTTCACCGGCTGCTTCTTGACGTTCACGTTCTGCCGCTAACTCTTCTTCTGTCACATAAGATTTGTAGGCTTTTCCTTCCGCCAAGAGTTGGTCAATGTATGTTTGATAGAGTTCCAAACGTTCAGACTGGCGGTAGTTTTCATGCGTCTCAGGACTTTCATCCCAGTCCATGCCTAACCAACGAAGGTTTTCAAGCTGGGAACGTTCACCGTCTTCGACATGACGTTTGCGGTCCGTATCTTCGATACGGATGATAAAGGTTCCACCATGGTGGCGTGCATACAAGTAGTTAAACAATGCTGTCCGAGCATTTCCGATGTGTAGTAGTCCGGTTGGACTTGGTGCATAACGCACACGAATATCTTTTACCATGTTTCTCTCCTCTTGTCTTGTTCGCTATTTCTAGCTCATTTTTCAATCGTTCCTATTATACCACAAAGAAAGCGGGACTGAAATGAATAAGTGACAATTCCAACTTTTCTTCCTATATATAAGAAAAGAGAGTGGGACAGAAATTGGTCATTCGTTAGAATTCGATTTCGTCGTCCCACCTCCGCACAGTTGAGTAGGGCTGTAAAAACTGATGAAACCAGTGTAGTAGAGCTCGCTCAACCACTGCGTCTTGCTCGACAATCCAAAAACAATTAAGAGGCTAGGACTTTTGTCCCAGCCTCCATATGATGATTGTTTCCATCTTAATAAACGAACACGCCCTAAATGCTGTGTGAAAAAGATAAATTCTCTTGTGAGCATCGCTCCCTGCGACAATTTCCTTTTTTCACTTTGCATTTTACGGGCTTTGTATCT
>NZ_KV812828.1:1380-16347 GCF_001813525.1 Streptococcus sp. HMSC065C01 | reverse complement strand
CACTTTGCATTTTACGGGCTTTGTATCTTATTTTAACCGTTCTTCTAATTCAAAGTCAATTGGCAGGGTTTGTAAAAAGTGTTCCAACTCCCGTTCCCAATAAAACCATTCGTGCTTGCCTGGACTGTGGCTATAAGTGACATCCATGCCTAATTTCTTTAATGCCTTCACTTCATATTGATTAGCTTCATAGAGGAAATCCTGCTCCCCACACCAGATCCAGAGCTTGGTCTTTTTATCTGAAAACTTCTTCGCAGCAGTCTCAAGGGAGTAGGGACTCGTCGTCCAATCTTCTATATCCCCAAAGATTCCCTTCCAAAAGGCCGGTTTCTCCAAGTCATTGTTTTCAAAGTCTCTATCGTGAAAACTAAGTGCTCCAGAGAAACTCGCAGCTCGAGAGAAACGATTTGTCTTGAGGGCCAAGAGCATCGAGCCATAGCCACCCATGGACAGACCTGCAATAAAGGTTTTCTCTCGTTTTTTGGTCATATTCGGGAAGAAGCGAGAAAGAGTCTCTGGCAACTCTTCCGCGATGGCCGTGTAGTAGTTGTAGCCATACTGGGTATCTGTGTAGAAGCCATTATTGGTATTGGGGAGGACCACGATCAGATTGGTATTTCGCAAAATGCGTTCTACATTGGTCCTCTTCAACCAAGAATGATGATTGCCATTCATCCCATGCAAAAGATAAAGGACAGGAATATCCGTATCCGCTGGATCCTCCACGCGCGACGCGTCAGGATAAAGGACGGAAACACCCCACTCCATCTTCAAGGCTTCTGAATAATACTCAATCTGCATAACTGCCATTTGATTTCCTCTTTCTACTGTTAAAAACACTCGGCAAGCCTTCGGCCGCCAAGCGTTCCCTTTTCTTCTACTTTATTTCACTTCCATCACGACTGGTAGGATGGCTGGACGACGTTTGGTTTGTTCAAATAAGAACTTAGACAAGTTGTCGCGTACCAAACCTTTTAACTCACCCCAGTCAAAGCTGTCTTGTGTCAAATAGTCTTCAACGCTTTGGTTGACCAAGTCGCAACTTTCACGAAGAATATCCCGACTCTTCTTGACGTAGATAAATCCACGGGTATGCACGCGCGCTTTGGAAATAATCTTCTTGTCCTTGCGATTCACCGTAATAGCGACGATGAAGATCCCATCTTCTGACAAGACTTTACGGTCACGAAGGACGATATTGCCCACATCGCCAATGGCATTCCCATCAATCATGACATCTCCAGACGAGACACTTCCCGCAGGAACGAAGTCACCCTTTTCATATTCCATCACGGATCCACGTTTTGGAATAAAGATATTTTCAGGTAGGATACCGACTTCCATCGCCACCCGCGCATGGGCATCCAACTCACGATACTCACCTTGGATTGGGAAGAGATATTTAGGTCGAAGGAGGTTGATCATCAACTGCAAGTCTCGTGCGTTACCGTGACCAGACACGCGCAAGCTTGACGTGATCAATTTGACAATTCCACCAGCTTGGTAAATCATATTTTCCACACGCGCTACCACCGCTTCTTTTGCAATAGACGGTGTAGTGACGATGTAGACCAAGTCCCCATCTTTAATTTCCACATAACGGTGACGGCCGATAGACATCTTACGTAAACCATTGATCGGTTCACCCATCCGGCCTGTTTCTAAAATAATCAATTCATGATCCTCAAACCGGCTCATTTCTTTGGGTTTGATCAAGAGTTTTTCGTTGGGAAGAGACAATTTGTTCAAGCGAATGGCTGTTCGGACGATGTTTTCCACATCAAATCCTGTCAAGACCACCCGACGTCCAGTCTCAGCAGCAGCATCAAAGACCTGCTGGATCCGAGAAAGGTTGCTGGCTACGGCTGCCACGATCACACGACCATCCCAGTCCGCAACGGTATCCAGGATTTCATCCCCTACTTCTTGCTCACTGGCAACTTGAATGGTACTATCCGCATTGGCTGAATCACTCAGGAGAGCAAGCACCCCTTCACGTCCGATCTCAGCCAAGCGTGCAAAGTCGGTCGCATAAGACTCGCTTGCAGTTTGGTCAAATTTAAAGTCTCCTGTGTAGACGATATTCCCCTCAGGAGTACCGATCACAATCCCAATACTTTCAGGGATCGAGTGGGTGGTTTGAAAGAAGGATACAACGGCATCGCCAAAATCGATCTCCGAATTTTGATCGATGATATGGAAGTCATTGAATTTCTTGACACTGTCATTACTTTTTACAAAGAGTTTGGCCAACTCAATGGTCAACTCTGTCCCGAATACAGGGACTTTCGCTTCAGCTAGAAGATAAGGCAAGGCTCCAATAGCATCCGCATGACCGTGGGTCAAGAAAACACCCGCAATGCGCTCCTTATTTTCAAAAAGATAGTCCATATTTGGGATGACGACATCCACCCCAAGTTGCTCATTTTCTGGATACTTCAATCCCGCATCCAAGACAAAAATCGATTCGTTCACTTCAGCGACGTAGAGATTTTTCCCATTTTCTCGAACACCGCCAAGAGTGACTAATTTAATACTACTCACTGTTGTCTCCTTTAGTGTAATTTTTTTAATACTTACGGTCCTTGGTTCCCCAAGTCGAATTACAGCTTTGCAAATACTTGCATATCCACTCTATTATACAATTTTTTTCTATTTTTTTCAAAAAGCTTTCCCACAGCAAAAAAGCCTCCCCATCTTAAAGTAGATGAGAAGGCTTCTAGGCGCCTATTTTTAGGGGGAAAAGACCCCTAAAGATGGTAATCTCCCCGTTTATTTTCAATAATCCGCATAGCCGCCTTGATCACATGGAACTTAGCCAACAATTCCTCTAGGCGCTTGCTATTTCGAACACTCAATTGACCGTTCTTGACTGCTTGGGACAGACGATAAAAGTCATCCAAGTCCTCTCCAATATTTTCAAACAGTTCTTTGGCTTCCTTGAGCCGGTAGCGGTTGACCAAGTGGTGCAAGTCCTTTTTGAAAGAAGTGACATTGTTTTCATGAATGTCCGTGTAGACTTTCTCTTCTTCCTTTGGTTCTTGGTAATTAACCGCCTTGAAACAAGTGATGAACTCACGACTTTTGATGTTGCAGACAAAGATGACTCCATCACTAGCTACATAGGCTTCCGTGTTGGCCGGTTGAACCACATCACCATCATAAGGAGAGAGGGAAGGAAGGTGTTGGTTGATCCAGCGGTTCAGGTGCTGATCATCTATGCCAAAGCGCTCGAAAGCCCTTTGCCGAAAATGGTCACGACAACTGTACTCTTGCCCATACGACAATCCCATACTCTCACCCCCTCCTTTGTATCTTTATAAAAATGGCCTCCAGTCTTACGGGACTAGAGGCCTG
This sequence comes from Streptococcus sp. HMSC065C01, assembly GCF_001813525.1. Lineage (NCBI taxonomy): Bacteria > Bacillati > Bacillota > Bacilli > Lactobacillales > Streptococcaceae > Streptococcus > Streptococcus sp. HMSC065C01. The sequence continues at coordinate 12,990 of NZ_KV812828.1, read as the reverse complement.
GTCTGCTTCGCTGACTTGGTGCAATTAACCTATTGGCTAACAAAACAATGTTTATGATGTTGATTTCATTTAATAGTATTTTTGTAAAATACCAGAGGTTTTCTTTGCTTTCCCAAATCTAAATTTATGAGCTTTCGACTGGACGCATTGAAGTTTGAAAACCTTTATAAAAAGCTTCTACCTACTATTTCCACGTTTTCTTATGTCTTCGGACAAGCTAAGCAGGCTTGCCCGACCGTCCAACCGATCCGACACACACGACATAACTGCTCTTTTACGTTAAGAGCATGAACAGCTATCAGCAAAACAGGCCTAAAACGAAGTAACCTAAAAACTATCTCGATAAGGCATTGGAATCAATCCCTTCTTCATCTTTCTATCTATATTATACTCGACCCCCTTAGCGATTGCAAGCGATTCCATCTGAAACTAGTTCCTATTTTTATGCAGTTTTCTTCTGACCTCTTTCTAAGCTTTTTTGTTGTATAAGGCAGTCATTGAAAGGACGACGTATATTTATAAACAGTAGCTTGTGTTTTAGAAAGAGAAAAAGCTAGAGAACAAGCTCTCTAGCTTAGCATGTAGACAAGGCACAGTAGCTGATTGAACTCTTCTCTCGCTTGATCAGTTCGGAAGAATCCTAATCAGACTTGTGGGGGGAAGCGCCATAAACGATATCACTTCTGTCCTACTCCCTATTTTCACTGTATCCGCTACGCCCTTTGTATCTTATTAAATGAACACGCCCTAAATGCTGTGTGAAAAAGATAAATTCTCTTGTGAGCATGGCTCACTGCAAGAATTTCCTATTTTCACTTTGCATTTTACGGGCTTTGTATCTTATTCTTTCTCAAACAATTCATAGTAGTCTGCGATGGTCATTTGGGCTTTTTCTTCTTGATTGAGATCTTGGACGATCTGTCCATCTTTCATCACAATCAAGCGATTGCCATATTTCAAAGCATCTTCCATATGGTGAGTAATCATAAGGGCAGTGAGAGCATCTTGTTTCACAAACTCATCGGTCAAGGTCATCAGAGCCTGACTCGTTTTTGGATCCAAGGCTGCGGTGTGTTCGTCTAAAAGCAAGAGTTCTGGACGTTTCAGTGTAGCCATCAAGAGACTCAAAGCCTGGCGTTGTCCCCCTGAAAGAAATTCAACCGCTGTGTCGATATGATTTTCTAAGCCATTGCCAATCTTAGAAAGAACTGCTTGAAACTCTTCTTTATAGCTTGCCAAGTGGCGCGGAATCAAGCTACGTTTTTCTCCACGAAACTTCGCTACCAAGAGGTTCTCTGCCACTGTCATCCGGGGTGCAGTTCCCATTTTAGGATCTTGAAAAACCCGCGATAGGTATTTGGCTCTCTTTTCTGGAGAGTATGTGGTCACATCTTCCCCAAGAATATAGATCTTTCCACTGCTAACTGGAAGGGTTCCTGCAATCGTATTAAAGAGGGTTGATTTTCCAGCTCCATTGCCCCCCAAAATCGTGATAAAATCATGTTCTCGAATTTCCAAGGAGACATCATCCAGAATGACTTTTTCTTCATTCATCCCATTGCTCACAGACTTGGTTACATTTTTTAATTCTACAATCGCTGTCATTTACTGAGTTTCGCTCCTTTCATGATTTTTTCTTTAAAGGTCGGAATCATCAGACAGATAGCTAGGATCAAGGCACTGAAGATTCGAATATAGCTGGTATTGATGCCAAGGGCAATCACAGCCCAAATCAAAAATTGGTAGGCGATTGAACCTATTGCAATACTGAGCAAGCGCTCTGTCAAGGTGACATTTGAAAAGAGAACCTCTCCAATAATGAGGCTGGCAAGCCCAATAACAATGACACCGATTCCACGCGAAGCATCCGCATAGCCTTCTTGCTGGGCCATCAGTGCACCAGATAGAGCAATAATACCGTTTGAAATGACCAAGCCCATCAGTTCCATCCGGTCGGTATTGATCCCAAAACTTCTAGCCATATCTGGATTGTCTCCTGTTGCGATATAAGCCTGACCCAAACGCGTATCCAAGAAGAAAATTAAACCAAGCACCACAAGAGTTACAAAAATCAAGCCAATTAGGATCTCATTGAACCCACTGGCAAAAGGAAGAAATTCCTGAATTTTTTTATAACCCAAAAGCCCCAGATTAGCCCGCTGCATCACAAAGAGAATAACCGAGTTACAAGATGTCATCACCAGGATCCCTGACAAGAGTGTGGGGATTTTCCCTTTTGTATAAAGAAGTCCCGTCGCAAGGCCCGCCAAGCATCCTGCTCCAATAGCAGCCAGGGTCGCTATAAGCGGATTGACCCCTTTGGTGATCAAGGTCACCGCCACCGCTCCTCCAAGCGGGAAGGAACCTTCTGTCGTCATATCTGGAAAATCTAGAATTCGGAAGGTCATAAAGATTCCCAATCCTAAAATAGCCCAAATTAAACCTTGTGAAACAATTGAATTAATCATAGTTTCTCCCTTCGATAGTAGTAGTTTAATTGTAACATAAATATGGAAGAGAACCTATAGGAAATTTCCAACATTTCACATAAACCGTATTCAAAGACTTCAAAAAAACCAAAAGATTAATACCTTCTGGTTTTTTAATGATTGAAGAAAGATATTAGTTTTCTTTTTTCTTTCGAGCAAGACCAAAGCCCGATGCAATCATACCAAACAAGCCAATGCTCATTAGGGTCGTTGCAGATTCTGTACCGGTATTTGGCAACACTTCTTTCACCTCAATAACATCAGATACCGGATTTTCTTCAACCTTTTGCTTCACCATTGGCGCAGGCGTATGATAGCCAATAGTTGGTTTAGGCTCTGCCTTAGGTGTTGGTTTCGATTGTGGTTCCGGTTGTGGTTTCGGTTGCGGCTCTTCTTTTGTAACAAGAATATTATTTTTATGCCATTCCACTGTCGGTTTGATAGTTTCTTTTAGCACAGGATCCTTTTCCAATTCAGGAGCTGTTGGCTTCACCGGTTGTTCTGGAACTTTTGGTTCCACCTTATAAAGTGGGGAAGCTGGTGGAACTGGAACTTCCTTTTCAGCTGGAACATCTTTGATTTCAGGTTTTTCAGGAGCTGTTGGTGCTGTTGGTGCTGTTGGTTTTACTGGCTCTTCTCCTGGATCTTGTGGAAAGGCAACGTTTGAATTGATTGAGAACCAATAGAGGGTTGCTTCATCCGTAGCATTTGCTCCCTTAGCAGTGAACTCAAGATGGCCGTCTTTCAAGATAACTGCACCGCCACCATAGTAGAGATACGGACTTTTTGGATCATCCCATCCCTTAGTTGAACTTGAAGGATCCGCATTAAAAGTTGCACCTTCGTTCATATACTGGTTTTGTTCCTTGGCAAATACTTCCTTTGTAGTTGGATCTTGGTCAACACTAGAGTTTGGCAACTTAATAAACTCTTTATTCCCAATATTTACAGACTCTACGTGAGGTGTATTTTGGTGCTTCATCCGTGGAGTATAGGTCAAAATCCCTGATCCCGCATCAACTGAATATGCACCGACAATATCAGAACTACCCCCAAATTCATAGTCTTCTGTTCCGATAGAATGGCCATTCCCTCCACCTGAAGCATTGACTGTCGTCACATCAAGGACAGTTTCTTCACTGACTGAGAAACCATTCCCATCCCAAGTTGCTTTTTGACTAACGATCTTCAATGGATTGTCAGCATCATTAAAGACTTGAGCGCTACCGAAGTTTGCATAGCCACGCTTCACAGCAACATCTGCTCCGTCAAGACTAGGGTTACTACCATCTGAATAAGGATCCCAAGTTCCACGAACAGTGTTTCCATTGATATCTTTAGCTTCTACAAGGAGGGCGCGAGGTTTGTCATTTTCAACATAAGAAGCTCCATTCCAGTGGTTTAAGGAATTCAAAGCCAAAATGGCATTATAGTTAGCTAAATTAATCAATTGATCATTTTCATCATAAAATTCAACATCAACACCAACTGTGACGGGTTGGTCTGTGTCAGTTGAGCTACCGATTGTCATTGTCACTGCTGGATCATTGTAAATTTGAACGATTCCTCGTCCGTCATTAGATGGCAAGCTTTTCACTTCATACTTGTAGACCACTTTAGCAATACGCTTGATATCACGACCTTCTTTGATAGTAGCCTGGCTAAGACCCTTGTAGGTTACATCGAACTTATCTCCAACTTTGACCACTGCCCATTCGATTTCATTATCCGCATATGGGTTCGTTGTTGTCAAATCTGAATCTTGTAGGTTCTTAGTTTCATACATCTTGGTAGCTTTACCGTCCCCATACAAGCGAGATTGACCTTCTTTTGTCAAATACGTAGTAAGTCCTGTTGTTTGGTGGTAAAGCGTTGTTGTTTCCCCATCTTCCAACTCTTCTGGAAGGAAGGTCAAATCTTGTTTGTACTTCTCAGGGTTTCCTCCACGCTCTTTAACCATCTTATTGAAGGCATCTTTAGCATCATCGTATTGCGCTTTTTTCTTCTTGTATAGTTCATTATCAATCAAGTAAGCTGCTTGCGCTTCATCATAGAGACGCTTTTTCTCCTTGTAGTCAGCCAATTTGATATCGTAAGCCTTTTGGGCTAAATTGTTTTCTGTCTCAACGGCTTGTTTGGCTTTAACAGACTCAATATAAGCTTTAAAAGCCGTTTGGTATTCTTCAAAAGCTTTTTCATAAGCCACTTTTGCAGCCTGATTATCTGCTAGGGCTGCAGCATTTTCAGCCACTGCTTTCTCGTAAGCAGCTTGCTCTTTGTTATAGGTTTCAACTTCCTTGTCATAAGCTGCCTGAGCCGCAGCATTTTTCGCATCTACAACTGCTTTTCCCTTCTCATAAGTTGCTTGATTCGCTGCAACTTCTGCCTTATAGTCTGCTACAATCTTATCAATAGCAATGGCTTGCTTCGCATAATCTTGCTCAGCAGTTTTTTCATCTGCTTGGGTCTTTGCTTCTGTTTCTGTAACTTCAAGTCCAGTAGTCACCGCATCTGTTTTCGCAGTCTCTAAATAATCTGGTACAGCAACTTCTTTAGCCTCAGTTGTCGATTTTGTTGGAGTAGCCGTTGTTGAAGTGACTGCTGTAGTAGCTGAAGCAACTTCATCTGCAGAAACAGATGTAGCTCCTGCTACTGCAATAACCGTAGCTACCGCTACGGAACCAAAAGCGACAGACGTTTTACGCAAGGCATACTTAGTAGTCTTGCTATTTTTAATTAGTGACATATAGTTCCTTCTAACCTCTTTTTCAAATTTATTCTCATCAAAATCAACACATTGAATTTTAATGTCTATTTTGGTAAAGCGATATTAACACTTACCCCCATATGTGTCAATATTATTTTTTAATTTTTTTCACATCTCCATTCAAATTTTGCTTCTTTTTTGACAAAATCCCTTGTTTATAAAAGTATTCTTTTTAATTTTCTTCTATATATGTCAAACGTTTGATATCTAATTTTTGCCAGTTATTTTTTCTAAAAAAAATTTTTTAACTTAATCTAGAGTAATGAAAATAGAATAAATTGCAGAATGTCCTTTAGTAACGAGCTTTCCCCAGTTTTACAACTGATTCTTCTTATTTTGTATTTATCACTAATTTGTACCATTTTTTAGATGCGGGGAAATTTTATGTCAAACGTTTTTTGTTTTTTTATTTTTCCGAACCAAAAACCCTTATTTAGTGCTGTTTTCTAATACTTTTATGAAAACTTCCAATCTCATTTACTTTTTTAAATTGACACTATCTAGTGAAAAGTCGTATACTGGGGTATACAAAATCAACATTTTTTTAAATAATGTTGAACGAACTGCATAGACAGTATTGGGGAGGAAGAAATGAAACAAGCACAAAGCAGTATCTCTGAAAAAGGCCACGGCTATTTTCGCAAACGCAATAAGGCACTAGTCTCTATGATTACTCTTTTCGGAGCCTTGATACTAAGCTCTGTTGCCACGGCTGACGAAATCAATAGCAATCAGACTTCTGAGATCACAGCAAGCAATCAACCAGTAGCAACCACTAGGAGCACACTTACCCCTACTAGTGAAGAAGTTGCAGCTACAGATGCTACACCTTCACCAGCTGAATCAACACCAACAGTGACTACCACTCAAGCAGTCAGTCCTACTCCAGCAACTACTTATAATACCCCAAAAATCACTAACGACGTCACCTTTGATAAAGCAACTTATAAAAGTGGAGAAGATGTTCGGATCTCCATCAACAACCCTGAAGTGGTTACATCTGATGTCACTGTCTCCCATTTGGATCAGATCATTTATGAAAAGAAAAACCTTGAAGGAAATGCACTAACGATTCCAAGTACTGTCTTTTCACCTAATGCTGGATTTATCGTAGATGTCCTTGGTAAGAAAGCAGATGGTTCCCAAGCCTTTCATAAGGCAGCGGGTCTTGCTGTTGAAGATGACTGGACGATCTACCCACGTTATGGGGTAGTTGCCGGCTCAAAAGACAATCACAACTCCATCACCAATGATCAGGTAGAAGGCTACAAGAATAGTATTGACCAATTGGCCAATATGCACATCAACAGCTATTTCTTCTACGATGTCTACAATACACCTGCCAACCCATTCCCAGCAAATGTTGAACGTTTCACTCAAGATTGGGCGACTTTCTTGATTCCAAATAGCGAAACAGATCCTGACAAGCGCAAGTCCTACTTACCTGTCATCGATACAGAAGCAGTCAAAGAGCTGGTGGATCATGTCCATACTACTGGTGCCAAAGCCATGCTCTATAACATGATTTATGCGGTTTCCCTCGAAGAAGGGGTCCCAAATGAAGTGAAAAGTGCCATCGTTCGCAATCTAGAAGACCATTTCAACTTTGGTAAGAAGGGAGATGTCACAGCGACCGATATCCAACAATTTCTCGATCCAGGCGATCCAAATTGGCAAAAATTTATCATTGAAGTCATGACCAAAGCCATGAAAGAAGGCAATTTTGATGGATGGCAAGGGGATACCATGGGTTCTAACTGGGTGGAAAAAGTCAGTGAACCTGGAAAAGGCTTCTCTTTGAGCGAGCACTATCCAGAACTAGCCGTGGCTGCTGCCGAAGCTCTCAAAAAAGAAGGCTATGACTTCATGATCAACGATATCTCCACTGGAGACGCTGATCGACTAGGTAAGACCAATGTCTCTGCTCCTTATGCAGAAGTTTGGGGTGATAGCATTTACTATGACTCTACCTACCAAGCCTTGACTCGCCTCACCGAACGGATGCGTGATTTATACAAGGGAAAATCTCCCATCATCGCAGCCTATACTCACCGTGGTAAAAATGCATCGACCCTCAGCAAAGACAACGAATTGCTGACAGATGCTATTATCGCAGCGAGTGGTGGTTACCATATGACGACTGCAGCCCTCAATACTTCTCAAGATGCCAAAGGTTTTGGGGTGATTCAAGCCGAATGGTATCTCAATCAAAACTTACCGGTCAATGCTGACTTTGCCAATGCAGAATTCAACTACCAAGAATTCATCGTTGCTTATCAAGAACTTCTTCGTGGTCGCGACACCTTGGCGCATGATACTCGTCGGATTGTAGACAATACCAATGTACTGATGAACGGCAACTTCATCGGATCCAACCTGGATAACGCAGATAGGGTTCAACCTGGAACCATTTATACCATTACAAAAGAAACCAAGATGGGTGATCGAATTGCTCACTTGATCAATTTGGTTGGCATCACTGAAAACAAATGGAACAGTGCTGTGAATACAACCGAAAAACTAACCAATATTCAAGCTTTTGTTCCACTCGGAAAAATCACAAAAGACCAGGCTGAACACGCCAGCATTTACTGGGCCACACCTGATGCTGTTGAAGGAACATACAACATCAACCTCCGGGAAACAAGCGCAAATGTTTATTATGACGGAGGAGCTGGCCAATGGATGGCTGCTATCGATGTTCCTAGTCTAGATGTATGGGATATGCTCTACGTCAAACTCAATGAAGCCGCTCATGTTCTTTATCAAGATAAAAACGGAGTTGAGCTCAAGCGTTCCAGTGACTTGGTTGGGCATACAGGTGAAAAGATCAATTACTCGACAAAAGAAACCATTGCCAACTATTTGAAGAAAGGCTATGAACTAGTAGAGAATGGCTTCGATGCAGACGGACAACCAAACTTTGACCGCGACGCTAACAACACAAATGAAGATGGCGTTCAAGAGTTTATTGTCCGCTTGGCACCAAAAATTGTAGAATTTTCAGAAGCACAACCCATCCAAGCCGGTCAACTTGTCCCAGGAGATAGCGAGGGTCGTGTCTTTCCAACTCCTCTAGCTCCAGCTGGTCAAACAACGGCTGATCTGAATCATTTGTCTGAAACAGTGACTCGTACAGCGACCTATGTGACTGAGGACCAGGATGGATCTAACCGCCAGTCTGCAGGAATAGCTGACCAAACTGACAGCCTTCATTTCACTCGCAAAGGTACCATCAATTTGGTGACAGGTGAGACAAGTCTTGAAGACTGGATAGCGCAAGACGGCACAAGCTTTGTAGCTCTTGAAAATCCCGTCAAAAAAGGCTATGTTGTCGTAGCAGAAGAATCGACTGATGCCGTCTCTTCTGATCTGACAAAAGCAGGAGAACATACAGGCATTCATGCTGATGCAGCAGACATCACAGATACGGTCATCTATCGCCCAGTCGGTGCCTATAGGATCAGCTATGCTACTGGTAAAGAGCCAGCCCATGCTCAAAAAGAGATCCCTTATCTAAACGATCCCACAAATCCAACTGCTATCGCATCTCCTACTGCTATCCTTCCTTACGTGGAGGGATTAGAGCCAAAAGATGCTCGTGGACAAGTCTTAAACCTTGTGGATCCTCTTGACGAGACCAAAGGCTATCTTCTTCCAAGCCCTGATTCTCCAACAGCTGATACTGCTATTACCTATGCCATCAGCAAAGGATCTGTCAGAGTACGATTCCTCACTGAGGGAGGCGACACTGATCTGCAAGAGGCGCAAGACCTTGCTACAGAGGTAGATTTCGGCACCAAGTACACCAGTGAGGCCCCAACAGAAATCACAAAAGATGGTCGTATCTACCACCTAGTTGGACACCGTGCTGATTCTGCTGATCCAAGTGGCACAGTCACTAAGGGAATGAAAACTGTCATCTATGATTACAAGTTAGCTACGGGAACAGTCATCGCGCGATTTGTCATCCAAGATACTAGCACTGAATTGCAACCAGAGCTTGCTGTTGCAACAAATGTGGACAATGGAACCCCTTACGTCGCTAGCGCACCAGATGAGATTTCCTACGACGGCCACATCTACGAACGGATCGGTGTAGCTGAACAAACTGGAAACGTAGAAGTGGGAACAACCATCTTGATCTTTGCCTATAAGGTCAAAGAAATCCCTACTCCACAACCATCCCCAGAAACAGAAAATGAAGAAACAGTTAGCCCTCTTCCTTCCGTGACAAAAGCAAACACGACTGATGCTCATGAAGAAAAGGGATCAACACTTCTCTCTAACAAAGAAGAGGAGAAACCTCTTGAAACAACAAGCCAAAAAGAGGAACTCCCTGAAGTTGTTCCTAACACCCCTCAAGAAGGAACTCATCTACCTGCAACAGGTGAAGAAACCTCTCAGCTAGCCCTACTTGGACTTGGCCTCTTAGCAGGTTTGTCCAGTCTTATCCCTTACAAAAAGAAACAAGAGTAGATCCCAAACACAAAGAAACTTCCTATGGAATTCTGTTCCAAGGAAGTTTTTTTATATTTATACAACTCATTCAGAGTCTAGATCCCTTTTATGAGGGTGACTGACGACAATAAGGGTGTGAAGTACTACCACTCCAAACCCTACTGTATTCCAATTCAAAGTGGATTCATTCCCCTTGTTGCCGGCAGTTTGAAAGATCAAATTGCTTTACTAGTATACTGTTTTCTCTACTTCAAGTCAATGGAATTTTACTGAAACTAGTAACCGAATGAAATGAATATATAGAATTTTACTGAAACTTTTTCATCACATTTATGCATGTTTTTCTAAGTTTCCAATACCAAACAAAGAGGCCTTGCTCTTTCGAGCAAAGCCTCTTCCTGTTGGATCTAAAATTGTCACCTCATCAACAAGTTTGCTGATGTCACCTCAATTTTAGTCTTCGCGTTTTTTGCGTTTTGCAAGTCCCGCAAGGCCAACCATACCAAGTGCAGCACCTAACAATGCAGCAGATGCTGATTGTTCTTCACCAGTTTCAGGAAGTGCTGGAGCTGGAGGAGTTGTAGGTGTTGGTGGCGTTGGTGGTGTTGGCGGTGTTGTTGGTGGTGTTGGTGGTGTATTCGGTGGTGTTGTCGGCGGTGTATTCGGTGGTGTTGTTGGTGGTGTATTTGGCGGTGTTGTTGGCGGTGTTGTTGGCGGTGTTGTTGGCGGAATAACAGTGTTGTTAAACTCTGTATCTTCTGGCAACTGAGTAATAGCCGTCAATACTTTACCGTCTTTGTTAATCATAATACCCACAGTGGCAACCATCTTATCGTATTCGATGCTAGAATCTGTGCCACGGATTTCTTCTACATGGTAGAGATGAGTTCCTTCTTCACCACGTTTGAATTCAAGATTTGAGAAGGTGATCTTACCAGCCGCATCATTGGTTACGGTTTCGATCACATTTCCTTTTTCGTCCTTAAGAACGAAGCTGAATTCACCAGCCTTCAATGCACGACCTTCCAATTTCTTAGTGAATTGGAATTGAACCTTAACTGGAATGTTGACTACACGTTTTTCAGTTGGTTTTTCTGGTTTTTCTACAGTCTTCTTAGTTGGATCGTATTGGTGTACGATTTGTGAAGCTGTATTTTCAATGTCCACACCATCTTGAGCAGATTGTTTAATTTCTGCAGGAATTTCAAACTTGTAGTAACGTCCAAAGGCCAACTTAGTTGTGTCGATAACTTGTGTATTTTCTGCGTCTCCAAGTGACTTAGTCAAGTCTGCTTTAGATGTTGCAGTAATCACACCGTTTTCAACCTTGATATCAAACTTAGCTGTTACATCTTCTCCTGTTACAGAGTCGTATGCCTTAATATCAGCTCCGTTGACAGTCAAGTTTGCACTGTCATATTTATCTGTAACACCAACAGATTGAATATTGTGTGCTTCAGTGAATTTAGTTGTATCCAACCATACTTGGTAGTATACTTTATCACCTTTCTTGAGTGTCTTCGTATTGATATTTTGAGCTTCGTTGTTATCAGTCTTATCAACGTAAGGATTTGCATTTGTGTCCGCAACTTTATTCTTCAACTCGTCATCATCATCGAGAAGTTTCACACCTGTAAGATCGAATTTAGATTCGTTCAAGATGTATTTCTCTGGGTTGAATTCTGGAGTTTCAGGTGGACGAACAGTGTTGTTGAATTCTTTATCCGCTGGATCAGTTACGTTAGTGATGAGAGCTTTCGCTGTTCCGTCATGTTTAACTTCTACAGTTACTACTGCTTTCATCTCATCATAAGTGACAGTTCCATCAGTACCTTTCACTTCTTCAACTGTGTAGTTGTGAACGCCTTCTTGACCTTTCTTGAACTCAAGTTT
>NZ_KV812828.1:0-1280 GCF_001813525.1 Streptococcus sp. HMSC065C01 | reverse complement strand
CCTTTCTTGAACTCAAGTTTAGAGAACTTAACGTTACCAGCCGCATCGTTCTTAACTGTTTCAACAACTTTACCTGTTGAATCTTTAAGTACGAAGCTGAACTCGTTAGCTTTAAGCTCACGGCCTTCCAATTTCTTAGTGAAGTTGAATTCTACTGATACTGGCACGCTGTTTACACGTTTTTCAGTTGGTTTTTCAGGTTTTTCAACTTTCTTAGTAGTTGGGTTGTAGTAGTTTACTACTTGAGCCGCAGTATTTTCGATGTCTACTCCGCCTTTAACGTCAGCTTTCACTGTAGCTGGGATATCAAACTTGTAGTAACGTCCGAATTCGAATTTAGTTGTGTCAATGACTTGTGTGTTTTCCGCATCGCCAAGTGACTTAGTGAAGCCATCTTTAAGGGTTGCAGTGATCACACCGTTGTTCACAGTGATATCGAATTTAGCTGTTACATCCGCACCAGTCTTACCATCATAAGCTTTGATTGCTGAACCATCAACATCAACTTTAGCCTCATCGTAGTCATCTGAGATTCCTACTGATTGGATATGGTCTTTGTTGTTTGCGTCAAATTTAGTTGTATCCAACCATACTTGGTAAACAAGTTTTTGACCTGGTTTAACTGATTTAGTGTTAATATTCGCTGCTTCGTTATTAGATGCATCGTCCGCATATGGGTTCGCATTGGTATCTGCGTACTTGTCTGCCAACTCTTTATCATCATCTAATAATGAAGTTCCAGTCAAATCAAATTCTTTTTCGTTTAGAACATATTTTTCTGGATTGAATTCTGGAGTTTCAGGAGGTGTTACACGGTTGTTAAATTCTTTATCCGCAATGTCGCCTACAGTCGCTACGAGAATCTTAGCTGTTCCGTCGTGTGAAACTGTGACTGTTACATTCGCTTTCATGGTGTCGTATGTAACGGTTGCGTCAGTTCCTTTAACTTCTTCTACTGTGTAGTTGTGTACGCCTTCTTGACCCTTCTTGAATTCAAGAGCTTTGAACTTAACGTTACCAGATGCATCGTTCTTCACAGTTTCAAGAGTATTACCTTCTGAATCTTTAAGCACGAAGCTGAATTCGTTAGCTTTCAGTTCACGACCTTCCAAGCGTTTAGTGAAGTTGAATTCCACTTCAACTGGCACGTTGTTTACACGTTTTTCAGTTGGTTTGCTTGGTTTTTCAACTTTCTTAGTAGTTGGGTTGTAGTAGTTAACTACTTGAGCCGCAGTGTTTTCAATATCCACACCACCAGGTACATCAGCTTTCACTGTTGT
>NZ_KV812827.1:0-568 GCF_001813525.1 Streptococcus sp. HMSC065C01 | reverse complement strand
GGAGATTTTCTCATCAAAATTCTTGTTCCAACAATGTTGGCTAGCATGATAAAGACACAGTTGATCAAGAAAAGATAGAGAGCCCCCAATAAAAATCGTACATTCCCATTAGCTAAACCATAGCCAGCAGTACAGATAGGCGGCATCAAAGCTGTAGCAATGGCTACTCCTGGCACGATATTGTTTGCTTCTTTTTTCCTTGAACCGATCACACCAGCAATCCCACCAGCAATAGCAATGAGAACATCCCAAATGGTTGGAGAGGTTCGTGCGATCAACTCGCTACTTGCATAAGACAAGGGAGAAATCCAGAAATACAGAGTCGAGACAAGCAAACTGACCAACACTTGAGTCAATAAAACCTCTAGAGATTGCTTGATTAAACGCGTATCAAAAATAGCTAAACCGAATCCCAGTCCAACAATCGGTGTCATGAGAGGTGAAATTAACATGGCTCCAATAATAACAGCTGTTGAATTCATATTTAGACCGATAGAGGCAATAAAAATTGCACACATCAAAATCGCTGTATCTCTCAATCGAACATGAAGGTCATCGTATAATTTCT
>NZ_KV812826.1:0-40020 GCF_001813525.1 Streptococcus sp. HMSC065C01 | reverse complement strand
CGCGCGACAACTATATTAGTATATCATGACCTTACCTTACTGTCAATACTTTTTTCCAAAAAAATTTATTTTTTTGAAAGTTCATTTATTCACTGGCAACTTTCAGTTTTTAAATTGAATTTTTAAAATCCTTTAGATAGTTCTCTAATTTCTTTTTCATTTTTGTTTTTCCTAGACATCTTCTGTTTGCTAGTAATGCTTCATATTGTTCTTTTTCTTTTACGGTTAATTTTTCTTTAAAACGTTTTAATGCATCTCTCAGAACAACCAGCTCATCTAAATATATTTTTCTTGATGAAATTCTGTGACTAATTTCTCCAATTTCAATATATGGAAGTCTATTAATTTTTCTCTTATCACTTTCCTGTTGTCTTATTTTATCTTTAATATGATTTCTAAATTTTGTTTTGAAATATGTATAAAGTAATTCTTCATTTGTTTCAATTTCAGGATTTTTTTGATAAAGTTCAAAGAGTGTTAGCTGTCCTTCTTGTTCCCAATCATCTTTTTCCCATAATTGAATATAATATTCTTTTTCACATTTTCTTACAATATATTTTACTTTTTGATACATTTTATTAAATTCCATAAGCTCTCCTTTATTTTTATCTGTATTTTATAAAAATAAAGAAGCCCATTGGACTTTTTTTCTATTCTGCACGTTTTTTTAACTATTTGGTTATTATTTTTAACTATTTTGTCCAAATACACAAAAAAAACTGTCACTTGGTGACAGTTTATCGATAGTCCGTACGGGATTCGAACCCGTGTTACCGCCGTGAAAAGGCGGTGTCTTAACCCCTTGACCAACGGACCATTTTTGCAACATATTCTATTATACAGAATATTTTCACTCTGTCAACACTTTTTTAATAAAAAAAGAAGGAAATATTTTCCTTCTTTTGAATTAGTTGTTTTCTTCTAATTTTGACTTAATCTCATCATATGATAGAGGTTTTGCTTCTTCTTCTAATTCATGCTCTGAATTTTCAGGCATTTTTCCTGTTTCATATAATGATTTAATTTGAACACTATCCAAGGTTTCATATTTTAATAGAGCCTCCGCAATTAGTTTATGCGTTTCTCTATTTCCTTGAATAATTTCTGCCGCTTTATTACGGGCTTCATTCAACAAACCACGAACTTCTTCATCAATTTCGTAAGCTGTTTGTTCTGAAATCATTTTTTGTGGGCTTTGAGCACCAAACATCGCATGATTTCCTTCATATTGGACCGGTCCAAGTTTTTCACTCATACCATATTCTGTTACCATAGCACGCGCCATTTGGGTAGCTTGTTCAAAGTCATTTGAAGCACCCGTTGTTTGCGAATTAAAAATAATTTCTTCGGCAACACGTCCTCCCATGAGCCCAGCTAATTGTTCTTTCATGTCCTCTTTAGAAAGTAACATTTGATCTTCTTTAGGAAGGGCAATCATATAACCGCCTGCGCGACCACGTGGAACAATCGTAACTTTATGAACTACACGAGCATTTGATAAGACCAGACCAACGATTGTATGACCAGCTTCGTGATAAGCAACCATTTCACGTTCTTTTTGTGAAATTGTCCGATCTTTCTTAGATGGACCTGCAATAACACGATCTTCTGCTTCATCGATATCAGCAGCATCAATTACTTTTTTATTTCGACGAGCTGCAACCAAGGCTGCTTCGTTCAAAACATTTTCGAGATCAGCACCGACAAATCCTGGTGTTTGTTGAGCAACCAATTTCAAGTCCACATCTTGAGCAAGTGGCTTATTCTTAGCATGAACACGAAGAATTGCCTCACGACCTTTCACATCTGGACGTCCAACTAATACTTTACGGTCAAAACGGCCAGGACGAAGAAGGGCAGGGTCAAGGACATCAGAACGGTTAGTTGCTGCGATAACAATGATTCCTTCGTTGCCTTCAAAACCATCCATCTCAATCAAGAGCTGGTTAAGGGTTTGTTCACGTTCATCATTTCCACCACCAAGACCTACACCACGTTGGCGCCCAACAGCATCAATTTCATCGATAAAGATAATGGCTGGAGCTGCTTTTTTAGCATCTTCAAAAAGTGAACGAACCCGGCTAGCACCGACTCCGACAAACATTTCAACGAAGTCAGAACCAGAGATACTGAAGAATGGCACTCCAGCTTCACCAGCTACTGCTTTTGCTAAAAGGGTTTTACCAGTTCCGGGAGGGCCTTCAAGAAGCACACCTGCTGGGATTCTTGCACCCAATTTAGTAAAGCGTTTTGGATCTTTTAAAAATTCAACAACTTCAACAAGTTCTTGTTTTTCTTCTTCAGCTCCTGCTACATCTGAAAAACGAACTTTAATATCTTCTTTATTAGCAGCGCGGGCTTTATTACGACCAAAGTTCATGGCACCTCTGGCACCTCCGCCACCGCCTTGGTTCATCATTGAGAAGAAGAAGAACATGACGATAACAAATGGAACAATTGAAGTGAGAATTGTTATCCACATGCCACTTGAGCTCTCACGCTTGATGGTGATTTCTGCTTTGTGGTCAGCTGCTAATTTTTGTAATTCATTGACGGTGATATCAGATGGAAGGATGACACTAGTAAAGCGAGATACTTTTTGAACACTTGGGGTAAAAAATTGAATTCCTGTATCTTCTTTTGATTCTTTTGCTTTATTATAGGTACCTGCAATTTCAATCACACTACCATTTGGTTGGTAACTGATCGTTTTTACATTATCATTTTTAATTTCTTTGACCAATTCTGTGTAGTTGATTTGCTGACTTTGACCAACCCCATTACCCGCAAAAAAGTACTGGAATCCTGTCACAGCCGCTACAATAATCAACAAATACAGAAAAGGATTTCGAACAAAACCGTTGTTTTTTCTGTTATTCATCTAGTCTCCTCTATTTTGAGTACACTTCCTCTTTTAATACACCAACATATGGTAGGTTACGATAATTTTCATCATAGTCTAAACCATATCCTACAACAAACTCATTTGGAATCGTAAAGCAGGTGTAATCTGCTTCAATCTCAACCAAACGGCCTTCAGGTTTATCCAGTAAGGTAGCAATCTTTACAGATGCTGCATTTCTTTCTTCAAAGAGTTCTTTTAGACTCTTGAGAGTTTTACCTGTATCGATAATATCTTCTACAAATAAAATATCTCTACCAGTAATATCTTGGTCGATATCTTTGATAATATTAATAATACCTGAGCTTGCCGTACCACCATGATAACTTGAAACCAGCATAAAATCCAATTCAATATGTGTATCCACGTGGTTGATCAACTCTGCCATAAATGGAACAGAGCCTTTCAAAATTCCAACAAAAATTGGATTTTTTCCTTGGTACTCTTTTGTTAGGGTTTCACCCAATTTCTTTGCTGCTTCTACAATTTCATCATGTGAAACCAATACTTTTTTTATATCTTTTTCTAACATGTTTTTACCTATCTATTTTTTGAATATAAAGACTATCTTTCATTATACCACTTTTTGAGGGCTTACTCAAATCACTCGTTACCAATCCCACTACAGAAAGAATATTATGATTCTGTTCTATAATGAGAGCTTTTTGCCGAAGCGAAATTGGAATTTTATGGTTGATAAACCACCGTCTTAATTTTTGATGGTGGCCATTAACAAGCAGCTGATCTCCTTCCTTTCTCCCTCTAATTAAGATGGGAGTTTCGCGTGAAACAGAAAGAATTTCTACATTTTCCCCTACTAATGGTTGTCCAAAAGATAGTTTATAATTTGCAATTTCAAAGATATTCCCAAATTCTAACAAAAATGGGAGGGGTTGGTCATCCGACTTTTGACTGATTTTTTGTATTTCAAAGAAATCATATTCTTGATGTAGTTCATAATTCGACTTTAAATAATGAACGCAATTTCTTTTTTTTCGCAGTAAATTTAATAATTCTTGAAACTGGGCCCTACCAAGTTGCAAATCTGGAAATTGTGCCAGATACTCTTCTAATAAGAATGATTGTACAGAATGAGAATACGTTCTAAAAGAAGCTAAATCTTGAATGCTTAACTCGCTAGTCAATTCTTTCAGTGCTTGGTGCCAATGAGTCACTTCCTCTGCTAAATAACGAAGACTTGCTTGCATTTGAGGATTTTCTTTTTCAAATTCAGGAAGGTATTGATGGCGTACACGATTTCGAAAATAGTCCTGTGAGTCATTGCTACTGTCTTCAAAGTGAGGGATTTTCATCAACTCATCTTTGGTAAAAGTTAACAAAGGACGGATTAATTCACCCTTGCCAAATGGTTGGCGTACAGGAATGCCACTTAAATGGCGTAATTTTGTTCCTCGTATCAAGCGCATGAAAGTTGTTTCAGCTTGATCGTTTGCATGATGACCTGTTACTAAAGCGGTGCAATCCTCTTTCTCCATAATCTGTTTAAAAAAATCATAACGAAAGGTACGAGCCTTTGCTTCTGTAAAATCACCCGAATAGTGAGCCACATGGATACGTGTTTCTCGCCTATCAGCTAGCGTTCGAAGTTCACTTTCTTCTAAATCCGATTCTGGTCTTTGTCCATGATTGACATGAGCGAGTACCAGATGGATTTTCAATCGTTCTTTATTCTTATATAAAAGTTCATACAGATTCATTGAATCCAATCCACCAGATAAGGCAACCAAAACACGGCGATGGGGAGTAAATAGATCTTGTTTTTCACAAAACTCTAAAAATCGCTTTTCCATTATTTCAATACCTCATAGATATCTTTTGAAATGTTGGAAATCGTATCATAATTCGAATGATCTGTAAAAATAGCTATTACATAGGGTGAATTTGTGTATACAATCGCAACATCATGTCTAAAATCATAGGCATCTCCAATTTTATGAGCAACTTTTACTGGAAGGTCACGCGCAATCCGTTGATTATCATATTTTGTAGAGGAGAGCGCATCAATAATAGGGCCATTTTGTTGATAGACAGCCTCCATGACATTGCCAGCCATTTCAGCGGATGCTTCTCTTTTTTTAACATCCCAATGTTTCTTTGCAATTTTATCCAATGTTTTTTGGAAATCTTGATCTGATTGATGAGTGACATAATAATTCAAGATATTATGTCCAACATTATCTGATTCTTTTGCAATCTTATCTATCAACTCTTGAACACTATATTCTTTTCCATCTGGTGTTTTTGAAAGACTACCACTTCCTTCTGGTTCATAGCCTCCTTTGAAATCATTGACTTCTGGAATATATTTGTAGGTTGTAGTTGGAGAAATGGCTTTTTTATTGAGCTGTTCTTGGACGTAGTACAAGTATGGTAATTTCGTTACACTGGCAGAATACATTTCTTTTTGCGGATTGATTCCAGCAGTATTTCCAGTCTCTAATTGTTTTACATAGATTCCATATGAAGGAGAATTGTATTTACTATTTAACAAGTCCTGAACTTTTTCCATTCGATTATCTTTTTCAGTAACGAATGCCTTGTTCACCCAGCCCTGACCTTCAATCTCCACAAACTCATCTCGTAAAGTCTTAGCTGTACGTAAGACTGTCACTTTTGTATAAGGAGAAAGAGGTGTATTTTTTTCTTTTGCACCATTTATTAAGGGTCGGTCATACACTTTAAAACCAGGTTTTAGCCACATGTCTTGTTTTTTTTCTTGTGTTTCTTGTACAACATCAGAAAAAATGACAGAAGAATCTGCTAATACATATCCTTTATCTGCTATTTTAAATACAGCTTTCCCTTCATCATTTACAAAGAGTTGTTCGATTGTAAACGGTGTGTTGGGAAGAATTTCTCCTTTTGCTTTTTTCAACTGAGGATCAGAAAAAACAGAAATTTTGCGATAGACATTAGGATTCGCTGGAATTGAAGAAAAATAAAGTTCTGATGGATGAGCCATTGTCTGAGAAGACTCAGACTGCTCGATACTCGCTGCTTGAGACCCAATAAATAAAATTGGAACTAACAATAGGAGCAGAAATCGTTTAGACACCTGTATTCCTTTCCTTTTCATCCTTTTGAAGTTTAATCATTTGGTTTTTCTTTTTTAATTCCTCTAATTTTTCATCCGAAAATTCAAGGAATTGTTTAACTGTTTGTAAGATATTTTCCATCGGTTATTGGGGGAGTAAATCTGGGATGGTATAAACATATTCACCATCTTTTGAAAAAGAATACTTAGCGCGTGCATATTTTGTTGCATAATCATCGTCTTTTAATTTTTTAGCGATGTCTTGTTGGTATTCTTTTTGTTCACTTGTTTCTTTATACTCTTTTTCCAACTGTTTGTATTGTTCTTTTTTATCTTGTAGCGATTGATAGCTCTGGGCTAAATTATAAGTTGGAAGAATAAATAGTAACATGACCAATATCAAGACGAGTCCCAGAAAACGATTGCGTTTTTTTCTTTCTTCTTCTAAAAAACGTTTTCGCTGACTTTCGTCTTTGATATATTTATTGTTCATTTGAACGATATTTTTAGGCATCTTCTTCTATCCTTGTTTCACTAATTATTTCATACATTTTGGATGCATCTTCTTTTTTTGTACTATCCAACATTTCCAAGACTTTAACCGTCAATACTTTATTTCCAAAACGAACTTCAATTTGATCATTCACTTTCAAATCCGTTGAACTTTTGGCTAATACTCCATTGACTTTGATTCGTCCTTTATCTGCAACTTCCTTTGCAACAGGACGACGCTTAATAATGCGAGAAACTTTTAAATATTTATCTAATCTCATACTGTCACCTCTAACATAGTATTGTATCATTTTTTATACATAAAATGCGAAAAATGAGCTAAGAACTGCTAGTCCTTTTCTTTTTCCTGTTTAATTTCCAATAAGGTTTGACCAAATTGCTTCAGAGCTTCCAAAATTTCAAAATCTTTCTTATTTCGAATATCGAAGATCACTTCAATCAATCCCTTTTCTTCTGCAATCTGTGCCTTTAACTGTGTCATTGACAGAGCTTTGAAATAATCCTGTGTTAAAAACAGTTGTTTGGCAATAAGTTCAAATTTCACTGTCACTTTTTGTTGTTTTCTTTCAACAAGACGGACAAAGACTTGATCCAAGTAAGCTTTCACTAAACCAATTTCAAGTAGGTAGGCCACAACATCTGGGTATTCTCCAAAACGATCGATCAATTCATCTTGCAAGTATTCATAGTCCGTTGCAGAATTCATTTCACGAATTTGTTTGTAAATTTCAATTTTTTGACGTTGATCTGAAATATATTCATTAGGTAAATACGCATCTATTTGAAGGTTCAACTCTGCATTACTCTTTTGCCTGCGATGCTCTTGGCCTTGTTTCTTAGCAATAGCTTCTTCTAACAATTGAGAATACATTTCAAAACCAACTGAATCGATGAAACCAGATTGAGAAGCTCCAAGGATATTTCCTGCTCCACGGATTGATAAATCTCGCATAGCAATTTTAAATCCAGAACCCAACTCAGTAAAACCTTTAATAGCTTCTAAACGTTTTTCAGACACTTCTGTAAGAGATTTGTCTGGACGATACATCAAATAAGCATAAGCAATTCGATTGCTTCGTCCCACACGACCTCTTAGTTGATAAAGCGTTGAAAGTCCCATATGATCCGCATTTTCAATAAAGAGTGTATTGGCATTTGGAATATCCACACCTGTCTCAATAATGGTTGTCGTCACTAGGACATCGTATTCGCCATTTATGAAATCCAACAGGGTATTTTCCAGGCGAACTTCACTCATCTGGCCATGAACAAAGCCAATCGAAGCCTCTGGAATCAACTCTTTTAATTCAGACACCTTTTGTTCAATTGTATCTACCTTATTGTAAAGATAATAGGCCTGTCCTCCACGATCCATCTCCCGCAACACAGCGTCTCGAATAATGGTTGGATTGGTCTCTAATACAAAAGTTTGCACAGGATACCGATTGGTCGGAGGTGTTTCGATGACAGACAAATCTCGAATTCCTAGCATAGACATATGAAGAGTTCGAGGTATAGGGGTAGCTGTCAAGGTAAGCACATCCACCTTTTTTTTCAATTCTTTCAAGGTTTCTTTGTGCTTCACTCCAAAACGTTGTTCTTCATCAATCACGATTAAGCCTAAGTCTGAAAAAACAACATCTTTGGACAAGAGCCGGTGAGTTCCAATAATAATATCCACTCGTCCTTTTTTCAACTTTTCAAGCGTTTCTTTCTGCTCTGCCTTACTCTGGAAACGACTTAAAACAGCAACCTCTACTGCAAAAGATTCAAAACGCTCCTTAAAATTGGCATAATGTTGTTGGGCAAGAACAGTGGTAGGAACCAACACTGCTACTTGTTTATGATCATTTACTGCCTTAAAGGCTGCTCGCATAGCGACCTCTGTTTTCCCAAAACCGACGTCTCCAACCAGCAATCGGTCCATCGGACGATTCGATTCCATATCTTTTTTAATTTCTTCAATGGAACGTAATTGGTCATCTGTTTCAATATATGGAAAATCTTGTTCAAAAGCCTCTTGGTTTTCATCATCTTTGGAATAGGCAAAGCCTTCTAATTGACTACGCTCCGCATAAAGTTTTATCAAATCATCCGCAATGTCCTCCACCTGGGTCTGAACCTTTTGCTTCGTTTTTTGGAAACGCCCATCATTTAACTTATTAATTTTTGGCGTTTTTCCATCACTTGCAACGTATTTGGACAACATCTGAATCTGATCGACAGGAATCGAGATGCGATCTCCATTTTGATATTGAATTGAAACATAATCACGATGGACACCCGAAATTTCAATCGTTTCAATTCCCAAATATTGACCAATACCATGAACTTGGTGAACAACATAGTCCCCTTTTTCCAGTTCATTATAATTTTTTAGGCGTTCTGCATTGGAAATATTTTGCCTGCGAATCTTTCGTTTGATCTTTTTCTGATAAATCTCTGATTCTGTAATGTAGACAATTTTTTCATCAACAAATTGAAAACCGTGAGCTAATCCTCCAACGACTAATTGACTAGCTTGAGGAATGATCGTATCCCCATCAATATAATCTAATCGAATTCCATACTCTTCTAAATTTTTATGGAGCTGTTGAAGATTGTGATGAGAAGTTGCTTGGACAATAACAGTATAGTTTGATTTTCGATACCGTTCAATTTCCTCTTTTAGTAAATCAAATTGTCCAAAAAACTCCTGCATGGGATATTGATTGAATTGATACAAATGATCAAACTTCAGATTTCCCAATCCTTTTTGAAAGTTTGAAAAATAAGTTGCAGGCGTATATTTTCGTAATGTTGTACTGGTGTCTGCAAAATACACTTGGCGAGAAGAAGCTCTATTTTTATGTAAATCTTCCGTCAAGAGATTAGCTGTATCTAGTTCAAATCTCGCTATTTGATCTGCTATTTTTTGATAATCATCCAGAAAGACTGGAGTATGATTAGGGAGATAATCGAATAGGGTATATTGATTCTCGTAAAAGAAACTAATAAATTTTTTAAGATCCGGATGGAGTTTCCTTTGAGAAATATCTCCCAGAATTTCTGCTAGATAAGATTTAAATTCTTCATTCGCACTCTGTTCTTGCAATTGTTCTATTTGTTGCTGACCACGGATAAAATCTTCCTCTTGCAACAATAGATCACTCACTGCCTTCAGTTGAACTTCTTCAACATTTTCAACAGAACGCTGACTTTCTGGGTCAAAGATTCGAATTCCATCAATCTCATCTCCGAAAAATTCAATCCGATAGGGTTGGAGTTGTTCGATCTCAAAGATATCTAAAATATCTCCTCGTAGACTAAACTCTCCCTGTTGCAAAACTTGGCTCACCTTTTGATAGCCAATCTTCTGTAATGTTTCACTCAGAGTAGTTAAGTCTATTTCTTGACCAACCTTCAATTTAAAAATACTAGATGTAAAAACTTTAGGAGAAGGTAATAGTAGTTTTATACCACTCACATTGGTCACAAGGATACCTTGACGATCTTCTTGACATAAAAAGTTCAAAGCCTCTAATCGTGCAAATTGCCTTTCTTGTGAAGCAAAAACAAATTCTGCTAAAGGGTTATCATCTCCCAAAAATGTATGGACTTTGTCTTCTCCAAGTAAGGCAATAAAATCACTGGCTAATCGTTCTGCTTCGTTATAACTGGAAGTGATGAGGACTGCTTTTTCAATAGAATCAAAGGCTGAAGCCATTACAATAGCCTTTGTGGTCGCAGACAATCCTAAGATCAATTCCCTATTATTTTTTTGCAAACCTTGTTGCCAGGATAGAAGGTTGGAGTTTTGACTCACTAAATCAATTACATTCATCTACTTACCCGTTGTATTTCTGCATGCTTCTTTCAAAATTTTCTTCTACCAAGTAATCATTAACCGCTTCTTCTACTCGATCGATTGTTTGTAGAATGGTGATGTAATCGTCTTTATCAAATTTTCCTAAGACATGATGAACCACTGACATGCCCTGCTTAGGTCTTCCAATTCCAATCTTAATTCGATAAAAAGTCTGAGTTCCAATATGATTAATAATCGATTTGATTCCGTTATGACCTCCCGCTGATCCTTTCGCTCGAAGACGAATCTTACCAACTTCCATATCTAAATCATCGTAAATAACCAAAAGATCTTCAATATCCAGACCATAATAAGTCAGAAGGGCATGGACCGCTTTTCCACTCTCATTCATGAAAGTGGTTGGCTTTACAAAATAGACCTTTTCGCCATTCAAAAATGTTGAAGCGATATCAGCTTGAAAAATCTTATCATGGGAGAAAGTAAGATTTAAAGACTTTGCCATTTGATCAACTAACATAAAGCCTACATTGTGTTTGGTTTCAAAATACTTATCACCTGGATTTCCCAATCCAACAATTAATTTCGTCATCTCTTTCCTTTCAAAACACTAAAAGGGTTGGAAATATTTTTTCCAACCTTTACATCTTTTTAACTCTCTTATACATTAAAACGGAATTCCATGATGTCCCCATCTTGGACAACATATTCTTTTCCTTCTTCGCGCAAGCGTCCTGCTTCTTTTACAGCCTTTTCAGAACCGTATTTAACCAAATCATCATAGGACATGGTCACGGCACGAATAAATCCTTTTTCAAAATCAGAGTGGATGATTCCAGCAGCTTGAGGTGCTTTCATGCCACGTTTGAAGGTCCAAGCACGCACTTCTTTTTCACCAGCTGTGAAATAAGTGCCAAGTCCCAACAAGTGGTAAGCTGCACGCGTGAGTTTATCAACTCCAGACTCTGTTAGGCCAATCGCCTCTAAAAATTCTTGTTTATCTGCATCATCTAACTCAGAAATTTCTTCCTCAGCACGCGCAGAAATCACCACGACTTCCGCATTCTCTGTTGCCGCAAAGTCACGAATTTGCTTCACATATTCGATAGAATCTGGATCTGCAACAACATCTTCATCCACATTGGCTACATAAAGAACTGGTTTGGTAGTCAAAAGAAAAAGTCCTTTCACTACTTTTTGTTCTTCCTCAGTGAATTCAATGGTCCGAGCTGATTTACCATCTTCAAGAACTGGTTTGATTTTTTGTAGAACATTAAATTCCGCAACAGAATCCTTATCTTTTTGTGTACGAGCGATTTTTTCTACACGCGCGTAGCGTTTATTGACAGACTCTAAGTCGGCTAAAATTAATTCTAAATTGATGGTATCAATATCTGCTAGTGGATCAACAAAGGCATCTTCACGACCTTGCTCCCGCATGACATTTTCATCATCAAAAGCACGTACCACATGAACAATGGCATCTACTTCACGGATATTGGCCAAGAATTTATTACCAAGTCCTTCTCCCTTAGAAGCCCCTTTCACAATCCCAGCAATATCTGTAAATTCAAAAGTAGTCGGAACTGTCTTCTTAGGAGTAATCATTTCCGTCAATTTTTGGAGGCGTTCATCTGGAACTTCTACCATCCCAACGTTTGGATCAATGGTTGCAAAGGGATAGTTTGCGGCCTCTGCTCCTGCTTTTGTAATTGCGTTAAATAGGGTTGATTTACCAACATTTGGTAACCCAACGATACCTGCTGTTAATGCCATTTTTCTTTTTCTCCGTTCAAATTTCAATCTCTTTCATTATAACATAATTCAAAAGACAAGTGATGAAAAATGAAATATTTCATCACCTTTGAAACTAGATTTTTTCATCAAACTGTAACGTTCTAAAAAGATAAATATGGTATACTCTATTTAACAATGAATAAAGGAGTTTTTCAGATGAAAAAACAAATATGGAAATCTATTTTTCTTTCTTTAATCGCTATCTTTACGCTCTTTCTTCTTGGAGCTTGTGGACAACAATCTGTTCAAAAATCCTATCTTCAGGCAATCAACCAAGAAAAGAAAACAGATGTTCGTATTACACTAGAACATAAAGGTGATAAAGCGATCAGTAACCAAACCACCACTACTATTTATTACAAAGAGGCAGGAGTTACGAAAGATCAATTAAAGGAAATGATCGATAAATATGATGAAGAATACAAAGATGTCAAAGGATTCACACATTCTGCTGAATATAAAGATGATTATATGGTTGAAAAAACAACACTAAATTATGAAAAGGCAGACTTAGATCAGCTAATTGAAAAGAAATTAGTAACGACACAAAAAGATAAAAAAGTCGACTATATCAGCTTCAAATCAACTTTTGATATGATGAAACAGGGTGGTTTCAAAGAAGTTAAAAATGGAAAATTTGAAGAATTAAAATAATCGAAAAGGTTCGGTCACATAAGTGACTGAACCTTTTATAGTACTTTCTTCATTTTCTGTTCAAAATCATGGCGACTCATCATGACCACATGATCACAATTGCTACACTTGATTTTTATGTCTGCACCAAGTCGCGTAATTTCCCAACGATTTGCCTTCTTGCCTGTTTCTTTAATCACACAAGCGTGAGGCTTTTTCATTTCTACAAAATCACCTAACGTATACATGATTCACCTTTGTTAATTTGTGCGAACTGGCGTAATCAATTGAATGAACCCTTGTTCATTTCCTTCTGGAACCAATGTAAACGGTCTAACAGAAGAAATAAAACGAATAACAACTTGTTCACTGTCAATAGCTTTGAGCGCTTCAATCAAATAAGTTGGATTAAAGCTAATAGACAAATCCTCTCCTGAAACGGCGCTCGTATCGATCTCTTCATTTACTCGCCCAACTTCTGGTGAATGAACGTGGGAAGAAACCACTCCATTTTTGAACTCTAATTTAACCGTTCCGTTTTGAGTCGCATTTGAAAGAAGACGAGCACGCTCCATTGCAAATCGAAGGTTGGCCACATTGAAGGTTGCCTCTGTATTGAATTCTGTTGGAATGAGACGGTCTGTATCAGGATAATTTCCTTCTAGCAAACGGGTATAAAAACTAATGTGTTCACTTCTAAATAGAATTTGATTGTTAGCAAAGAAAACCTCAACTGTTTCAATATCATCAGAAAAAACAGAGGTGAATTCACGAAGAGAGCGACTTGGGATGACAACATCAAAGTTGTCTCCATTTTTCTCCAGTGTAATCACTTTTTGACTCATACGGTGAGAGTCTGTTGCTACTGTTTTTAGCTCTTTATTATCCGATAAAACAAAGTGAACACCTGTCAAAATTGGACGACTTTCTTGTACACTTGCTGCAAATGCTGTTTCATTAATTAATTGTTTTAATAATTTTGTTTCCAAAACTAATGGATTACTTGCAGCAATTTCTTGAATACGTGGATATTGATCTGCATCTTTTCCTTTAAGTGTAATTTCTGATTTTCCACTTGTTAAAAGAACCTGTTTTTGTTCAATCTCTTTAAAATCTAAAGTAACATCTGGTAAACTTGAAACCACATTAATAAAGAAAGTTGCTTCCAATAAAATAGAGCCTGGAGAGGTCACCAATAAACCAGCATTTTCATCTTTGATAGAAATAAAGTTTTCAATTGAAATTTGGCCATTCGATCCAGATAAGGCAACTCCTTCTGGAGTGACATCAATTTTAATCGTGGAAAGGATTGGGATAGCATTTTTTGAACTGATCGCTCTTTTGGTAGTATTTAATGCTTGTAAAAATAAAGTTTTGTTAATAGAAAAATTTATCATGGTCATTCCTTTTATTTATTTTATGATTAGTAAGTTAATAGTAATAGTAGATTGTGTGGAAGTTGTGGAAAACTCTCAGAATCCTGTCTATGACTTGAAAAGTTACTTGTTTAAAAATTGTGCATAACCCCTAGAAGTTTAGAGGAAGTTATCCACAGATTAATTTAACTTTTTCTTGATACTTTGAATTTCGAGTCGTAGATTATCATCTGTGTCGACCATACTTTTAATTTTTTCATAGGCATGAATGACAGTCGTATGGTCTTTCCCACCGAATTCTTTTCCGATTCGAGGAAGTGAGTTGTCCGTCATCTCTCTTGAAAGATACATGGCCACTTGTCGTGCTAGGACAATATTCTGAACTCTTCGAGAACCTTTGATTTCTTTTACACTGACTCCATAAAAGGCTCCAACTGCTTCCTGAATTTTTTCAATGGGGATGACAAGCGTCTTGCTATTATCGTTTTTACGAGCTCGAATAGCTTCAGCTGCAACATCGATCGTAATTTCTTTTAGTTTCTTAACCTTCGCCATTAAAGAAATATCATTTAAGGCACCTTCTAAGTCTCGGACATTTGAATCAAACTGACCAGCTAGATATTCTAGTGTGTCATTAGGAAAAATATAGTCTAGATCTTCAATTTTATTCCGTAAGATAGCAATCCGAGTTTCAAAATCAGGTGGTGTTATATTTTGCGTTAGTCCCCATTTGAAACGAGTAACTAGCCGCTCTTCAAGACTATCTAAATGATCCGGACTTCGATCGCTTGTTAGAACAATCTGTTTGTTGTCGCTATGGAGGGCATTAAAGGTATTAAAAAATTCCTCTTGAGTCGTGACTTTCTTCCCACCAAGTGACTGGATATCATCGATCAGTAAGAGATCAAGACTTCGATAGGTATTCTTGAACGTCTTCATTTCTCCTAATCGAAGGTGTTCTAAAAATTCATTAATAAAGGTTTCTGCTGGGACATACTTAACCCGTGCATTTGGAATATTTTCTAGGATTTGATTTCCAATTGCGTTCAATAGGTGAGTCTTTCCAAGCCCTGGTCCACCATAGATAAAGAGAGGGTTGTAAGTTGTTGCAAGATTTTCAGAAACTGCAAGCGCTGCTGCTTTCGCCCAAATATTTCCATCCCCTTGCACAAAATTATCAAAGGTGTACTTTGATTTCAGACCTGTATCAATTTTAGGCAACGGTTCGGTTGTTAAGCTACCTGAAGATAATCTCCTATTCTCACTGCTATGACTACTAGGAATTTCTTCGGTATCTTCAAAAACGAAATGGAACTTCAAATCTGTATTGTAGACTTCAAAGCTGGCTGTGATCAAAGCATTTTTTAGATTTGTTTCCCAAAATAATTCTTTATAATTCCCATCAAGATAAATGGTAGCCGTCTCTCCATCGATTTTGACTAATTTTGAATCGGCGACAAAAAAATCATAGGCACTATCTTTTAGTTGTAATTGGGCTAATTCTAAAAAACGAGACCAAAATTGCTCTTCTTGTGACACTATCAGACTTCCCTCCTTTTCTTGAATTGTATCAAATCATACGTACTCCTATTCTACCACAAACAAAAATAGTTTTCCACAGGCTAAATTTCATGAAATTAAATTATAGTTTTAAACTTTTCCACAAGTTGTGGATTTAAATTCACATTGTTTTTAAAAGTTATCCACAAAGTGGGGATAACTAGAGAATATCCTTATTTTTCTTCTATTTACAAAAGATTTTTATGGTGGAAAAGCTTGTCAATATAAAAAATAAAAATAACAGCCTTATTTAAGGCTGTTGATAATTCGTTGGTATTCATCAAGACTGGAAAAAGAAATTTGGATAGTTCCTTTATTTTGAGAAGAGGAGTGTATCGTCACATCTGTTCCTAATATTTTTTTCAATCGTTGTTCCTCTTCTAGTAGGAAATTTTCTTTTGTTTTTTTATTTTTCTGTTTTCTTTTTGAACTGATCTTATTTTCTAATGTTCGAACATTTAAATGATCCTGTTTGATTCGCTCCAACCAAAAGCGCTGCTCTTCCTCATCAAGAGGAACAAGAACACGCGCGTGAGCCGAAGAAATATCATTTTGAATGACTGCTTCTTGAACAGAGGGAGCTAGATGTAACAAGCGAAGCATATTGCTGATATAGGGTCTAGATTTCCCCATAAATTGAGCGATTTGGTCGTGCTTATAGCCATGATCAACGAGCTTTTGGTAGGAGATAGCTTCTTCAATTGGATTGAGATCTTCTCGTTGAAGATTTTCAATAATGGCTTGTCGCATCATTTCTTGATCCGTTAACTCTTTAATAATCGCAGGAACAAGCTCTAATCCAGCAATTTTTGAAGCTCTAAAACGTCTTTCACCTGCAAGCAATTCAAAACCAATTATTGGAGATTTTCTGACAATAATGGGTTGAATTAAGCCATTTTCTTTGATTGACTGAGCCAGTTCTTCTAATTTTTCTTGATCAAATACTTTTCTTGGTTGGAAAGGATTGGTTCGAATGTCCTTTACCGCTATTTTTTCTAATTTTTCCATCTTATGAATAGAATAACACACCTTTACAAATTCGTAAAGGTGTGTTTACAAGTATGTCAAGAAAGTGAAAGTTAATCGCTCAGATCCTCAGTTGATTTTGTCAACTTGATAGAAGTTGTTTGTTGTTTTCCATCACGATAGAATGTGACCTTGATTGTATCATTGATTTGGTGAGAATAGAGGGCGGATTGTAAATCTGCAGTTGACTCGATATCTGTATCATCGATCTTTGTGATGACATCATAACGTTGCAATTTATCTGAAGCAGGCATATTTTCAAGTGTTGAACGAACTAGTACTCCTCCAGAGATTTTTTCAGGAAGTTTTAATTGGCTTAAATCAGAAGTTGAAAGGTTGGATAAATCCATCATTTGGATTCCAAGAGCTGGTCGAACTACTTTTCCTTTTTCTTCTAGCTGTTTGATAATATTGACAACATCATTTGCAGGAATAGCAAATCCCATTCCTTCTACTGAAGTTTGTCCATTATTTGAAATTTTACTTGAGGTAATCCCAATGACTTGTCCTTGAATATTGATTAATGGCCCTCCAGAGTTCCCTGGGTTGATGGCTGCGTCTGTTTGTAAGGCGCGTGTAGAGATATTTTGTCCATTATCAGCTTTCAAATTCACATTGCGACCTTGGCTAGAAATGATCCCTTGAGTAACAGAATTCGCATAATCAGTTCCAAGAGGGCTACCGATTGCAATTGCAGTCTCACCGACTGTTAATTGGTTTGAATCTCCGAATTCAGCTACTGCCTTTGCTTTATCCGCACTAATGCGAACGACTGCAATATCAGAATAGACATCTGATCCAACTACTTCTCCAGGCACTTTATTCCCATCTGCTAAAAGAATGTCTACTTTTTTAGCACCATTGATGACATGGGTGTTGGTAACAAGGTAGGCATATTTTCCTTCTTTTTTATAAATGACCCCAGAACCTTCACTAGAAATTTGTGAGTCAGAGTTTTCTTCTTTTTCAAATAACCCTTGATTCGAAGAATCAGAATAAGTAATCACAGAAACTACAGCATTTTTCACCTTGTCTACGGCCTCACTAGTTGAGGTTGTATTTTTATAAGCTGTTTTAACAGTGGTTGAGTGTACTTGCTTACTTTCAGTATTTGAAGTAGAAGAATGAGAGGTTTGTAAGGTTAAAAAGGTTCCAAGAATACCACCTAGAAAACCTACAACAAAAATGAGGGCTACGTTTCCAATTTTTTTCAGTAAATTAGATGAAGATTTCATATTTTCCTCCTAAGGATATCAAATTGTCTAGAGTATAGAAAAACTTTCTTAATTATATCTTAAATAACTAAAGTTATCCACAATTTGTGGATAACTTGTAGAATTTAGTTGAGAAATGGCTTTAAAAAGGACTTTATAGAATAGATTTCCTTTCTATAGCTGTGGATTATTTGTGGAATTGAAGAATTATGCTACAATAGGGGAATGAAAATTAAATTGATAACCGTTGGAAAATTAAAAGAAAAATACTTAAAAGATGGGATCGCGGAGTATATTAAAAGGCTTGGTCGATTTGCAAAAGTAGAACAGGTTGAGTTAGTTGATGAAAAAACTCCAGATCGTGCTAGTCAACTCGAAAATCAACAAATCCTTGAAAAAGAGGGGGAACGAATTCTCTCTAAGATTTCAGATAAGGAATATGTGATTGTATTAGCCATCGAAGGAAAACAATTTCCTTCAGAGAAATTTAGTCAAACGATTGACCAGATTATGACATCTGGTTATTCAAACCTTACTTTTGTTATTGGAGGCAGTCTTGGTCTGTCTCCTGAAGTGAAAAAAAGAGGAAATTTATTAATGAGCTTTGGTCAATTAACTCTTCCTCATCAGTTGATGAAATTAGTGTTGGTGGAACAAATCTATCGTGCTTTCATGATTCAACAGGGGAGTCCTTACCATAAATAACCTTGACGCTCCTTCCTTTTTCTGCTAAAATGAAGTAAGTTCGGTCTCATAGCTCAGCTGGATAGAGCATTCGCCTTCTAAGCGAACGGTCGCAGGTTCGAATCCTGCTGGGATCAAATGAAAGATGCAGCTTTTGCTGCATCTTTTCTTTTATGTTAAAATGTATAAATTTTCATTATCTATTAATTTTTGTATACTTTGCTATAGATTAATAGTAATGAAATGATTTATTAGGAATATTTTAAAAAAGAACTAACAATCCCTATATAGTGCAAAGTGTAGATTATATAAATTGTGTAAAATAGTTTTCATTCATGTAACAAAAACATTAAAAACATTACAATTTTACCTATTCCCTTTAATTTTAGGCTATTTTATATTATAATTTTTTGTATATAAAATTTTATTTTTTTATAATAATACTAGAGTATAATAAAATAGAAAAAACAAAGTGGGAGAGTTTGTGTGATTCAGTCATTAATCTTGTCTTTTCTCTTGGGAGGGATCATTGTTCTGACGTTTGCATTAGTGGACGAAAAAATCTATCAGGAACATCAATTTGCATTTATCTTTCTGCTGAGCACCTTTGTTCTTCTTTTTGAAAGTCTCTTAGTATTTTTAGATGTGACTTTATTTTCAAATATTCGACTCTCTGATTTAAATATGCTTTTATGGCCGGTTTATTTATATCCTTATTATCATTATGCCAATCGGACGAATCGCTTGTGCGCCATTTTTTATTCTTTTTTTACTTATTTAGCGGTTGAAGGAACAGCAACTTTTCTGACGATAATTGTCTCTTCAGTGTTGGGAGATGCTGTTGTAGCAGCTTACTCGATTGTCTACAATATGTGCATTCGTTTGGTCTCTTTAGGAATCATTTTGAAGTTAATTGACTTATTTGAATTTGATTTCACTCCTTTTTATGAGAAAGAATTTGAAAAATATTTAAAGAGACTCATCTGTGTTTATTTTGCTATATTTGTAGTGATTAATTTTGCTTTATGGATTAGTGAACAAGCGCAATATAAAAATTTTGGGAGCATGTTGGCAACGATTTGTTTTTTCTCTTTTGTAGTCAGCTTATTCCATATGAAAATCGAGCGAGATCAGTATCGTAAAAATTTAGAACTGGAGTATAAAGAATTTTCTGAGCAACAAATGAGTCGGTATATGGCTGAAATTCAAAGTCTCTATTCTATTGTTAGGGGATTTCGTCACGATTTGGGAAATTTAGTTATTTCTATGTCATTAGCCATTGAGGAAGAAAATATTCCAGAAATACAGAGAATCCATAGAGAAGTATTGGAAAAAGGTTATAAAGAGATCAATACAGAAGCATTATCAGGATTCAACTTGGTCAATATCAAAGATTCTGCTTTACGAAGTATTTTGATTCGAGGCTGGTTGGATGCAAGAGATGCTGGGGTAGAGATGACCTTTGAAACGAGTGAACCAATCGAGCAACTACCAGTTGATTTATTAGATATCGTGAGAATCGTTGGGATTCTAGTGACAAACGCTTTGGAAGCTTCAAAAGAAGCAGAAGAAAAGAAAGTTCATATTGCTATTTTCTCTATTTCAAAAATTGTTTACTTAGTGATTCATAATACAACAAATGAAATCACTTTTGATATTAGAAAAATATATGAAGAAGGCTATTCGACAAAAGGAGAAAATAGAGGACTAGGATTAAATAATGTGAGAAAAATCTTAGCAAATTATGGAACGATGTTTTTAGAAACAGAATTGCAAGGAAATCGTTTTTTACAAGTTTTGAAGATTGGAGGATACGAACAAGAATGAAGATTTTTTTATTAGAAGATGAGCTCTCTCAACAGATACGGGTAGAAAAACATATTGCAGAAATTGCTAAGGAATTAGAAATTAAACTTGAAGTGATTTCTACCGGTAAAATTTCGGAATTTGAAAATTATATCCAGCATTCGGATATCCACCAATTATATTTTCTAGATATTCATATCCAAGACAATGAGTATTGTGGGCTGGAAATTGCTCAAAAAATACGAGAAGCAAATCCTTATGCCATTATTGTTTTTATTACTACAAAATCAGAATTCGCTTCGATTACCTATCGTTATAAAGTATCTGCCTTAGATTTTATTGATAAAAATTTGAATGAAGATTTATTTAGATTAAAAATTAAGGAGTGTATTGAGTACCTAACGACTATTCAAATTGGAAATGATGATTTGACAGATTATTTTGAGTATGACTTTAAGGATAAAAAGATAAAAATTCCATTTAAGGATATTCTTTATATTGAAACTGTTGGTTCGGCTTATAAATTAAACTTAGTTGGGAAAAATTTTCAAAAAGAAATTGCGGGAAGTTTATCAGATGTCTTGGAGAAAGATGTGGAGGAGAGATATTTCAGTCCCCATCAATCTTTTATCGTGAATAGAAGTATGATCATTGGAATGGATAAGAAAAAGAAACAGCTACTGTTGAAAGAAGGCTATTCTTGTCCAATCTCAAGAAGCAATATCAAACGTGCCAAAAAATTAATTGAAGAGCAAAATTTAGAATTTAGTGCTTGACAATTAGTTAAATTTTGATATAATGGGATATGTTCTGTTAATGAATATATGGTCCGTTGGTCAAGGGGTTAAGACACCGCCTTTTCACGGCGGTAACACGGGTTCGAATCCCGTACGGACTATATCTCATTCCGCCATAGCTCAGTTGGTAGTAGCGCATGACTGTTAATCATGATGTCGTAGGTTCGAGTCCTACTGGCGGAGCTAGTATAGCACCCATTTGGGTGTTTTTTTGTTTTGAAAAAGGCTAGGATAATTACTATCCTAGCCTTTTATTTATAAGTGAACCGATGGTTAGATTCCTTAACTTTTTCGTCTTTTTATTTGTCTCCATTCGTAGAGGAAAAAGAGAATGATTCCAACGAAAAAGGCAATGAGTCCTTCAATGAAGCCTTGGGGAACAAATGTTAAGGTGACTGTTCCGGATCCTTTTGAAACACGAACTCCCATTAATCCTTTCTGGATGCGATGAATTTTGATAGGTTTTCCATTTTGTTTAGCTGACCAGCCTTTATCATAAGGGAGTGTAAAAATAAGGGTAGTGTCTCTATTTGCGTTATAGGCTGCTACCAATTTGTTTTTCTTTTTGTGAATAGCAACTTCTTGCTGACGAATGCTAGCGATAGCTTGTGTGTATTGGTCAAGATCCAGAGCAAAAAATTCTGGTGTATCAAAAGAGACTGTCGAATTTTCTGGAAAACTCATACGAATAGTAACTGTTTCCTCTGTGTCAAAATGGCCAATCGAAAAGAATGGAAAGGCATTATCAATGGTATAGCGTTGAGTCTGTCCATTGTAGCTGATTTCAATATCTTTCCGATCATCGTTTGAAAATTGTAAATTTGGAACATTGACATATAGTTGGCTATGGGCAGGAACCGTTACTTCATATTGAATACTTGCGTAGGATAGATGACTATCTTCTTCAATTTTTGCAGTTTGCAACGAAGATGTAGTATTTTGTGAAGTAGGCGAGAGAATATTTAATTTCTTATAAAATTTATATTTTTCATCTGTGATTTGATGGATGAATCGTGTCTGATTATCCAGTGTCAAATTCGTAAAGGAAGTATTTTTATAAGGTTTTGCTGACAGAAAGGCGATTGGTAAGGCATATTCGTTTTCTGAAAGTGAGACTCCATTTTTGGTTGCAATCTCTTTAAATCCAAATTTTTGAACAGGTTGTTGGCTTAAATTATAGCGAACACCAAATAGACTATCCATTAAAATAGAATTGTTTTGGTATCGAAGATTGAGGTTAGTTCCTTCAGATTTAAATCCTAGTTTGTCCAATGTCGAGCTAGCATCCGTATTTCGTACAGATGAAAATTGAGAAATTCCATTATAACCATACTTCATGCTATCATTGCCCGTTTGTGGCTGTAGAATCTCAGTCCGATAATTAGAGTCTGTCTTCTCTCTTACTAAGGATTGGATGGCTTTTAAGTCTCGTTCATAGGATGACCGAGAAGCAAAGACCCATTCATTCGCAATTCCTTCCATTTGATAATAACTATTCACCGATAATTCAAAGATGGAGAAAAAAAGGATCGAAAGATAGAAAAGTCTAGGCGGTATCTTTTTTAGGATAAATCCTAAACAGACCAAATAGAAAGCAATTAAAAATTCAAAAGTAACAATAAAATTGACAGCATCTAAAAATTTATAGTGACTGCTGTAAAGGACAGTTGCTCCAAATCCTAGAATAAGGAGGAAATTAGCAAGACTAAAACGAATCCAAGTGATCTCCTCTATTCGATTTAGTACTTCTCCTGCCATCAGAATAATCGTCAAAGAAAAGATCCAAGAGTATCGATGAAGAAACATATTTGGCGCGTGCATACCTTGCCAAAGGAGATCTAATAATTGAAAACGAAAACTCAAAATAAGAATGGTCAAGAGTATAAAGTAAGAAAGTTTCACGTGAAACTTGATCGACTTTACAAAGAAAAAGGTGATCGCTAATAGAAGTGGAAATAATCCCACGTAGATCATTGGAATTGATCCATATTTAGTAGTGTCAAAACTTCCAATGAAATTTTTTGCAAATACGTCAAGATACCAACTTTTTTCTGTAAAGATACTGTCAACCTTTGAAAAACTTTCTCCATGAGTGCGTAAATCTAAGAAGGTTGGATATAACATCACAAGGCTTGTTATAACTGATAAAAGAGATACAATTACAAAATGAAAGAAGCGTTTTCCAATTACTTTGATGTCCCATGACAGTTGTGTCAAGTACCATAAAATAAGAAAAATAGACATCATAAACCCAAAATAATAATTTTGGATAAACAAGCTGGTTAAGCTGATAAAGTAGAGAATCTCTCCCTCATTGTAAATGAGTTTTTTGAATCCATAAAGAATTAATGGTGCTAGGATAAAAACATCTAGCCAAGTTTTGATTTCAATTTGGCTGATAGCAAAGCTCATAAGAGCAAATGAGGTTGAAAGGGTAAGAACCAGGGATCTAGGAATTTTAGAAAACATTCCATGTAAACTAATATAAGTGCTTAACCCAATAGCTCCAAATTTAAGAAGAGTGATGAGGTAAACAGCATCCGGCATGGATTGTGCATTAAAGAAGTAGACAAGAGGAGAAAAGAAACTTCCTAGATAATAGCTACTGAGTGCATAGAAATTAATGCCTAGTCCACTTTGAAAACTGTAAAATAGGCTATCTGTCCCGTGTAAAATATTTCGAAGTGTGGTATCAAAAATGACATACTGATGATAACCATCTCCTAATAAGGGGGATGTATCACTGTTCCAGTAGATTCCTTGCGAGAGGTAAATAAAGAACATCATGATAGCTGGAATCAGGAAAGAAGATACTATAAAAAGGGATGTTTTTAGCTTTGTTTTATTCATATATTTCTACTGAAAGAGCCTGAAATCATTATTTCAGGGCTCTTTATTTTTATGATTGACTCCAAAGTTCTTTCACTTTTGCTTGAACTTCTTCATTTTCAAGAAACTCATCATAGGTTTCATCAATACGATCGATTACGCCGTTTTTTGAAAGAACGATAATATGGTTGGCGAGTGTTTGAATGAATTCGTGGTCATGGCTGGCAAAGATAATCGATTCTTTAAAATTCTTCAATCCATCATTCAAACTTGAGATAGACTCCAAATCCAAGTGATTGGTTGGATCATCTAGTACAAGAACATTTGACTTGAGGAGCATCAATTTAGACAACATGACACGAACTTTTTCTCCCCCTGACAAGACGTTGACAGACTTGTTAACTTCGTCACCCGAAAAGAGCATACGTCCTAAGAAACCACGAAGGAAAGTATTGTCATCTTCTTCTTTACTTGCAAATTGACGAAGCCAATCGAGAATACTTTCACCACCTGCAAAATCACGACTGTTGTCTTTTGGTAGATATGATCGACTAGTTGTAACTCCCCACTTGACAGTTCCTTCATATTCAATATCATCCATCAATGCACGGATCAAAGCGGTTGTTTGAATATCGTTCTGTCCGATAAGGGCGGTTTTGTCACCAGGACGTAAGATAAAGCTGATATTGTCAAGGATGGTTTCTCCATCAATCTTGACAGAAAGATTTTCAACTGTCAAGAGATCGTTACCAATTTCTCGTTCTGCCTTAAAGTTGATGAATGGGTACTTCCGACTAGATGGAACAATTTCTTCAAGTTCAATCTTGTCAAGCATTTTTTTACGCGAAGTTGCTTGTTTTGATTTTGAAGCGTTGGCTGAGAAACGTGCGACAAACTCTTGTAATTGTTTAATTTTTTCTTCAGCTTTTGCATTTCTATCTGCTTGTAATTTTGCTGCAAGTTCAGAAGATTCTTTCCAGAAATCATAGTTTCCGACGTAAAGTTTAATTTTTCCAAAGTCGAGATCCGCCATATGGGTGCAGACTTTATTCAAAAAGTGGCGGTCATGGGATACAACGATAACCGTATTTTCAAAATCAATCAGAAAATCTTCTAACCAGGTAATGGATTGAATATCCAATCCATTGGTCGGCTCATCCAAAAGAAGGACATCTGGTTTACCAAAAAGGGCTTTAGCTAAGAGAACTTTCACTTTATCCCCATTGGCTAACTCGCTCATAGTTTGATAATGAAGGTCTTCTGAAATATTTAGATTTTGAAGCAATTGAGATGCTTCACTTTCTGCTTCCCATCCACCAAGTTCGGCAAACTCACCTTCGAGTTCAGCTGCACGGACACCATCTTCATCAGAGAAATCTTCTTTCATGTAGATAGCATCTTTTTCTTTCATAATGTTGTAGAGCTTTTCATTTCCCATAATGACAACATCGATGACCCGCTCATCTTCGTAGTCAAAGTGATTTTGACGCAAAACAGACAAACGTTCATCAGGGCCAAGAGAAATATGACCGGTTGTTGGTTCAATATCTCCAGCTAAAATTTTTA
This sequence comes from Streptococcus sp. HMSC065C01, assembly GCF_001813525.1. Classification (NCBI taxonomy): domain Bacteria; kingdom Bacillati; phylum Bacillota; class Bacilli; order Lactobacillales; family Streptococcaceae; genus Streptococcus; species Streptococcus sp. HMSC065C01. The sequence goes on along the minus strand of NZ_KV812826.1, from coordinate 14,457 downwards.
AAAAGGTTGACTTTCCAGCACCGTTGGCACCGATGAGACCGTATGTATTTCCTTCTGTAAAGTTGATATTGACATCGTCAAACAATTTTCGATCACTAAAACGTAGTGAGACGTCTGATACTGTAAGCAATGATTTTCTCCTCTTTCTATAATGTCTTCATTTTACTAGAAAATAGGGGAAAATTCAACTTTTTTACTGTCAATTTGTTTTTACAATGATGTAAACGAAATTGACAGTTCAGTAAAGTGTTAATTCCTTATAAACATAGAGGATAGACTAACATTTTCAACTAGAAAGTGCTATAATGATAGGGATAACGATTAAGGAGAAGAGTATGACAAAACCCATCATTTTGACAGGAGATAGACCGACAGGAAAACTCCATATTGGCCACTATGTAGGTTCTTTAAAAAATCGCGTCTTGCTACAAAATAAAGATGAGTATAATATGTTTGTTTTTTTGGCAGACCAGCAAGCTTTGACGGATCATGCGAAAGATCCAAAAACGATTGTAGAATCTATTGGTAATGTTGCTTTGGATTATCTGGCAGCTGGACTAGATCCTGAAAAAGTTACGATTTTCATTCAAAGTCAGATTCCTGAATTAGCAGAATTGACTATGTATTACATGAATCTTGTATCTTTGGCTCGACTTGAAAGAAACCCAACTGTAAAAACTGAGATTTCTCAAAAAGGTTTTGGTGAAAGTATTCCAACAGGATTTTTGGTATACCCTATTTCACAAGCAGCCGATATCACAGCATTTAAAGCGAATTTTGTTCCAGTAGGAAATGATCAAAAGCCAATGATTGAACAAACTCGTGAGATTGTTCGTTCCTTTAATCATGCTTACAACACAGATACTTTGGTGGAACCGGAAGGGATTTATCCTGAAAACGAAGCAGCAGGGCGCTTACCTGGTTTAGACGGAAATGCTAAAATGTCTAAATCGTTGAATAATGGCATTTACCTAGCTGATGATGCAGATACTTTAAAGAAAAAAGTGATGAGTATGTATACTGATCCTGATCATATTAAAGTAGAGGATCCAGGAAAAATCGAAGGCAATATGGTATTTCATTACCTGGATGTATTTGGCCGTCCAGAAGATGTAGCTGAAATTGCAGAAATGAAAGAACATTATCAACGTGGTGGACTTGGTGATGTAAAGACCAAACGATATCTTTTAGAAATTTTAGATCGTGAATTAAGACCAATTCGTGAAAGACGACTTGAGTTTGCAAAGGATATGGGTGAGGTCTACTCTATTCTTGAAAAAGGAAGTGAGCGCGCTCGAAATGTAGCAGCTCAAACACTGGATGAAGTAAAATCTGCGATGGGAATTACCTATTTTAAAAAATAAAACGACTTCATTAAAAGCGAACATTTCTTACTGTTCATTGATAATTTACCAATAAATGATTGACAAATTGCCATAGAATGGTATGATATTAACAATAAAAATTCGAGCCTTGCTCAAATAAAAAGAAAAGAGGATCCAGCTAATGTCTAATTGGGACACAAAGTTTTTAAAAAAAGGGTTTACATTCGATGACGTGCTTTTGATTCCAGCAGAAAGTCACGTATTGCCTAATGATGCAGATTTAAGTACACAATTAGCAAGTAATTTACGCTTGAATATCCCAATCATTACTGCTGCTATGGATACGGTGACTGAAAGTCAAATGGCAATTGCTATGGCACGTGCTGGTGGACTTGGTGTGATCCATAAAAACATGTCAATTGAGCAACAGGCAGATGAAGTACGCAAAGTAAAACGTTCTGAAAATGGGGTTATTATTGATCCGTTCTATTTGACTCCGTCTCATACAATTGCAGAAGCAGATGAGTTGATGGGACGATACCGAATCAGTGGTGTTCCTGTTGTTGAAACACTTGAAAATCGTAAATTAGTTGGTATCCTTACAAACCGGGATTTGCGTTTTATTTCTGATTACAATCAACCCATTTCAAATCATATGACGAGTGAAAATTTGGTGACTGCACCGGTTGGAACTGATTTGGAAACAGCTGAACGCATTCTACAAGAGCACCGTATTGAAAAATTACCATTGGTAGATGAAAATGGTCGTCTTTCTGGCTTGATTACAATCAAAGATATTGAAAAAGTTATTGAGTTCCCAAATGCGGCTAAGGATGAATTTGGTCGTTTGCTTGTGGCTGGTGCCGTAGGGGTTACTTCAGATACTTTTGAACGTGCAGAAGCTCTTTTTGAAGCTGGTGCAGACGCAATTGTCATCGATACTGCTCATGGACATTCTGCGGGTGTTCTTCGTAAGATTGCAGAAATTCGTGCCCACTTCCCAGATCGTACCTTGATTGCAGGAAATATTGCAACCGCTGAAGGTGCTCGTGCATTATTTGATGCAGGGGTAGACGTAGTTAAAGTCGGAATTGGTCCAGGATCAATCTGTACAACTCGTGTTGTTGCAGGGGTTGGTGTTCCTCAAGTGACTGCTATTTATGACGCAGCCGCTGTAGCTCGTGAATATGGAAAAACGATCATTGCTGATGGTGGTATCAAGTATTCAGGAGATATTGTCAAAGCACTAGCAGCTGGTGGAAACGCGGTTATGCTTGGCTCAATGCTTGCAGGTACAGATGAAGCACCAGGTGAAACAGAAATCTTCCAAGGTCGTAAATTTAAAACATACCGTGGTATGGGATCTATTGCAGCAATGAAGAAAGGTTCTAGCGACCGTTACTTCCAAGGATCTGTCAATGAAGCCAATAAATTGGTCCCTGAAGGAATTGAAGGACGCGTTGCTTATAAAGGTTCTGTAGCAGATATGGTCTTCCAAATGATCGGTGGTATTCGTTCAGGTATGGGTTATGTTGGTGCAGCAACCATTCAAGATTTACATGATCATGCACAATTCGTTGAAATGAGTGGTGCCGGATTGAAAGAAAGCCATCCTCATGATGTGCAAATCACAAACGAGGCTCCTAACTACTCAGCACAATAAATTTACACATTTGTAAATAAAAACAACAGCATCTTGACAATATTGTCAAGATGCTGTTTTGATATGACCAGCTTGAACAGTGAAAATTTTCAACTCTTCAGGCAGTTCTTTTAAATGATCGAGAGTGGTCGTTGTAATAAATGTTTGAATATTATTAGAGATAGTTTCAAGTAGTTGAAGTTGACGATAATTGTCAAGTTCGCTCATGACATCGTCAAGTAATAAAATAGGCTTTTCTCTTGTGATTTCTTCCATCAATTCGATTTCTGCTAATTTTAGAGAGAGAACAACACTTCGATGCTGGCCTTGACTACCAAAGGTAGCATTCATATTATTGATAAAAAATGCCAAATCATCCCTGTGAGGCCCAATACTTGTTGTTTTCCTAAAAATATCCTTCTGACGGTTTTTTTCCAACATAGAGAGAAACTGCTCTTCTATATCATTTCCTTCTTCAGAAAAAACAGTTGACTGATATTGAATCGATAGGTCTTCTTTGTTGTCAGAAAGTCGAGTGTGTTTTTCTTTTGCTTTAGCTTCTAATTTTTTAATAAACTCAAGCCGATGATGGATGACGCGACTTCCAAAACTAGCTAGTTGTGAATCTAAGACCTCCAAAAATGTAGCATCAATTTTTTCCGAATTTTTTAGATAACTGTTTCTTTGTTTCAGTACATGGTTGTATTGAGATAAGTCGGATAAATAGAGAGGTTTCATCTGACCTAATTCAATGTCAATAAACTTTCGACGCCCTGCAGGTGATCCTTTGATCAGTTGCAAATCTTCGGGTGCAAAAAGGACAACATTCATATGGCCAATATAGTTCGATAATTTGGCTTGTTTCAAATGATTTACCTTAGTTATCCGACCTTTTGATGTCAAGGAAATTTCTAATGGAAGGGGACCAGTTTCTCTTTGTAATTGACCAGACACTTTAAAATCGGTGGATTCAAAATAGATGAGATCTCTATCATTTCGTGTTCGATGACTTCTGGTTAAAGCTAGAAAATAAATTGATTCGAGAATATTGGTCTTTCCTTGAGCATTTTGACCTAGGAAAATATTTAATCCAGGATGAAACTCGACTTCAAGTTCTTGATAATTACGAAAATGTTGAATGGATAACTGTTTTAACCACATTAGGAGATACCAGGAAAGCGAATTGCTTTTTCTTTTTTGTTAGTCTTTGTCGGTTGTTTCTTTTGTTGTTGATTGAGTTGCTTGACAAGTTTAGCAACACGTTCCTTTTCTTCCTTGTCTTTAAGATGCTCTTCTATTTCTTCTTGAGAAGGTTCAAGAATGGTGATAGTAACGCTCAGTTCAGGAATGTCAATTTGATCATTGACACGAAGTTTACGGCCTCTCCGTTGTTCTAATTCACCATTAACAAAGACTTCTTTTTCTTGAAGAAAGACTTTGATTGCACCACCACTCTGTATAATACCGAGTTCTTTTAAGATTGCTTGTAATGTAATAAAATCATCAAATAATTTGTAATTCATAGTTCACCTCTTTGCGTGTTATTATACCATATTTTTAGTTTTTCTAGGGTAGAGAATGTTGAGTGATTTGAGGAGCTTTTTCACAGTTTGAATTAGGATTTTAGTGTGATTTCGTGTTATAATGAAAGTTACTATTGAGTAGAACGAGGATGAAAATGGAATTAGTAAAGGGCGTGAATCTTCACTTTCTTCAATCAAAAAAATTTAAAACCAATAAAATTAAGGTCCGTTTTTCATCGCCATTAGATGAAAATACCGTGGCTGCGCGTGTTTTAGTAGCCTGTATGATGGAAACTGCAAATCAAAAATATCCAACTTCACAATTATTCCGTGAAAAATTAGCGAGTCTATACGGGGTAGAATTGTCAACCTCAGTCTCTAAGAGGGGTCGTGTTCATTATGTTGATTTGAATATTTCCTTTGTGCGCGATGACTTTTTGAGCAAGAAAAATGTTCTTACTGATGAGGTTTTGGACATTATAGAAACTATCTTCTTTTCACCTTTGGTAGTAGAAGATCACTTTGACAGTGATACATTTGACGTTGAAAAGAAAAATACGATTTCCGATTTGGAGTCGGAAATTGAAGAGCCTTATTATTATGCACATGGGCAATTGAATCAACTATTTTTTGAAGACGAAACAATCGGGATGTCAAGATTGGGGAAAGTTGATTTAGTGAGACAAGAAACAGCCCAAAGTTCTCTTGAACAGTTTCATCAGATGCTCCAATTAGATAACATTGACTTCTTTTTCATAGGTGACTTTAATGAGGTCGCTATTGTGGATCGAGTGAACCAGTTTGAATTCAAGCCACGTGATAACAATTTGTCTGTCACTTATCAACAACCTTTTACAAATGTTGTAAGAGAAAAGTTAGAGCAAAAACAAAACCAACAATCTATTTTAGAATTAGGTTATCATTTTTCTACCCAGTATGGAGAATCTCTCCATATCCCTCTAGTTGTATTAAATGGGATGCTGGGAGCTTTCTCGCATTCGAGACTTTTTCAAATAATACGTGAGAAAGAAGGCCTTGCTTATACTATCTCAAGCCATTTTGATATTTTTACAGGCTTCATGAGAGTTTTTGCAGGCATTGATAAGGAATCTCGTACCAAAGTAATGACCTTGATTATGAGACAGTTGAATGATTTAAAAAGAGGCAAGTTTACAGAGTCAGAGCTTCAATTGACAAAAGAAATGTTGGTGAATACGACCTTATTAGCACAGGATCGGCAAAATACCTTGATTGAAAGGGAATATTTGAAAACGATCCTAGGAACGAAAGTTCTTTCTCTAGAAGAGTGGTTAGAATCTATCGATAAGGTTAGTAGAGAAGAAATTATTGAAGTAGCAAAAACAATTAATTTACAGTCTGTTTATTTTATGGAAGGAAAGTAGTGTAAAGATTGAAAATTAAAGAAAAATATTATGAATCGGTTGGTGAGCAAGTTTACTTTACACGCTTGTCAAATGGGTTGACTATTCATTTAATTCCCAAAGAAGATTATTATGAAACCTATGGAATAATCACAACTAAGTTTGGCTCAGTGGATACACGAATTCTAGTGAATGGTGATGAAAGGCAATATCCTGCAGGAATTGCACATTTTCTAGAACACAAAGTGTTTGAAGATGAAAATGGTCAAGATTATTTAAAAAAATTCGTTCATTTAGGATCGGAAAGTAATGCCTTTACAAGCTTTACAAAGACAAGTTATCTTTTCTCAACAACTTCAAAAGTCCCTGAAAATATTCAATTGTTATTGGAGATGGTTTCAAATGTTTCCTTTACAGAAAAATCTGTATCTAAGGAAAGAGAAATCATTCAACAAGAAATTGGAATGTACCAAGATAGTCCAGACTATCGATTATTTTTTGGTGCTTTAGAAAATTTATATCCTGGAACACCGTTAGCAGATGATATTGCTGGAACTAGGGAGTCTATTTCTGACATTACAATAGATAATCTCCGTGAAAACTTTGATCTATTCTATCATCCCTCTCAAATGCATTTATTAGTGATCGGAAACTTTGATGTTGATGAAGTATTGCAAGTAGTAAAGAAATATGATCTGACTTCTCCTCGTCCTTCTGTGGAGTTAGAACGTTTTCCTGTAGAAAAAAATGAAGTAAGATTGAATCAATCTTGTAGAATGGAAGTTGCTACTCCTAAGTTGGCAATTGGAATTCGAGGAAATGATATCATTAAGGAAGAGGAAAAATTTCGTTATAAATTGATGTTGAAATTACTGTTTTCGATGATGTTTGGTTGGACTTCGCAACGGTTTCAAAGTTTATATGAAGCTGGGAAGATTGACAACTCATTGACACTTGAAGTCGAGGTTGAGGAATTATTTCATTTCGTTATTTTGACAATGGATACTCAAGAACCGGTGTCCTTATCTCATCAATTTAGATCAGCGATCAAACAATTTGAGAAGGATCCAGATGTGAATCAAGAACATTTGGATACGATTAAAAGCGAAATGTTTGGTGATTTCTTACAAGGTTTAAATTCGCTTGAGTATAGTGCCACTCAGTTTGAATATTTTTCAGACGGTAGCACTTCTTATGATCTTCCAAAGATTTTACAAGGTATTAGTTTACAAGATATCATCAAATTAGGGCGTCAGTTCATCGACCAGGCTGAGATGGTTGACTATATGATTTTTCAAAAGTAGTAAACAATGTATCAAGAAGGGAAAACATGAAGAAGAGAACGATTGGTCAAGTGTTAAGACTGTCAAGAGTAAATTTACACTTAAGTTTACAGGATGTGTCAAATAAGACAGCTATTGAAATTCCTTATATAGAAGCGTTGGAAAACGATGAGTTTGATCTATTACCGAGTCCCTTTTACGCTCAGATCTATCTTAAAAAGTTAGCATGGGCTTTGGGATTAGATGAGTCCATCCTATTGACAGCTTTTCGTGAAGGAAAAGAATTGTTATTTGATGAAGAAATACTTGTAGATGACGAAGAGCTTCATTCAAGAAAATTAAGACAGAAAGCGAGCTGGTTACCAATCCTGTATTATCTACTAGTTAGTTTTGTCATCCTTGGCTTTGTGATTTATATCGTATATTTTTATGAGTTTACAGCATCTGTAAAATAGATGTAAAGATAGTTTATTTTTTGGAGGAAGTATGAAAAAAGAAAATATTCCTAATGCATTGACATTAATTCGGGTTGTGATGATTCCTATTTTTATTGCCATTTTAAGTTTAAGTCACTCTTACTTAGGACATATTGTAGCGGCAGTTATTTTTGCAATTGCTAGTATTACAGATTATTTAGATGGCTTTCTTGCACGAAAATGGAATGTAGTTAGTAATTTTGGTAAATTTGCGGATCCAATGGCAGATAAATTATTGGTCATGTCAGCTTTTATCATGATGATTGAATTAAAAATGGTTCCTGCTTGGATTGCAGCCGTTATCATTTGTCGTGAGTTAGCTGTTACTGGTTTGCGTCTTCTACTTGTTGAGACAGGTGGTACAGTTCTTGCTGCAGCCATGCCAGGAAAAATTAAAACCTTTAGCCAAATGTTTGCCATTATCTTTTTGCTTTGCCATTGGACACTTCCAGGGCAAGTGTTGCTTTATATTGCATTGATTTTCACAATTTATTCTGGTTACGACTACTTTAAGGGAAGTAGCTATCTCTTTAAAGACACATTTAAATAAATGAAACAGATGATTGAGCTAAAAAATGTATCCTTTCGATACGATAAAACAGTAGAAGAGTATCAAATTGACACGGTTTCGTTTCACGTGAAACAAGGAGAGTGGCTTTCGATTGTTGGACACAATGGTAGTGGGAAATCTACAGTTGTACGCCTGATTGATGGCCTTTTGGAAGCTGAGTCTGGTGAGATTTACGTTGATGGAAAACAACTGACTCGTGAAACTATATGGGAAATCCGTAGTAAAATTGGGATTGTATTTCAGAACCCTGACAACCAATTTGTTGGTGCGACAGTAGAAGATGATGTTGCCTTTGGTTTAGAAAATCAAGGAATTCCACGGGAAGAAATGCTTCAACGTGTGGAGAAAGCTATTGAGCAAGTCGGTATGCTGGAGTATAAAGATCGCGAACCATCTCGTTTGTCAGGTGGTCAAAAGCAACGAGTGGCCATAGCGGGTATTATCGCCTTGAGACCAACTATTATTATCCTTGATGAAGCAACTAGTATGTTAGATCCAGAAGGCAGAGAGGATCTAATGGCGGTAATGAGAGAACTTCAGAAAAAATTTCAATTAACAATTATCTCCATTACCCATGATTTAACCGAAATTGCCTTAAGTGATCGAACGCTCGTGTTTCAAAAAGGAAAACTAGAGTCTTCTATGACGCCGCGGGAATTGTTTTCAAGAAATGACCTCAATGAGATTGGACTAGATAAGCCGTTTAGTAAGCAGGTTCAAGAATCTCTCAGCTCGCATTTTCCGCTAAAACAGGATTATCTAACAGAAAGTGAGTTATTAGACCAACTATGGGAATCTCTTTAAAGAATGTCTATTATACTTATCAAGAGGGAAGTCCTTTTGAAGGGCAGGCGCTTTCTGATATTAGTTTGGAAATAAAAGATGGATCTTATACAGCCATTATCGGGCATACTGGTAGTGGCAAGTCTACTTTGTTGCAATTACTAAATGGTTTACTGCGTCCGACTAAAGGAACGATTCAATTTGAAGATTTTGTTTTAGATAATCATTCTGAGCCAAAAGAAATGAAGTACCTGAGAAAAAAAGTCGGTTTGGTTTTTCAATTTCCAGAAAGTCAGCTATTTGCGGAAACTGTTCTAGCTGATGTAGCCTTTGGACCACAAAATTTTGGGGTACCTAAGGATAAAGCGGAGGAAATAGCCAAAGAAAAATTAGCGATCGTTGGTTTAGAAGAGTCTATCTATGATAAAAGTCCATTTGAACTATCTGGTGGACAGATGAGACGGGTTGCGATCGCGGGTATTTTAGCTATCGAACCAGAGATTTTAGTATTGGACGAGCCGACAGCAGGGCTAGATCCTGCTGGAAGAAAGGAATTGATGGCGCTGTTTGAGACATTACATAAAAATGGGATGACCCTAGTTCTGGTAACTCATACGATGGATGATGTAGCAAATTTTGCTGATACCGTATTTGCTTTAGAAGCGGGAAAACTTGTCCTAAACGGATCCCCAAGGGAAGTGTTTCAACAGGTTGAGTATTTACAAAAACTTCAATTAGGAGTCCCTCAAATTACGAATTTTGCGCTTCATTTGAAACGAAGAGGACTTCCTCTGGACAGACTACCAATCAAAATTGAGGAACTAAAGGAGCTGTTACTTCATGAATAATATGATTTTAGGAAGGTATATTCCTGGGAACTCCATTATCCACCAGCTAGATCCTCGTGGGAAGTTGCTCTCAATGTTTTTATTCATATTTCTTCTGTTTTGGGCAAATAATATCCAGACAAATGTTCTTCTCTTTGGTTTTATTTTTGTTTTAATGTATCTAACGAAGATTTCGGTTAGTTTTTATATTAAAGGCTTAAAATCAATGATTTTTATCATTGCTTTTACAACTATTTTTCAATTATTTGCGACTTCTCAAGGAACTATTTTGTATCAATGGTGGTTTTTTAAATTAACCGACCAAGGATTGATGCAAGCCGCCATCATATTTTGTAGATTTATTTTAATTATTTTTTATTCGACGATTTTAACCGTGACGACGACACCATTGAGTTTAGCAGATGCTGTTGAAAAGATCCTTACCCCACTAAAAATTATTAAGGTTCCGGCTCATGAGATTGGGTTAATGCTATCTATGAGTTTGCGCTTTGTTCCAACCTTAGTAGATGATACGAATCGAATCATGAATGCGCAAAGGGCACGTGGTGTTGATTTTGGTGAGGGAAATCTATTAAAAAGGATCCGTTCCTTTATTCCGATCCTCATTCCTCTATTTGCTTCTAGTTTTAAACGCGCAGATGCATTAGCAATTGCGATGGAAGCGAGAGGGTACAAAGGCGGTGAGGGACGAACACGCTATCGGACTCTGCAGTGGGGAGTAAAAGATACCCTGGCATTGCTCGTTATTCTGTGCCTCATGTTGATAGTTTTTTATCTAAAAAATGGATAGAGCTAGTTGTATTGGTTCAAAAATAAGGAAAAAGCGCTATACAAAGCGCTTTTTACATTAAATTCACATATTCTTGTAACATTTGTAATATATTCTACAATAAACTGTAACATTTTGTGTGTATGATAGAATTATGTTCGAAAGGAGAATAGAATTCATGAACAGTAAAAAGTTCCAATGGACAGTCACTTCCCTACTTTCAGCAGCATCACTTTTCATTTCAGGTATTGCTACAGTGAATGCTGAAACTTACGAAGTGAAGTCTGGAGATACTCTATCAAAAATTGCACTAGAAAATAACACTTCAGTAGAAAATATTATTGCATCTAACAATCTGACCAATGAAGATTTGATCTATGCAGGACAAATTATTGAGTTAGGTGAGCGTTCAAAATCTATGATTGATAAAGTTGCTCCACAAGAGCAAGCAAAACCTGCTGAAAGTGCACCTACAGCAGCACAAACTGCTCAAAAACAAACAACTTATGCAGCAAATGCTGCAGTGACTTCTGCACAATCAACAAATGGTGGAATTGTTCTATCAAATGGGAATACTGCTGGAGAACAAGGATCTTATGCGGCTGCTCGTATGGCTGAAATGACGGGTGTACCTGCTTCTACTTGGGAAGCAATTATTGCCCGTGAATCAAATGGTCAAGTAAATGCAGCAAATGCTTCTGGTGCTAGTGGGTTGTTCCAAACAATGCCAGGTTGGGGTTCAACTGCAACAGTTGATGATCAAATCCAGTCTGCATACAATGCATATAGCTCACAAGGTTTATCAGCTTGGGGTTATTAAAAAAATAGGTTTACAATTTGTAAACCTATTTTTTTAATATCTCAAGAATGTCAAGTGGAGAATGACAAATAAAATCTGGTGAGTAAAGAAGTAGCTCTTCAAGATCTCCAAATCCCCAAGAGACTGCCATAGTTTTTATTCCAATTGTTTGACCTCCAATGAGGTCAAATTTTGTGTCTCCAATAATCACTGTCTCCTCTTTTGGAAGGTCATTGATTGACAAGGCGTATCGAATGACATCGGCTTTGTGGATACGATCTGAATTTGATCCATAAATTCCTTTAAAGTATTTATCGATACCTAAATCTTGACACATCTGTAAAGCAACTGGTTCATGTTTTGAAGTAGTTACATAAAGAGGAATGTTTTCGTCTTGTAATGCTTTCAAAGCTTCAACTATTTGAGGAAATAGAGTTGATTTGTATTGCCCTTTTTCATGATAATACTGGCGATAGATAGTCACTGCTTGATCTACCAAAGCTTCAGGAAGAGTAGCTTCAAAACTAGAAATCAAAGGTGGTCCCATAAAACTACGGATGGTTTTGAGATCGGGTTGAGGAACCTTCAAAGTATCGAATGTATGTTGAAAGCTCTCTGTAATTCCCTTGGAACTGTCAACTAATGTTCCATCTAAGTCAAAAAATAAGGCTTGCATATTATTCCCCAAATATCTCTTTTTGTAATCTACGTCCGGTTGGTGTTGCTGCCAATCCTCCTTCAGCTGTTTCTCTAAAGGCAGTTGGAAGACTAGAACCAACTTGGTACATGGCGTCAATAACTTCATCAACAGGTATTTTTGATTCAATGCCTGCTAAGGCCATATCAGCAGCAATAAAGGCATAGCTGGCTCCCATTGCGTTCCGTTTGACACACGGAACTTCCACGAGTCCTGCCACTGGATCACAAATGAGCCCAAGCATGTTTTTGATGACAAAACAGACTGCCTGACTCGCTTGATAAGGAGTTCCCCCAGCAGCTAGTGTCAATGCTGCCGCACTCATAGCTGAAGCAGAACCAACTTCTGCTTGACAACCACCTTCTGCACCTGAAATAGAAGCATTATTGGCGATGACTAAACCAAAAGCCCCAGCTGTCAGTAAAAAATCTAATTGTTGCTGACGGTTTAACCCTAATTTTTGGGTTGCTGCAGTGAGAACTGCGGGAAGGCAGCCAGCAGATCCTGCAGTGGGTGTTGCACAGACCAGTCCCATTTTAGCATTGTGTTCGTTGACAGCAATAGCATTCTTCGCTGCGGTTAGGACGGTCAAGTCAGATAACGTTTTTCCTGATTTGATATAGCGATCTAATTTTGCGGCATCCCCACCGGTTAACCCACTACGAGAGTGGTTTTCATTTAACCCTAACTTTACAGAATCAATCATCACTTCTAAATTACGGGTCATTAATCGTAGGACTTCTTCTCGTTCACGACCAGTTAGTTCAAATTCAGTTGCAATCATTAACTCTGCGACGTTTCCTTCGTATTGTGTGCTTGCTTGTTCTACGAGGTCTACAATTGAATAAAACATATGAACTCCTTATTTGAAAAAGTTGACATTATGAAGATGAGGAATTTTACGGATATCTTCGATCGCTGCTTCACAACTCCTTGAGTCAACTTCTATAATCATAATCGCTTTTTCTCCAGCTTTTTCCCGTGTTACATTCATTTGTGCAATATTAATATCATAGCGAGAAAGAGCTTCTGTGACATGGGCGATCATCCCAGGGACGTCCTGGTGAACAATGATAATGGTTGGAGTATTCATATTTAGCGAGATGGCAAAGCCATTTAACTCAGTAACCTGTATGTTCCCACCACCAATTGAGATTCCAGTGACAGAAATCGTTTTATGATCATTTTTAACAGTAATGGTTGTTGTGTTTGGGTGAGGAGCATTGCTCTCTTTTTGAATAGACCAAACAATCCGAATGCCTCGTTCATGTGCAATTTTTAGACTATCTGGGATTCTAGGATCATCTGTGTCCATTCCTAAGATGCCTGCTACTAAGGCTAAATCTGTTCCATGACCACGATAGGTTTTAGCGAAGGAATTAAATAATTGGAACTCAACTTCTTTTGGCTCCTCTCCAAAGATAGAAGAAACAATTTTACCAATTCGAACAGCACCTGCAGTGTGACTACTGGATGGGCCGATCATCACAGGTCCAATAATATCAAAAACTGATTGGAATTTTAAAGAGTTCATGCTCTGCTCCTTTGTGATCACTTTACTTCATTATATCAGATATGGCTGATGATTTCTTCTATTTTTCCCGAAATATCTGAGAAATCTTAAAGGGAGCTTAAAGCATTTATATTATCCTGGATTTTTAGTATTTCTAACATCTGACTGAAATATTTGACACATTATTTCAATAAATATGAAATATTTCTTGTGTAGTATAGAGGTATACTAATAAAGGAGTATATAATAATGAATAAAAAACAAATGATGAAACGAATTATTGGACTTAGTTTACTTGCAGGACTTTTCCTTCCAATTGTAGCGAATGCAGATTCTTATACTGTAAAATCAGGTGATACTCTATCAGCTATTGCTAAAGAGAAGAACACAACGGTTGATGCAATTGCTAAGAAAAATAAGATTAGTAACGTGAACCTTATCTCAGTTGGTCAAGTTCTTGAGATTGAAGATGCAAATACAACGCAGAAAACTACGGAGCAAGCTCCTGCTAGTAAAGCTGATACTACACAAGCAACAACTACTGTCTCTGCTTCAGATGGTTTGAATGCGGAAGATGCAGCTGCTAAGGAATGGATTGCCCAAAAAGAGTCAAGTGGTAGTTATACAGCACAAAATGGCCAATATTATGGTCGTTACCAATTGACTATCACTTATTTGAATGGTGATTTATCACCTGCAAACCAAGAAAAAGTAGCCAATCAATATGTTGTCAACCGTTATGGATCATGGTCAGCAGCTAAAAATTTCTGGTTGGCAAATGGCTGGTATTAAATTCGTTTAAAAAGAGTTCTTGAATGAACCGCACCCCAAAAGTTAGACAGAAAA
>NZ_KV812825.1:0-206 GCF_001813525.1 Streptococcus sp. HMSC065C01 | reverse complement strand
CCATCATAATCAAACCCTGTTTCACGAATGAGAGCCACAGAACCATTTTGATATTTGGGTTCCATTGAGTCGCCAGAAATCCATGAGGCGAAATCGTGGGCTAGTTCTTCATCAAAATAGACAGTATCATAGTTTTGATCGTTATACACCGATGAACCGATACCAGCAGACATTTGTTCGTAAACATGGTATTCGTATAGTTTTTC
>NZ_KV812824.1:0-251 GCF_001813525.1 Streptococcus sp. HMSC065C01 | reverse complement strand
GTTCTAGCCCTGCTAGACAAACCTGTTTTTTTCGCTATAAATATTTTTTATCTTTATCTATCGCCTATTGTGAATCAGGAAATATCCTATCTCATTCTTTCATACATACATTGGGAAAACTCCCTATCTTTAGTCTTTTACCTGTTAGCACAAACGATAAGAGTCAGGAAAACATGGAGTAAAATATCCTATGTGCACTAAAAAAGAGGTTGACCCAACTTTGTACTGACCCCAAAAAGTTAGACAATTAA
>NZ_KV812823.1:0-374 GCF_001813525.1 Streptococcus sp. HMSC065C01 | reverse complement strand
GAGTCGGTTTCTGTATCAGAATCAGTGTCAACGTCTGAATCAGTTTCTGTATCTGAGTCAGCATCAGCCTCTGAGTCGGCCTCTACATCAGAATCAGTCTCAACCTCTGAATCGGTATCGACGTCTGAGTCAGTCTCAACATCAGAATCAGTTTCAGAATCCGAGTCAGTATCAGAAAGTCAGTCAATTTCAACCTCTGAATCAGTATCTACGTCTGAGTCGGTGTCAACATCCGAATCAGCCTCAACCTCTGAGTCAGTATCAGCATCCGAATCAGTTTCAATATCCGAGTCGGTTTCTGCATCCGAGTCTGTCTCAACATCCGAGTCAATTTCAGCCTCTGAGTCGGTTTCTGTATCAGAATCAGTGTCAAC
>NZ_KV812822.1:0-224 GCF_001813525.1 Streptococcus sp. HMSC065C01 | reverse complement strand
CGCGAGTTCGATTCTCGTCACCCGCTTTGAACTTTTGTTCATTTTTACCAAGTTTTTTTAAACTTGGGCGCGTAGCTCAGGTGGTTAGAGCGCACGCCTGATAAGCGTGAGGTCGGTGGTTCGAGTCCACTCGTGCCCATTAATAGTATGGTCCGTTGGTCAAGGGGTTAAGACACCGCCTTTTCACGGCGGTAACACGGGTTCGAATCCCGTACGGACTATAT
>NZ_KV812821.1:0-2713 GCF_001813525.1 Streptococcus sp. HMSC065C01 | reverse complement strand
TAATATTTAAAATCTTGTTATCAATCTTAAACTCTGCTCTATTCTTATTATATACAAGATCTTTTATATTACCAAATATATACTTTTTCATTGAGAATTCTCTACATTAACCTTCTGTTATGTTAAATTTATGAATAAGTTCCCTAAAATTTCTTTATAATATACTGAATTATGGGAATGGAATAAAATTACATTGTCTATCTACATTTCTCCCTGTCTTACTTTCTATGAAAGCGATATTGTTTGAACTAGCCATTCTAGGTAGTAAACTAGGGAACCAATTAAAATCTAAAACTTTCGCTACTTTTAAAAAATCATTGTCTATAAAGACTAATTTAGGCTCAATACCATATTCCTTTTTTAAGTCTTTAAGTATATCTTCAAATTTAAATTGTATTTTTAATTCATTGGAATTTACATTATAACAACTAGCATTTTGTAAAAATTGAAAAGATTTTTTTAATTTTTCATCTGGTATAGACATAAAAATATTAAAGTAACTTATTTCTTTACTAATTTTCTGATGACTCCCTGAAGAATAAACGTGACTCAATTGCTCGATTTCTTTGATCGCTTTTTTTATTGCTCCCCCTAATGAATTGGAAGCACCAAGGCTAATATAGATTTTACCTTCAATCCATCCATATACTAAAATGACAAATAACGAATCTATTGGACTTAAATTATAATAATTCAAGTGTTTATATTTATGCGGGATAATATCTTCTATATCGAAATTAAATTCAAGTAATTTAACTTCACTCTTAGTCAAATAAGTAAATATGTAAAACTGCCGTTCAATAAATTCAAAAAAAGCATTATCCACAACCTTTTCTGAATTAGTATGGCAAGCGCAACCTGTGCTATCAAAAAAGAATTTTGCAATTTCCTTAGAGTATAGTCTTTCTTCAATGCTACCGTCATATAAATTTAATAGTTTAATTTTTCCTCCTTCTACAAAAGTGCCATAACTATAAAGAGTTTGTCTCTCCTTAAATTCACCAATAGATGAAAGTAACGTTTCTCTTAAATTTTTATTAACCATAAAACCAGCTATTGTAGGGTTACTTGACATTTTTATAATTGAAATATAATTATGTTCTAAAAACTTATTTTTTAAATTTATATCAAAAATTACCATTTATTCTTTACTCCTCTTATCACTTAATATCCTAATAAATATTAACTACAGATAATTATTACTTTTTAATTTTAAATCTATTTAATATTACAATCCAGGATCTTAAAATCTGCGAATAGTTACCACAATTTTGATATAATTATTTATATAACTGCCAAACAGAAAATTGTCAAATCAATATAGATAAAATCAAATCTATCTTCTTGATCACAAGAAGGCTTCTACATCTAGTAAACGAACTACTACATAAGCGCTAAGGTGAAATATCTGATTTTATAACCCCTCTTTGGGAAAACCAGGGCAAAAATAGGCTCTGCTACATAATTTGTATGTGGACCCTTTCAAAAAAATAAAATAAATTAGACTCAGCTTTATCATTTTTCCAATTGAATTTAAACAATAATACAGTCTGGTATTTCAAGTTTAAATGGATCAATATGATAAATTTGAAAAATTTTCTTAATAGATTTTATATTTTCTCTTCTAGGAATACAATTATACAAAACACTAGAAGAAATCTTAACTGTTTTGCCTTGACAGGTATTAACTGGATTCAAAAAAACAACCTCAAATTTATCTAATTGCGACGAAAAAATATTAATTATTTTTTGTTCACAATTTTTTTTGTTTAATTCAGAATAATTTGTAGTTCTTATATTTTCTATTTTTTTTATATGGTTATATACTTTTATATATTCTTGCTTCGTTATTGAAGCGTATTCTCCATATTTGATGTCTTGATATATTACCAAAAGGAGTTTAGCTTCTTCAATTGCAGCATTGAATGCTTCATTAAACGATAATCTTCCGGCAATGCCACTTGATACAATTTTTTTTTCCTTAAATAGGAAAACATAAATCACATGAATATTTGAAATATTCTGTGAATATAATACTACAATGTCGTCCACAACATCCGACTGATAATCATTAAAATATCTTAAATATTCACTATATTTATCAGTAGATAATCTAATACCACTACCCAACATACCGTACCATATCAAAGCTAATTCATTTTTCTCAACTAATTCAAAAACTCCCTTTTCAATAATTATTTGAGTATTACAATATCCTGAGGAAGTTCCTGTAGTATCTGAGTATCCATAAATTGAATTACTTAAATAACTAATCTCTGAACCTTTAATTTCATGGATTTCCCCACTCTTTAATTCATAGGAATTTAATGTCTTATTTCTTATTAGTTGAATTCCTAATAAATTCCTTTCCAAGTGTTCACTGTAATTTTTTTTTAGAGCTATAGAAAGGGAAAAGTCTATAGAAGAACTGTCATATGGCAAAATATACTTATTCGAATTGATCTCACAATAAAATAACTTTAAGGCAGTATGCAACATAATTTCTTCAGATATGAAAAATCTATTCGAATATCTTAAACAATGCTCTCTATAATATTCAAAAATCAATAGTTATACTCCTTTAATTTTAAAACTACTTACTAGCATCACTTCATTTATATTGAGATTTAATTTTCTAATTATGCTATTTCGGTGTTTTACTTTATAAAAAGAGACATCTACTGTACTGACCCCAAAAAGTTAGACAATTAAT
>NZ_KV812820.1:0-252 GCF_001813525.1 Streptococcus sp. HMSC065C01 | reverse complement strand
TTGGAGGATTACCCAAGTCCGGCTGAAGGGAACGGTCTTGAAAACCGTCAGGCGTGTAAAAGCGTGCGTGGGTTCGAATCCCACATCCTCCTTAATATTAACGCGGGATGGAGCAGCTCGGTAGCTCGTCGGGCTCATAACCCGAAGGTCGTAGGTTCAAATCCTGCTCCCGCAATTTGGCTCGGTAGCTCAGTTGGTAGAGCAATGGATTGAAGCTCCATGTGTCGGCGGTTCGATTCCGTCTCGCGCCAT
>NZ_KV812819.1:0-236 GCF_001813525.1 Streptococcus sp. HMSC065C01 | reverse complement strand
TTGTAGTAACGTCCGAATTCGAATTTAGTTGTGTCAATGACTTGTGTGTTTTCCGCATCGCCAAGTGACTTAGTGAAGCCATCTTTAAGGGTTGCAGTGATCACACCGTTGTTCACAGTGATATCGAATTTATCTGTTACTTCTGCGCCTGTTACTGAATCGTAAGCTTTGATCTTAGTAGAATCAAGTTCCAACTTAGCTTCATCGTAGTCATCTGAGATTCCTACTGATTGGAT
>NZ_KV812818.1:0-1864 GCF_001813525.1 Streptococcus sp. HMSC065C01 | reverse complement strand
TTTTGGTCTTGCGACCTAAACTCTTTAAATATTTACAGCGTTTCGGTTTATTTTCTTGTTACTATTTGATATAGATATTCAATTTTCAATGTTCAATCTTAACACCCTTACAGTGTTAATGGAGCCTAGCGGGATCGAACCGCTGACCTCCTGCGTGCAAAGCAGGCGCTCTCCCAGCTGAGCTAAGGCCCCACAAGACCTCTCAAAACTAAACAAGACCAACGTACAGGTTTCCATTTCCTTAGAAAGGAGGTGATCCAGCCGCACCTTCCGATACGGCTACCTTGTTACGACTTCACCCCAATCATCTATCCCACCTTAGGCGGCTGGCTCCTTACGGTTACCTCACCGACTTCGGGTGTTACAAACTCTCGTGGTGTGACGGGCGGTGTGTACAAGGCCCGGGAACGTATTCACCGCGGCGTGCTGATCCGCGATTACTAGCGATTCCGACTTCATGTAGGCGAGTTGCAGCCTACAATCCGAACTGAGACTGGCTTTAAGAGATTAGCTTGCCGTCACCGACTCGCGACTCGTTGTACCAGCCATTGTAGCACGTGTGTAGCCCAGGTCATAAGGGGCATGATGATTTGACGTCATCCCCACCTTCCTCCGGTTTATTACCGGCAGTCTCGCTAGAGTGCCCAACTGAATGATGGCAACTAACAATAGGGGTTGCGCTCGTTGCGGGACTTAACCCAACATCTCACGACACGAGCTGACGACAACCATGCACCACCTGTCACCTCTGTCCCGAAGGAAAACTCTATCTCTAGAGCGGTCAGAGGGATGTCAAGACCTGGTAAGGTTCTTCGCGTTGCTTCGAATTAAACCACATGCTCCACCGCTTGTGCGGGCCCCCGTCAATTCCTTTGAGTTTCAACCTTGCGGTCGTACTCCCCAGGCGGAGTGCTTAATGCGTTAGCTACGGCACTGAGTCCCGGAAAGGACCCAACACCTAGCACTCATCGTTTACGGCGTGGACTACCAGGGTATCTAATCCTGTTTGCTCCCCACGCTTTCGAGCCTCAGCGTCAGTTACAGACCAGAGAGCCGCTTTCGCCACCGGTGTTCCTCCATATATCTACGCATTTCACCGCTACACATGGAATTCCACTCTCCCCTTCTGCACTCAAGTTAAACAGTTTCCAAAGCGTACTATGGTTAAGCCACAGCCTTTAACTTCAGACTTATCTAACCGCCTGCGCTCGCTTTACGCCCAATAAATCCGGATAACGCTCGGGACCTACGTATTACCGCGGCTGCTGGCACGTAGTTAGCCGTCCCTTTCTGGTAAGTTACCGTCACAGTGTGAACTTTCCACTCTCACACTCGTTCTTCTCTTACAACAGAGCTTTACGATCCGAAAACCTTCTTCACTCACGCGGCGTTGCTCGGTCAGGGTTGCCCCCATTGCCGAAGATTCCCTACTGCTGCCTCCCGTAGGAGTCTGGGCCGTGTCTCAGTCCCAGTGTGGCCGATCACCCTCTCAGGTCGGCTATGTATCGTCGCCTTGGTGAGCCGTTACCTCACCAACTAGCTAATACAACGCAGGTCCATCTCTTAGTGATGCAATTGCACCTTTCAAATCAATATCATGCGATATCGACTTTTATGCGGTATTAGCTATCGTTTCCAATAGTTATCCCCCGCTAAGAGGCAGGTTACCTACGCGTTACTCACCCGTTCGCAACTCATCCGCTCGGTGCAAGCACCAAGCTTCAGCGTTCTACTTGCATGTATTAGGCACGCCGCCAGCGTTCATCCTGAGCCAGGATCAAACTCTCATTAAAATAATTGTTTGTCTTAAACTCATTCTGTCACTGACAGATTTATTGTTTTTTTATTGTTCAGTTACTATAAC
>NZ_KV812817.1:0-1456 GCF_001813525.1 Streptococcus sp. HMSC065C01 | reverse complement strand
TTATCCATAAACTCAATCAATTCTTTTTTGAAGATTTCTTTTTCTTCCTCAGTCAAACCTTTTGAATTCATACGAAAAAGTAACTCAATATTCTCTAATACATCACTTGTTTGTTTATTTTCTGTGTTTCCTAATAAGTAATCAACTGAAACATTTAAAATTTTGGATAATTTCACCAAATTTTCTTGGGTTGGTTTTTTTATTCCACGTTCCCACGAAGCATATGCTTGTTGGGAAATACCTAATTTACTTGCTACATCAACTTGAGTTAAACCAGTATCTTTCCTAAGTTTTTTTAAGCGTTCTGAAAATTCCATTTTAAAACCTCTAAAAAATTTTTCACTTTTTTCAAATAATCCCTTGACAAAATACAACTATAGGTTGTATAATATAATCAACAACTGATAGTTGTATACGGCCTGAAAATAATAACCTGTTTTAAAGGTCGGATTTAGATCATTGACAATTAAATAAAAAGTGCGTCTGACAACCAGAGGACTGATCATCAGAACTACACATAAACTTCGTACCTTTATTGTAAATGTTTTGATACTAAAAGTCAAGTCCGTTTTATGGTTGAAGTGAAGATATAAAACAAGTATTTGTGGGCTTCCACGCATTTCGGACTTTCGCACTTTTCCGAATAGTAAAGTGAACTGGCTTCGCCAAAGGGCGTAAGAGAATCCCTTGGGTATGATGAGGACTACCTGAAGAGATTGGCTGGGAAAGCGATGGTAATTGACGCAAAGCACCTTGCTAAACGTTGCCACCGTGGAAAGAGGGATCTTTCCAACCAAATAACTTTTCTTTACTGCTGTCTATCTAATTAGATAGACCTACTCTCAAGCTACTAAGTTCTTTCCTTTTTTCACTTAGTAGCTTTTTTACTTATTACAATAAAGGAGAAAAATATGACAAACTTTTTTCGCACTACAATGTAAACGACTCTATGATAACTATGAATTTACCTATGGTATGTTTAGTGAATCTGATAAACTACAGGCTAAACTCTATGCTCAAGCTCAAGTAGATATAGACCATCTCGCAGATGCTGCTCGTAGAAATGGCTATGCTCATGGGGATATTCAATTCTATAGTCGTATGTTTAAACGCAAACTTTTTACACACTATTACTCAAGAGTGAAGCAACTAGCTTAGCTCTTTTTATTTTACACTCAGAAAGGAAAATCTTATGATCTCAGAAACACTTAAAATGAAACCAGAATTTATTGGCCCTGCTTACTACGAACGTTTGGGAAATGCTCCTAAATTTATTTTTGGAAAAGAAGGTAAATACCAACGTCACATTCTAAATAGCGCAGAGCACGGTGCCTTTCATGTCATTACACCAGCCTCTACAACAGTCTTCCCAGAAGATTCTCTAGTAGAAGCAGTTAACCCAATCTTTTTCCCAGACACTGCTTTAAATGGCAATACTGTTGCACCTTATCTCAAT
>NZ_KV812816.1:0-2915 GCF_001813525.1 Streptococcus sp. HMSC065C01 | reverse complement strand
AAAATAAGGTTAAGTTAATAAGGGCGCACGGTGGATGCCTTGGCACTAGAAGCCGAAGAAGGACGTGACAAACGACGAAATGCTTTGGGGAGCTGTAAGTAAGCGACGATCCAGAGATGTCCGAATGGGGGAACCCACTAGCTGATGGCTAGTACTCCTATCTGTTAAGGATAGGTAGAGGAAGACGCAGTGAACTGAAACATCTAAGTAGCTGCAGGAAGAGAAAGCAAAAGCGATTGCCTGAGTAGCGGCGAGCGAAACGGCAGGAGGGCAAACCGAAGAGTTTACTCTTCGGGGTTGTAGGACTGCAATGTGGACTTAAAGATTATAGAAGAATGACATGGGAAGGTCAGCCAAAGAGAGTAAGAGCCTCGTATTCGAAATAGTCTTTATACCTAGCAGTATCCTGAGTACGGCGGGACACGAGAAATCCCGTCGGAATCTGGGAGGACCATCTCCCAACCCTAAATACTCTCTAGTGACCGATAGTGAACCAGTACCGTGAGGGAAAGGTGAAAAGCACCCCGGGAGGGGAGTGAAATAGAACCTGAAACCGTGTGCCTACAACAAGTTCGAGCCCGTTAATGGGTGAGAGCGTGCCTTTTGTAGAATGAACCGGCGAGTTACGATATGATGCGAGGTTAAGTTGAAGAGACGGAGCCGTAGGGAAACCGAGTCTGAATAGGGCGTCTTAGTATTATGTCGTAGACCCGAAACCATGTGACCTACCCATGAGCAGGTTGAAGGTGAGGTAAAACTCACTGGAGGACCGAACCAGGGCACGTTGAAAAGTGCTTGGATGACTTGTGGGTAGCGGAGAAATTCCAAACGAACTTGGAGATAGCTGGTTCTCTCCGAAATAGCTTTAGGGCTAGCGTCGACATTAAGATTCTTGGAGGTAGAGCACTGTTTGGGTGAGGGGTCCATCCCGGATTACCAATCTCAGATAAACTCCGAATGCCAATGAATTATGGTCGGCAGTCAGACTGCGAGTGCTAAGATCCGTAGTCGAAAGGGAAACAGCCCAGACCACCAGCTAAGGTCCCAAAATAATTGTTAAGTGGAAAAGGATGTGGGGTTGCACAGACAACTAGGATGTTAGCTTAGAAGCAGCTATTCATTCAAAGAGTGCGTAATAGCTCACTAGTCGAGTGACCCTGCGCCGAAAATGTACCGGGGCTAAAACAATTTACCGAAGCTGTGGATACCTTTATAGGTATGGTAGGAGAGCGTTCTATGTGTGGAGAAGGTGTACCGTGAGGAGCGCTGGAACGCATAGAAGTGAGAATGCCGGTATGAGTAGCGAAAGACAGGTGAGAATCCTGTCCACCGTAAGACTAAGGTTTCCAGGGGAAGGCTCGTCCGCCCTGGGTTAGTCGGGACCTAAGGAGAGACCGAAAGGTGTATCCGATGGACAACAGGTTGATATTCCTGTACTAGAGTATGTAGTGAAGGAGGGACGCAGTAGGCTAACTAAAGCGTGCGACTGGAAGTGCACGTCTAAGCAGTGAGGTGTGAATTGAGTTAAATGCTTAATTCTATAACATTGAGCTGTGATGGGGAGCGAAGTTTAGTAGCGAAGTTAGTGACGTCACACTGCCAAGAAAAGCTTCTAGCGTTTAAACATACTCTACCCGTACCGCAAACCGACACAGGTAGTCGAGGCGAGTAGCCTCAGGTGAGCGAGAGAACTCTCGTTAAGGAACTCGGCAAAATGACCCCGTAACTTCGGGAGAAGGGGTGCTGGCTTTCAGTCAGCCGCAGTGAATAGGCCCAAGCAACTGTTTATCAAAAACACAGCTCTCTGCTAAATCGTAAGATGATGTATAGGGGGTGACGCCTGCCCGGTGCTGGAAGGTTAAGAGGAGTGCTTAGCGTAAGCGAAGGTATGAATTGAAGCCCCAGTAAACGGCGGCCGTAACTATAACGGTCCTAAGGTAGCGAAATTCCTTGTCGGGTAAGTTCCGACCCGCACGAAAGGCGTAATGATTTGGGCACTGTCTCAACGAGAGACTCGGTGAAATTTTAGTACCTGTGAAGATGCAGGTTACCCGCGACAGGACGGAAAGACCCCATGGAGCTTTACTGCAGTTTGATATTGAGTGTCTGTGCCACATGTACAGGATAGGTAGGAGCCATTGAGATCGGGACGCCAGTTTCGATGGAGGCGTTGTTGGGATACTACCCTTGTGTTATGGCCACTCTAACCCGGTAGGTTCATCATCTACGGAGACAGTGTCTGACGGGCAGTTTGACTGGGGCGGTCGCCTCCTAAAAGGTAACGGAGGCGCCCAAAGGTTCCCTCAGAATGGTTGGAAATCATTCGCAGAGTGTAAAGGTATAAGGGAGCTTGACTGCGAGAGCTACAACTCGAGCAGGGACGAAAGTCGGGCTTAGTGATCCGGTGGTTCCGTATGGAAGGGCCATCGCTCAACGGATAAAAGCTACCCTGGGGATAACAGGCTTATCTCCCCCAAGAGTTCACATCGACGGGGAGGTTTGGCACCTCGATGTCGGCTCGTCGCATCCTGGGGCTGTAGTCGGTCCCAAGGGTTGGGCTGTTCGCCCATTAAAGCGGCACGCGAGCTGGGTTCAGAACGTCGTGAGACAGTTCGGTCCCTATCCGTCGCGGGCGTAGGAAATTTGAGAGGATCTGCTCCTAGTACGAGAGGACCAGAGTGGACTTACCGCTGGTGTACCAGTTGTCTCGCCAGAGGCATCGCTGGGTAGCTATGTAGGGAAGGGATAAACGCTGAAAGCATCTAAGTGTGAAACCCACCTCAAGATGAGATTTCCCATGATTTTATATCAGTAAGAGCCCTGAGAGAAGATCAGGTAGATAGGTTAGGAGTGGAAGTTGTGTGAGCAATGGAGCGGACTAATACTAATAGCTCGAGGACTTATCCAAAGAGTCA
>NZ_KV812815.1:0-773 GCF_001813525.1 Streptococcus sp. HMSC065C01 | reverse complement strand
AGCTTTGAATTGTACGAGGGTGCTAACAAGCTTCAAACTGTTACAAACAAAAACGGAAAAGTAACATTTGCACCAATTGAGTACACCGAAGAAGGTGAACACACTTACACTGTTAAGGAAGTAGCTGGAAATACCCCAGGTATTACCTATGACAAGACTGATAAACAAGTAACTGTTAAGGTGAAAAAAGATGGCGACAACCTGAAAGCAGATGTGGCTTATCCAGATAATAAAACCTTCTCAAATACTTATACGGCTCCTCAACCAGCAAAAGCTAAAATTTCAGCGAGCAAGATTTTAGAAGGTGCTGAATTGAAGAATGGTGAATTCAATTTCCAATTGTTGGATGAAACCGGAAAAGTTCTTCAAACAAAACAAAATGCTGCAGATGGTACGGTAACCTTTGATGACATTTCATATTCATCAGAGGACGCAGGAAAAACCTTCCACTACACGATTAAAGAAGTTATTCCTGAAAGCAAAGCAAAAGGAATGACCTACGATGAAGGAAGTATTGATGCTACTGTAACTGTCACAAAAGATGATGCAAGCAATACACTCAAAGCTTCTGTGGCATATGGTGATAAGAAATCATTCACTAACAAATTGGTAACAACTTCAATTCCACCAACTCCACCGACTGTTGACAAACCTGAATTGAAACTGTACAACATTCAATTGCACAAAGCTAACGCAGATGGAAATGCTCTTGCAGGTGCTGTATTTGGTCTCTTTGAAGCCGATGGTGTGACCCCAGTTGCCAACCCATATGG
>NZ_KV812814.1:0-5511 GCF_001813525.1 Streptococcus sp. HMSC065C01 | reverse complement strand
CATGTTGAGGCGGTAAGTTTGCTAGTCAAGGAGTAAAACGACGAAGATTAGCATTTACTTCCGCCCATGCGATAGCTGTCCGTGATTGACAAGTGCTAGCACGCAGACAGAACGGAGATAGCGAACCGCTGAGTGTGTCGCTCTGCTCGTAAAAGCTTAGAAACCTTTGAACGAAAGGGATAATGAAAGCCTTGATTGCAAGGCTTTTTGCTTTATGGTGGGTAAGTATCAGAGTGAGAAAATTTTTGGAATGAGTAGAAGTGATAGCTAGAAATTATCAGTTTCTATTTCCATTTACCCTGTGGGTACGTGTTTGTTTCCATTGACAAGGAGTTTGTGGGAATAGAAATGTACCCACCTTGTTTGAATCAAGTGAAGTGTAGTTGAAGGAAATCTGTTGAAAGCAATACTTCATTTTACCGAATAAGTAATAATTTAGGCAACTTCAAATCGATTAAAAAAAACTATTTTAAAGGTTAAGAGTAGACAAAAATTGTCCACTCTTTTTTGCAAACTCAATTTATCAATAAATGAAATGAGGGAATGTAAAATGAAATATTTTGAGGTTGAGTTAGAAAATCCTGATGAATTTTTAAAACTACAAACAGAAGATTTTGTGAAAGCTAATCGCTTGCTACTAAGGAAGATAATCCAGAGCGTTACAGTCTATGAAGAAAACTTCGTCATATCCTTTAAATCTGGCATCGAATTGGAAGTATGAGTCTCATTCCATAACTTTTATATTGAACATATCATCTTGTTGTGTTATACTATAAATTGATATAAACAAAGATGTAGGAGGAACCGAAACTATGACAGCCTCAATGCGTTTAAGATAAGCTGGCAATAAAAAAAGCAGAATCTATACCCGATGATAGGCTTTTTTGTTGTGCTTATTTATACGATATTGAGCATTCATTAGTTACGGTGAGGATATTGGTTATTTAACTATACCTTTATTTAACTATGTCTTTAATATGAATGTTTCCAAATTGTATGTACGCAGACCAAAAGCCACATTGTGGGGTTTGGCCTGCATTTTTTATTGCCTAGAATGCTATTAAAAATAGAAATTCAAGCAAAATAATATGCAGGAGATAATATAAATGGAAAAATACAACAATTGGAAACGAAAATTTTATGCAATATGGGCAGGGCAAGCAGTATCATTAATCACTAGTGCCATCCTGCAAATGGCGATTATTTTTTACCTTACAGAAAAAACAGGATCTGCGATGGTCTTGTCTATGGCTTCATTAGTAGGTTTTTTACCCTATGCGATTTTGGGACCTGCCATTGGTGTGCTAGTGGATCGTCATGATAGGAAGAAGATAATGATTGGTGCCGATTTAATTATCGCAGCAGCTGGTGCAGTGCTTGCTATTGTTGCATTCTGTATGGAGCTACCTGTCTGGATGATTATGATAGTATTGTTTATCCGTAGCATTGGAACAGCTTTTCATACCCCAGCACTCAATGCGGTTACACCACTTTTAGTACCAGAAGAACAGCTAACGAAATGCGCAGGCTATAGTCAGTCTTTGCAGTCTATAAGCTATATTGTTAGTCCGGCAGTTGCAGCACTCTTATACTCCGTTTGGGATTTAAATGCTATTATTGCCATCGACGTATTGGGTGCTGTGATTGCATCTATTACGGTAGCAATTGTACGTATACCTAAGCTGGGTAATCAAGTGCAAAGTTTAGAACCAAATTTCATAAGGGAGATGAAAGAAGGAGTTGTGGTTCTGAGACAAAACAAAGGATTGTTTGCCTTATTACTCTTAGGAACACTATATACTTTTGTTTATATGCCAATCAATGCACTATTTCCTTTAATAAGCATGGAACACTTTAATGGAACGCCTGTGCATATTTCTATTACGGAAATTTCCTTTGCATTTGGGATGCTAGCAGGAGGCTTATTATTAGGAAGATTAGGGGGCTTCGAAAAGCATGTATTACTAATAACAAGTTCATTTTTTATAATGGGGACCAGTTTAGCCGTTTCGGGAATACTTCCTCCAAATGGATTTGTAATATTCGTAGTTTGCTGTGCAATAATGGGGCTTTCGGTGCCATTTTATAGCGGTGTGCAAACAGCTCTTTTTCAGGAGAAAATTAAGCCTGAATATTTAGGACGTGTATTTTCTTTGATCGGAAGTATCATGTCACTTGCTATGCCAATTGGGTTAATTCTTTCTGGATTCTTTGCTGATAAAATCGGTGTAAATCATTGGTTTTTACTATCAGGTATTTTAATTATTGGCATTGCTATAGTTTGCCAAATGATAACTGAGGTTAGAAAATTAGATTTAAAATAAACAATATTGGAGGAATATTTATGTATCTTATTTTCATGTAACTCTTCCTGCTAAAATCGCAGGGTTTTCCCTGCATACAAGCAAATGAAAGCATGCGATTATAGACAGGAGGAAATGTTATGGAATTAATATTAAAAGCAAAAGACATTCGTGTGGAATTCAAAGGACGCGATGTTTTAGATATAAATGAATTAGAAGTATATGATTATGACCGTATTGGTTTAGTAGGAGCAAATGGTGCTGGAAAAAGCACTTTACTCAGGGTACTTTTAGGAGAATTAACTCCCCCAGGATGTAAAATGAATCGTCTGGGTGAACTTGCCTATATTCCCCAGTTGGACGAAGTAACTCTGCAGGAGGAAAAAGATTTTGCACTTGTAGGCAAGCTAGGTGTTGAGCAATTAAATATACAGACTATGAGCGGTGGTGAAGAAACAAGGCTTAAAATAGCACAGGCCTTATCGGCACAGGTTCATGGTATTTTAGCGGATGAACCTACGAGCCATTTAGACCGTGAAGGAATTGATTTTCTAATAGGACAGCTAAAATATTTTACAGGTGCACTGTTAGTTATTAGCCATGACCGCTATTTTCTTGATGAAATAGTAGATAAAATATGGGAACTGAAAGATGGCAAAATCACTGAGTATTGGGGAAACTATTCTGATTATCTTCGTCAGAAAGAGGAAGAACGTAAGAGCCAAGCTGCAGAATACGAACAATTTATTGCGGAACGTGCCCGATTGGAAAGGGCTGCGGAGGAAAAGCGAAAACAGGCTCGTAAAATAGAACAGAAGGCAAAAGGTTCTTCAAAGAAAAAAAGTACTGAAGACGGAGGGCGTTTAGCTCATCAAAAATCAATAGGAAGTAAGGAAAAAAAGATGTATAATGCTGCTAAAACCCTAGAGCACAGGATTGCGGCCTTAGGAAAAGTAGAAGCTCCGGAAGGCATTCGCAGAATTCGTTTCAGGCAAAGTAAAGCATTGGAGCTCCATAATCCATACCCTATAGTCGGTGCAGAAATTAATAAAGTATTTGGGGATAAGGCTCTGTTTGAAAATGCATCTTTTCAAATTCCGTTAGGAGCAAAAGTGGCGTTAACTGGTGGTAATGGAATCGGAAAAACAACTTTAATCCAAATGATCTTAAACCATGAAGAAGGAATTTCTATTTCGCCTAAGGCAAAAATAGGTTACTTTGCACAGAATGGTTACAAGTACAACAGTAATCAGAATGTTATGGAGTTTATGCAGAAGGATTGTGACTACAATATATCAGAAATTCGTTCAGTGCTAGCATCTATGGGGTTCAAACAGAACGATATTGGAAAAAGTTTATCTGTTTTAAGCGGTGGAGAAATTATAAAATTGTTGCTTGCTAAAATGCTCATGGGTAGATATAACATCCTAATAATGGATGAACCCAGTAACTTCCTTGACATACCAAGTTTAGAGGCTTTGGAAATACTAATGAAGGAGTACACCGGAACTATCGTGTTTATCACCCACGATAAACGATTACTCGAAAATGTAGCAGATGTAGTTTATGAAATTAGAGATAAGAAAATAAATCTGAAACATTAAATTTAAGGTAGTCGCTGGTCAGTATAGTCTGTTCTGGTTGGCGACTCCATTGTTAAAGAGTATAAAGACTTTAGATTTTATGAATATTAAAAATAGGAACAGTCAATTGAACTGCTCCTATTTTTCTGCTAAATATATTGTAGTTTTCTTATATGTATAATGATAGATTAGCGGATTCTCATCTACGGTACTTACTTCAAATATGAAGAAGTGATCGCGGTTATCTCTGGACTTTTCCTTATTGAGGACAAAGTAATTCTTACGTGAAGTCGCCATTGTTTTTAGGATATCATCAGTTAGGAAGGTCAATGGAATATTCATGTTAGAGTAGCGGTAGAAGTCACGTTCAAAATCTTGGTAGCTCTCGCTATAATAGTCCATTTGTAGGTGATTACGCTGAAACTCAAGCTGATTCATAGAGCACCTCCTCGACAAGTTCAATACTAATAATGTCTTTTAATTTCAAATTGATGTGACCTGTTGTAGTTTTTATCAAAATGAAATCTTTGGTCAGACTTGGTATTGTTCCAGTGTAGGAAACACGCTTGTTTTTTTCAATCACTTGAATGCGTGTGCGTAGCTGCCCGGCGTATACTTGACTGAGGAGTAATAATTTCTTCTCTAGTGATAAGTCAGACATGTACGTTACTTTGTTTGTATCATCAGAGAGTGCTGATGCATGTTCAGATAGGAAAAAGCCCATCCATTTTTGCATCTTTGTATCCTGGTACTCTCTTGCTGATTGAAATGGTAAATATGAACGGTCAATCATATCAAATCCTTTCTATGCAGAGGCAAGGGTATTTTTATCAAATTGAATCGTAAAACCTTGAATTCCCCCACCTGTGTAACATTCTTTAAAGCGATTGATTACCTCAGTATAGATTATCACAGATGAGCTTGTTGGCTTAATGCTAAATGTAAATTCCAATGGTAATCGGTTTTCAGATTTAGCATGTACTAGTCGTATCGATATTTCAGTTGTTTTGAGTTTTCTCTGACGAAGTTTTGAAGTTGCTGTTTCAACGATTCCATGTAAAAATCTTTCAAGCATTTCAATATCATTACATCCTTTGCTACGGATTTCTGAAAATTGTACTGTATTTTTTTCTTGTTTCATTTTAATCCCTCCAATCCACCCGCGGAATGACCACCGATAAGTTTACTGCGTTCAATATTTCTGGAACCTTCAGTTAGGACGGTTCCTTTTTGTATGGCTAAAAAACCAAACTGTTCTCTGACAACATCAATAGCTGTCTGAAGTCTATTATCTTTTTCAATTTGTTCTACATCATCAAAGAGTGATAGTAGAGTATAGCTTTCATCTACGAAGCCACTATAAGATACACCAATTTGTCTCACTGCACCAGAGGTGTATTTTTTCGGAATAATACAAGTACATGACTCACCATTGTTTTGGGGAGATTTGCGGGTTCAATTTTATTCTGAGCATTTATAGATTTTTTCATCTCAGTCCTAGAATAGCCAATATGAATAGAAACGACAGTAGTCAATACTAGGGCTACTGTTCCGTTCCACAGTATCATTTAAAAATCATTTTCACACCCTTTCGTCTATTAGTATAGAAGAAAGCTCTCAGCACA
>NZ_KV812813.1:0-16225 GCF_001813525.1 Streptococcus sp. HMSC065C01 | reverse complement strand
ATTAATTGTCTAACTTTTTGGGGTCAGTACAGAATAGGACTCTTTTTAAATTTACAGACTTGTAAACCCATCGATCCTGATCAACAAAAAGAATAGTAAGATGCTTGTTTTCTAATATAAAGCGTGTTAAAATGGTAACTGCTCAAAACGACCTTCAATCGTTGAAGCAAACCACGACCTTCAATCGTGAGAAACGAAAAGATGGGAGAAATCTATGAGTGATAACTCGAAAACACGTGTTGTTGTTGGTATGAGTGGTGGTGTGGATTCATCTGTAACAGCTTTATTATTAAAGCAACAGGGTTACGATGTCATCGGCATCTTCATGAAAAACTGGGACGACACAGACGAAAATGGCGTATGTACAGCTACAGAAGATTACAAAGATGTAGCAGCGGTTGCAGACCAAATTGGCATTCCTTACTATTCTGTCAACTTTGAGAAAGAATACTGGGATCGTGTCTTTGAATATTTCCTTGCCGAATACCGAGCTGGTCGAACACCAAATCCGGATGTCATGTGTAATAAGGAAATCAAATTTAAGGCCTTTTTAGATTATGCTATGACACTCGGTGCAGATTATGTAGCGACAGGGCACTATGCGCGTGTGGCGCGTGATGAGGATGGCATTGTTCATATGTTACGTGGCGTTGACAACGGGAAGGACCAAACTTATTTCTTAAGCCAACTGTCACAAGAACAACTTCAAAAAACCATGTTCCCATTGGGACATTTGGAAAAGCCTGAGGTTCGCCGTCTAGCTGAAGAAGCTGGATTGGCAACAGCTAAAAAGAAAGACTCAACTGGAATTTGCTTTATCGGAGAAAAGAATTTCAAAGAGTTTCTAGGGAACTACCTTCCTGCCCAACCAGGTCGAATGATGACCATCGATGGACGAGATATGGGCGAACATGCTGGTTTGATGTATTACACAATCGGTCAACGGGGTGGGCTTGGAATTGGTGGCCAACAAGGTGGAGACAATGCTCCATGGTTTGTAGTTGGTAAAGACCTCAGTCAAAATATTCTTTATGTCGGTCAAGGCTTCTACCATGAAGCATTGATGTCAACAAGTTTACAGGCTAGTCAAGTTCACTTTACACGAGATATGCCAGAAGAGTTTACATTAGAGTGTACAGCTAAGTTCCGCTATCGTCAACCTGACTCCAAGGTGACTGTACACGTTAAAGGTGACAAGGCAGAAGTGATTTTCGCAGAACCTCAACGGGCCATTACGCCTGGGCAGGCTGTTGTCTTTTACGATGGTGAAGAGTGTCTCGGAGGTGGTTTGATTGATAATGCCTACCGGGATGGAGAAGTTTGTCAGTATATTTAAATTGACAAATTTTCGCAATTTGCTACAATAAGAAAAGCAATAGAAATGATGGTCAAAGCTCATGGATGTTGCAGGCTTTTTTGTCCTGCACTTCTCAGAGTTTTGACTGTTTTTGTGTCTTTTAAGGGAAAGGATAAAAATGAGTCAGCAAGACTTTCGGACAAAAGTGGGGAATACGGTTTTTGGTGTTCGGGCGACAGCCTTGATTGTAGAAGAGGGCAAGTTGTTAGTGGTAGAAGATGAGGATGGTTTTTACACGATTGGTGGTGCGATCCAAGTCGGCGAAAGAACGGAAGAGGCTGTAATTCGTGAAGTGAAAGAAGAGCTGGGTGTCAAAGCTCAAGCTGGGCAACTAGCTTTTGTGGTTGAAAATCGTTTTGAACAAGCTGGTGTCCACTTCCATAATATCGAGTTTCATTATTTGGTGGACTTGCTTGAGGATGCTCCATTGACTATGCAGGAAGATGCAAGGCAATTACCTTGTCGGTGGATAGCTCTGAATCAATTGCATACAGTTCCTCTGAAACCAGGCTTTTTAAAAATAGTCTTACCAGAATGGGACGGGCAACTAAGACACATCCATTTTGAGAAATAGGAGAGAAAATAATGGTTAAGCTTATTGCCCATGTACTTGTTCATAGTGGTGATGATTATTTGCTCATTCAGCGTTCGGAAATTAAAAGAGGACAACCCAACGTTTATCCAACTTACTGGGATATTCCTGGTGGTGGGGTTGAAAAGGGTGAGCTTCCGCGAAATGGGGCTCTTAGAGAATGTGTTGAAGAAGCGGGAGTTAGGCTAGATAGCAGTTCGCTCAAACTTCTTCACGAAGATAGTCAACTGGATACCTCTAAGGATACTGTCTTTACTCGCTTAGTTTATAAAGCAGAGTGGGTTGGGGAGAAGCCAATTATCAGATTAGATCCTGAAGAGCATACACATTTTAAATGGGTTACCATGGATCAAGCTCTAGAGGAGGAGAAGCTAGTTCCTTATTTGCGAGAAATTTTTGAAAGGTTAAGAAATGACTTATAACTTTATAGAAGAATACGATATCATTGTAATCGGTGCGGGGCATGCGGGAGTAGAAGCCTCTCTAGCTGCTAGCCGTATGGGTTGTAAGGTCTTACTTGCGACTATTAACATTGAAATGCTGGCTTTTATGCCTTGTAATCCCTCTATTGGTGGTTCTGCTAAGGGGATTGTCGTGCGTGAAGTCGATGCCCTCGGTGGAGAAATGGCGAAAAATATCGACAAGACCTACATCCAAATGAAAATGCTCAATACTGGTAAAGGTCCTGCGGTTCGTGCACTTCGGGCTCAAGCAGATAAAGAACTTTACTCAAAAGAAATGCGGAAAACGGTTGAAAACCAAGAAAATTTAACTCTTCGCCAAACTATGATTGATGAGATTTTGGTGGAGAATGGTAAGGTTGTTGGTGTAAGAACTGCGACTCACCAAGAGTATGGGGCAAAGGCTGTTATTGTCACTACTGGGACAGCTTTACGCGGAGAAATTATCATTGGAGATCTCAAATATTCGTCAGGACCTAATCATAGTCTAGCTTCTATCAATTTGGCCGACAATCTCAAACAGCTAGGATTAGAAATTGGACGTTTCAAAACAGGGACACCACCTCGTGTAAAGGCATCGTCAATTAATTATGACGAAACGGAAATTCAACCTGGAGATGAAGCTCCAAATCATTTTTCTTATACATCGCGTGATGAAGATTATGTTAAGGATCAAGTTCCTTGTTGGTTGACTTACACGAATGGGCATAGCCATGAAATTATCCAGAATAATTTACACCGGGCACCTATGTTTACAGGGATTGTAAAGGGAGTAGGTCCTCGCTATTGTCCGTCCATTGAGGATAAAATTGTCCGTTTTGCTGACAAAGAGCGTCATCAACTATTTTTAGAACCTGAGGGACGAAATACAGAAGAAGTCTATGTTCAAGGGCTGTCAACGAGTTTACCAGAGGATGTTCAGCGGGATCTCGTCCATTCTATTAAGGGACTTGAGAAGGCAGAAATGATGCGAACGGGTTATGCGATTGAGTATGATATGGTTTTGCCTCATCAATTGCGCGCAACTTTGGAAACCAAGAAAATTTCAGGTCTCTTTACAGCTGGCCAAACCAATGGAACGTCTGGCTATGAGGAGGCCGCTGGTCAAGGGATTATTGCAGGGATTAATGCGGCTCTAAAAATCCAAGGAAAACCAGAACTCATTTTGAAACGTAGTGATGGCTATATTGGGGTTATGATCGATGACTTGGTAACAAAGGGAACGATCGAACCGTATCGTTTGTTAACAAGTCGTGCAGAATACCGTTTGATTTTGCGTCATGATAATGCAGATATGCGCTTGACAGAAATGGGACGAGCAATTGGATTGGTAGATGATGAACGTTGGCAACGTTTCGAAACCAAGAAGTATCAGTTTGAAAACGAGATGAAGCGTTTGGATAGCATTAAGTTAAAGCCTGTAAAGGAAACCAATGAGAAGGTCGCTGCAATGGGCTTTAAACCATTGACAGATGCTGTCACTGCTAAAGAATTCTTGAGACGACCAGAAGTCTCTTACCAAGATGTGGTAGAATTTATCGGTCCTGCAGCTGAAGAACTGGATGATAAAATCATTGAATTGATTGAAACTGAAATTAAATACGAAGGCTATATTTCAAAAGCAATGGACCAAGTCGAAAAAATGAAGCGTATGGAAGAAAAACGAATTCCTGCGAATATTGACTGGGATGATATTGACTCCATCGCAACCGAAGCTCGTCAAAAATTTAAATTAATTAATCCAGAAACGATTGGTCAAGCAAGTCGTATCTCAGGTGTCAATCCAGCAGATATCTCTATTTTAATGGTTTACTTGGAAGGTAAATCTCGGAGTATCTCCAAAAACAAAGCAAACCACTAATCAAATGAGGCTGAGATGATGTTTCAGCCTCAATTTTATAGATTGAAATTTGTTGCTGTTGTTTACACGATTGTAAACTTTTGTTTACAAGGTAGTGAAGTGGAGAAAGAGTTTTTGACTGGTCAATCTTCTCTGTAATATAGAGAGAAACCTCGCTTTTTACCTCTAATTATGGTATAATTCCGAGAAGAGGTTTATGATGAAAAAATTTCGTTTATCGTTCATCCATTATGTGTTAATTG
Source organism: Streptococcus sp. HMSC065C01 (assembly GCF_001813525.1). Classification (NCBI taxonomy): domain Bacteria; kingdom Bacillati; phylum Bacillota; class Bacilli; order Lactobacillales; family Streptococcaceae; genus Streptococcus; species Streptococcus sp. HMSC065C01. Next base: position 11,712 of record NZ_KV812813.1, on the reverse strand, counting down.
GTTTTATTTCATTTGCAATTTTAGCAATTTTTTTAAGAATCTTTGGCAAAGGCTATGTAACTCTCATTGCAATTTTTTTAGTCTTAGCTGGATTGATTGCTTTATTTGAATACCAGTTACAAATTTCAGAGTTAGATGAATTAGAACAAATACAATATGTGAACCATCAGGCAGAAAGCGGATTAGCATCCCTCCTTGATAAAATGCCTGTTGGAGTTATCAAAATTAATGAAGAGTCAAATGAAGTAGAGTGGTTCAACCCTTATGCTGAATTGATTTTTTCAACAGATGATGGGGACTTTGATGTTGAATCCTTGAAAAAGTTGCTCAATACTCTGTTTGAGGATAAAGGACACTATGTCACTGTAGCCGATAAGAAATATTCCGTTTACTTTGATCAGACGTCTAGTGTTGTTTACTTTTTTGATGTTTCAAGTGAGTATGAAGCAACTGTGGGGTTGGTGACAACTCGTCCCGTTATCGGTATTATTTCTGTTGATAACTATGATGATCTAGAAGATGTCATTTCAGACTCTGATATTAGCAATATCAATAGTTTTATTGCCAACTTTGTAGAAGAGTTTACAGCTCATTACCATATGTTTTACAGACGTGTGGGGATGGATCGTTTCTATTTGTTTACAGACTACACGGTCTTAGAACAGTTGATGGAATCAAAATTTTCAGTCATCGATCAATTCCGTGAAGAAGCTAAAAATCGTGAGCTACCTATTACCTTAAGTATGGGATTCTCGTACGGTGACGGGAAGCATGATGAGATTGGTAAAGGGGCTCTCTTGAACCTAAACCTTGCAGAAGTTCGTGGTGGGGATCAAGCGGTTGTCAAGGAAAATGATGAACAGAAAAACCCTATTTTCTTTGGTGGGGGAACAGCTTCGGCTGTGAAGCGGACTCGGACTCGCACACGCGCTATGATGACAGCTATTTCGGATAAGATCAAATCCGTTGATCAAGTCTTCATTGTTGGGCATAGAAACTTGGATATGGACGCTCTAGGAGCGTCTGTGGGAATGCAGTTTTTCTCTAGCAATATTTTGGCCTCCTCTTATGTGGTCTATGACCCGCATGCAATGGCAAGTGATATTTCAAGAGCGATTGCGAAACTAGAAGAAGAGCAGGTAACGAAAATCCTTTCCCTAGAGGAAGCCATGCAAATGGTGACGGATCGCTCTTTGTTAATTATGGTTGACCATTCTAAGACAGCTTTGACCCTTTCTAAAGAATTTTATCAGGAATTTCAACAGATTATTGTCATTGACCATCACCGTCGGGACGATGATTTCCCTGAAAATGTTCTGATCACCTATATTGAAAGTGGAGCAAGTAGTGCGAGCGAATTGGTTAGTGAACTGATTCAGTTCCAGAAGTCGAAGAAAAATCGGTTAACGAAGATTCAAGCTAGTGTCTTGATGGCTGGGATCATGCTGGATACTAAGAACTTCTCCACACGTGTTACAAGTCGGACCTTTGATGTGGCGAGTTACCTTCGTTCAAGAGGTAGTGATAGTGTAGCCATCCAGGAGATCTCTGCGATTCAGTTTGACGAGTACCGCGAAGTGAACGAACTGATCTTGACTGGTGAAAAGATTTTGCCGCATATCATCGTAGCTTGTGCCAATACGACTAAAGCCTATGATTCAGTAACCATTAGTAAGGCTGCTGATAGTATGCTGGCCATGTCTGAGGTGGAAGCAACCTTTGTCATTGCTTGTAATCAAAGTGGAACTGTCTCGATTTCTGCACGTAGTCGAAGCAAAGTCAATGTACAGCGTATCATGGAACAGCTTGGCGGAGGAGGTCATTTCAATTCGGCGGCTTCTCAAATTGAGGGTCAAGATTTGATGAGTATTCGTCAACAATTGATTGAGACTATTGAAAACGAAGTAACTATTGAAAAGGAGAATGTAGAATGAAAGTTATTTTCTTAGCGGATGTAAAAGGTAAAGGTAAGAAAGGCGAAATTAAAGAAGTGCCTACTGGTTATGCACAAAACTTTTTGATCAAGAAAAATCTTGCGAAAGAAGCCAATGCCCAAGCAATCGGTGAACTTCGTGGAAAGCAAAAGTCAGAAGAAAAAGCGCATGCTGAATTGTTAGCAGAAGCGCAAAAGATTAAAGCAAAATTAGAAGAAGAAGCAACTGTTGTTCAATTCACGGAAAAAATTGGGCCAGATGGCCGTACTTTCGGCTCTATTACCAATAAAAAGATTGCAGAAGAGCTTGAGAAACAATTTGGCATTAAAATTGATAAACGTCATATCCAAGTTTCCTCTCCAATTCGTTCAACAGGTTTGATTGACGTCCCTGTAAAAATTTATCAAGATGTTACAGGTGTGATTAATATTCGTGTAAACGAAGGGTAAACACGATCGATAGAAAGGTTTTTTTATGGCTGAGATAGAGGAATTACGAACACAACCTCAGGATATCCAAGCGGAGCAATCAGTGTTGGGAGCCATCTTTATTGATGAGGGGAAATTGGTCTTTGTTCGTGAATATATCGAGCCTGGCGATTTCTTTAAGTACTCGCACCGTTTGATTTTTAAAGCCATGATCGATCTAGCTGACCGCGGGGATGCGATTGATGCGACGACTGTTCGAAATATTTTAGATAGTCAGGGGGATCTCCAAAATATTGGTGGTCTCTCCTATTTGGTAGAAGTCATTAATTCGGTACCAACTTCAGCTAACGCGGAGTATTACGCGAAAATTGTTGCCGAAAAAGCTGTCTTACGTCGATTGATCTCTCGATTAACGGAAAGTATTAATCAAGCTTATGATGGTGCAAGTCCTTCAGATGAAATCATTGCGGGTGCTGAAAAAGCTCTGATTGATGTTAGTGAAAACGCAAATCGTAGTGGATTTAAAAATATTCGAGACATCTTGAATATAAATTTTGGTAGCTTGGAAGCCCGCTCGCTTCAAACCTCTGATATTACGGGTATTGCGACAGGCTATCGCGATTTGGACCATATGACGACAGGGCTACATGAGGAAGAGTTGATTATTTTAGCGGCTCGTCCTGCAGTAGGGAAAACAGCCTTTGCTCTAAATATTGCTCAAAATATCGGGACAAAGTTGGATAAGACAGTGGCTATTTTCTCATTAGAAATGGGTGCTGAAAGTTTGGTTGACCGGATGTTAGCAGCTGAAGGCTTGATTGAATCCCATTCGATTCGTACAGGTCAATTGACGGATGAAGAGTGGCGGAAATATGCCATTGCTCAAGGAAATTTGGCCAATGCGAGTATTTACATCGATGATACCCCAGGAATTCGGATCACTGAGATTCGTTCGAGAGCAAGAAAATTAGCGCAGGAAACAGGCAATCTCGGTCTTATTCTGATTGACTACCTGCAGCTGATTACAGGGACTGGAAGAGAAAACCGTCAACAGGAAGTTTCAGAAATTTCTCGTCAGTTAAAGATTTTGGCAAAGGAACTAAAAGTTCCCGTTATTGCTTTGAGTCAGCTATCACGTGGTGTGGAACAGCGCCAAGACAAACGTCCTGTTCTTTCTGATATTCGTGAATCTGGATCGATTGAGCAGGATGCGGATATTGTTGCTTTCTTGTACCGTGATGATTATTATGATCGAGCTGGTGAAGAGGAAGAAGATGGAATGCCCAATAATACGGTTGAAGTGATTATTGAGAAAAACCGTTCAGGTGCGCGTGGGACAGTCGAATTAATATTCCAAAAGGAATACAATAAATTCTCAAGTATTTCAAAGAGAGAGGATCAATAAGATGAGTGATGCATTTACAGATGTTGCAAAAATGAAAAAAATTAAAGAAGAAATCAAGGCCCATGAAGGACAAGTGGTTGAAATGACGCTTGAAAATGGACGGAAACGTCAAAAAAATAAATTTGGACGCTTGATTGAGGTCTATCCTTCTTTATTTATTATCGAGTATACGAACGACAATAGCTTACCAGGTGAACCGGCCAATACCTACGTGGAGTCTTACACCTATTCAGATATTTTGACAGAGAAGAATTTAATTCGTTATTTGGATTAATTTCTTGCTTTTATCGTCTAAATCAGTTATTATAATAAATACATATGGGAGTCTGTGTACAGTCTGAGAGGAAGTGTAAGCTTCGACCGCACCTGATCTGGGTAATGCCAGCGTAGGAAACAAATGAAATGTATTTTTCGTTATGAGTGACCTTGTGCAATCCGTCTCCTATTTTGGAGGCGTTTTTTATTTGTGAGAAAGGAGGTTACGATGTCTCTTGTAAAAAGATATTCAAAACAGTTGATAGGATTTGCAGGTTTTAGCAGCCTTCTTGTCTTATGGCAGTTAGCAGGATTGTTAAATATCCTCCCCAAATTTGTATTACCAACGCCACTTGAAATTGGGAATGCCTTTGTACGAGATCGAGCTCTCCTGATTCATCACAGTTTGTCTACCCTTCAAGTGGCCTTGATCGGACTTGTTATAGGGGTTCTTCTTGCTGCTGGCTTTGCGATTCTCATGGATAGTTTTCAATGGGTGAATGATCTGGTCTATCCTTTTATGGTTGTTATTCAAACCATTCCGACGATTGCCTTGGCCCCTATCCTGGTTCTTTGGTTTGGTTATGGTATGCTTCCAAAACTGGTTTTGATCATTATTACGGTTGTATTTCCCATCGTAGTCAGTCTGTTAGATGGTTTTCGGCATTGCGATCAAGATATTCTGAGATTGTTTCAGATTATGCAAGCCAATCGCTTTCAGACTTTAGTCCATTATAAAATTCCTGCAGCGCTTCCTTATTTTTTCGCAGGTTTACGTGTGAGCGTTTCCTATGCTTTTATCAGTACGGTAGTTTCAGAATGGTTAGGAGGTTTTGATGGATTGGGGGTCTATATGATCCAATCGAAGAAGTTATTTCAGTATGATACGATGTTTGCGATCATTGTATTGATTTCTGCTATTAGTTTACTCGGTATGTTTCTCGTTGACCAATTAGAACGAACCATTCTAAAATGGAAAAAGGATTGACAAACTTGTAAATGGTGTAAAAATTAAATTGACAAAAATGTAAAAGAGGTATAGCTAATGAAAAAGTCAATAGGTTTATTTTTCTCAATAATATTGGGATTTGTTTTCTTGAGTGCTTGTCAAAATTCTGTCAAGCAATCGTCAAGTGGTTTGAAAAAGATTGATTTTATTCTAGATTGGACCCCGAATACCAATCACACGGGTCTCTATGTAGCAAAGGAAAAAGGGTACTTTAAAGATGCAGGACTGGATGTAGATATAAAACTTCCTCCGGAAGACAGTAGTTCTGATTTGATTATCAATGGGAAAGCTCCATTTGGTATTTATTTCCAAGATTCTATGGCCAAGAAATTGGATAAAGGTGCGGGTATTACCGCTATTGCAGCTATTGTCGAACACAATACGTCAGGGATTATTTCAAGAAAAGATGCAGCGATCACAAGTCCAAAAGATTTGGTTGGTAAGAAGTATGGTACCTGGAATGATCCGATTGAGTTGGAAATGATCAAATCGATGATGAAAAAAGAAGGGGCTGATTTTAATCAAGTAAAATTGGTTCCAAATAGTGATTCAAATTCCATTACTCCGATTGAAAATAAGGTCTTTGATGCTGCTTGGATTTATCACGGTTGGGATGGAATTTTGGCTGAGCAAAAGGGAATGAAAACCAATTTCTTCTATATGAAAGATTTTGTTCCTGCATTTGACTACTATTCGCCTGTTATTATTGCTAACAATGACTATTTGAAATCTCATAAAGAGGAAGCAAAAAAATTCATTCAAGCGGTGAAAAAAGGCTACCAATATGCTATAGAGCATCCAGAAGAAGCAGCAGATATCTTGATTAAACAGGCCCCTGCTTTGGCTAACCAGCGTGATTTTGTACTAGCTTCTCAAAAATATCTTTCCAGTCAATATGCTTCAGACAAGGATAAATGGGGACAGTTTGACTCCAAACGTTGGAATGCTTTTTATGCTTGGGCAAAAGAGCAAGGATTGGTTTCAAATGACTTAGAAGACAAAGGTTTCACAAATGAATTGGTAGGTGACTGATATTTTAACCGTAAAAGATGTAAGTTTCTCTTTTGGAGATAAAGCAGTTTTAAACAATGTATCACTAGAAGTGCAAAAAGGAGAAATCGTCTCTATTCTAGGTCCAAGTGGGGTAGGGAAATCAACCTTGTTTAATTTAATTGCTGGGATCCTTCCCTTACAAAAGGGCGCTATAGAAGTAGATGATGCCCCGATCTCCTTTGGAAAAGTCAGCTATATGCTACAAAAGGATCTTTTGTTAGAACATAAGACAGTATTGGGAAATATTATTCTTCCCCTTCAATTAAAAAAGATTCCTAAGGAAGAGGCAACATCTACAGCTCTAAAATTGTTAGATGAATTTAAATTGGGAAGTATCGCCAACCTTTATCCTAATGCGCTGAGTGGGGGGATGCGGCAACGGGTGGCGCTATTAAGGACTTATCTATTGGGTCATTCTGTCTTCCTATTAGATGAAGCTTTTAGTGCCTTAGATGAATTGACAAGGCAGGATCTTTATCACTGGTATCTAGAAAGCAAGGAACGTCTTGGTCTCACCACTCTAGTGATCACTCATAGTATCGAAGAAGCTTTGACATTGAGTGACCGGATCTATATCTTGAATCATAATCCCGGTGAAATTATTGCAGATCTTCCTTTAAAATGGGATCCAGCAACGGATAGAGACTGGCAACAATTGCAATATAAAAAACGAATCATAGAATTATTGTCTGAATTTCATTGAAATTGTTTTGAAGGACTTTACAAAGTTTCTATTCCGTGATAGAATAGAATTTGTGCGAAATGACAGCAGGACAAAATGAAGCTCGTCAACAGGAAGCCAGCTAGAAAAGTAACCTTTGCTGTTTGGGCGAAGGCTTTCTGAACGAATCAGGTTTGTCTAAAACGTTATTTCCTACAAAAAATTATTTTTATAGGAGGACATTTCAAATGTCACGTTATACAGGACCATCTTGGAAACAATCTCGCCGTCTTGGCTTGTCACTTACAGGTACAGGTAAAGAATTGGCACGTCGTAACTACGTACCAGGTCAACACGGACCAAACAACCGTTCAAAATTGTCAGAATACGGTTTGCAATTAGCTGAAAAACAAAAACTTCGTTTCTCTTACGGACTTGGTGAAAAACAATTCCGTAACTTGTTCGTACAAGCTACTAAAGTTAAAGAAGGAACTGTCGGTTTCAACTTCATGCTTCTTTTGGAACGTCGTTTGGATAACGTTGTTTACCGTCTTGGACTTGCGACTACTCGTCGTCAAGCTCGTCAATTCGTTAACCACGGTCACATCCTTGTTGACGGAAAACGCGTTGATATCCCTTCATACCGTGTAACTCCAGGTCAAGTGATCTCAGTTCGCGAAAAATCAGCTAAAGTTCCAGCTATTCTTGAAGCTGTTGAAGCTACAGTTGGACGTCCAGCATTCGTATCATTCGATGCTGACAAATTGGAAGGTTCATTGACACGTCTTCCAGAACGTGATGAAATCAACCCAGAAATCAACGAAGCACTTGTCGTTGAATTCTACAACAAAATGCTTTAATTTTAAGATATACTTTGCAGAAAGCCTACTACAGTGGGCTTTTTGTTTTGTCTTAAAGGGTTGATTTCTGGGTTTGTTCAGTTATTTGTTCAGTTATAAGTTTTCTAAAGCTGTTTTATTACATGAGGTAGTTTTTTGTTTTCTTAAAACCTAAACCTGCTAATAAAAAAACTCCTGATCTATCTAGATCAGGAGGCACTATTACCGTAACATTTTCATTAAAAATTCAGCCATTTGTTGAGGGCTTTCTTTTTTTCCGCGAGAAACCCACATTTGACAGACTCCGAAGAAGGCATTGGTCAGATAGACAGAACTGTAGACTCTTTCAATATCTGTTAATGATTTATGACTATATCGCTCTTGCAAACTATCAACCAGAAGAATCTGTAATTTATGTCGTAAGAAGGTTTGGATTTCCTTGGTTCCATTCTCTGTCAGAAGAACCGCAAAGAGTGGCTCCTTGGTTAGAAATTCGAACACCTCTGTAATCGCTTGGCGCTTGTCGTCTTGGTGTTTATCAAAGATGTATTCAAGCTTGTGAAAGAGTGCTTGTTGGTAGCGCTCGATCATGTCGTACTTGTCTCGATAGTGGGTATAAAAGCTAGAGCGACTAATACCGGATTCTTGTGCTAACTCAACCGTTGTGATTTGGTCGAATGATTCCTTTTCGAGTAGTCGAACCATCGCCTCCTCGATATTTCGTTTTGTTTTTAATCGTTTATTGCTCTCAGTCATCTGTTAATCCTTTTTGCACAAAATTATACACAGTGTCTAAAAACAAAGATTTCCTACTTGTGAAAATTTTTAGAAACTGTATAATCTATTATATCAGAAATTTAGACAATGTGTATAAAAAGGAGACAAAAAATATGATGAAAGAATGGAAGGCTATTCTTAAAAAGCCAACATTTATCATTGTCATGATTGGAGTTGCTTTGATTCCAGCTCTTTATAATATTATTTTTCTATCTTCCATGTGGGATCCATATGGAAAGGTTTCGGATCTTCCTGTAGCGGTTGTCAATAAGGATCAATCTGCTACATATAATGGACAAAAAATGGAAATCGGAAAAGACATGGTGTCCAATTTGAAGGACAATGACTCACTTGATTTTCATTTTGTAGATGAGAAAGCTGCGAAAGATGGTCTCAAAAATGGCGATTATTATATGATTGTAACCCTGCCTGAGGATCTTTCAAAAAAAGCTAGCTCCATCTTAACCAATCATCCGGAACAGATGACCATTGATTACCAAACATCCAGTGGTCATAGTTTTATCGCAGGGAAAATGAGCGACACTGCGATGACAAAAATGAAGCAGTCAGTGGCTGAAAAAGTGACCAATACTTATACAACAGCTTTATTTTCTAAAATGGGATCGCTTAAAACTGGTATGGGGACAGCGGCAGATGGAAGTGCTAAATTAGCAGATGGTGCAAGTAAATTGGAAGATGGTGGTCAAACACTATCTACTAATTTGAATACATTGGCTCGTTCAAGCTTAGCATTTTCAGATGGTGCAACTACTCTTCGTACAGGTCTAGTGGCTTATACAGATGGTGTTGGTCAATTAGGAAATGGTCTCAATCAAATGGCTGGTCAACTTCCAAACTTGGTATCTGGCGTCAATCAATTAAATAATGGGTTTGGTACTTTTAATACAGGCTTGATGGCTTACGCTACCGGAGTGGATCGATTAGGAAATGGTCTCAATCAAATGGCGAGTCAAACCCCTCAGTTGGCTTCAGGAGTTGGTCAATTAACCAGTGGTATGGGGACCCTCAATGATGGTCTTGGGAATTATACCAATGGCGTGCGTCAATTGAATTCAGGCCTATCTAACTTTTCAAATGGTTTAGCAACCTATACAAATGGAGTCGCTACTTTATCAGAAGGAGCGGGTCAATTAAGTAGTCAATCTGCTACCCTTCGAAATGGGGTTTCACAATTAGAATCAGGTATTCAAACATTATCAAGCCAGCTACAAGCTTCTACAAGTCAATCTGCTCAGATTGATCAATTGGCAGCTGGTTTAAACCAATTAAATGCAGCGATTCAAAATGCTTCAGTAGATACCAGTCAACTTTCGTCTGGATTGACGAGTATTGCGAATTCAGCTCAATCAATCCTTGCTTCAGCCCAAGCGGATCGTGCAAATGCCCTTGCAAGTGTGCAAGGGACAGCAGCCTATCAAGCAATGACAGCTGACCAACAAGCGGAAATCAATGCGGCAATCTCATCGAGCCCAAGCTCGAGTGAAACGGCGGCTCAAGGAATCTTGACTACGATTCAAACGATCCAAGGTAGTTTGAATACAGGAAATAGCTTGACACAACTGCAAACAGCAGCCAATCAAGTTTTACCTACAGCTTCTTCAACCTTGACAGACTTGTCAAGTGGCTTGTCTAAGATCCAATCCGCAGTTAGTGGACAATTGTTGCCAGCTAGTCAAACCATCAGTCAAGGGATCGACGCTTATACAGCAGGTGTTGATAAAATCGCTAATGGAGCAACCCAACTTCAGACCAATAGCAGTACTTTAACAAATGGGGCTAGTCAGTTGGCAGCAGGTGTTGGTCAACTAGATAGTAAATCATCAGAATTACTTGCAGGAAGCAATCAATTAGCTTCTGGTCTAGGTGAGTTAAATGGGAAGATGCCTGCCTTGACATCAGGCATGAATCAACTGGCTTCAGGAGCGACTCAATTAACAGGTAAGTCGGGTGAATTGGTTGCCGGTGCTGGAAAATTAGCTGACGGTGTAGGACAATTGAACAGCAAAACTCCAGAGTTGGCAGGTGGTGTCAACAAACTTGTCACTGGTGTCAATCAGTTGACAGAAAAATCAGGTCAATTGGTGACTGGTGCTGATAAACTAGCCGACGGTGCAAATCAAATCTCAGATGGGTCCAGCAAATTAGCAGCAGGTGGCCAAACATTGACAAATGGTTTAGGTGAATTAGCAACAGGAAGCCAAACCTTGAGTCAAGGATTAAACGATGCTAAGGGACAATTGAATGTGGCTTCAACTGAAAAAGAGAACGCAAAAACCTTAGCAAATCCTGTCACTATGTCTAAAACAGACCGTGACAATGTCCCGGTGAATGGTGTCGGAATGGCTCCTTATATGATCTCTGTAGCACTCTTTGTTTGTGCCTTGTCAACCAACATGATCTTTGCAAAATTACCATCCGGCAGTCACCCTGAAAGTCGCTGGGCATGGTTTAAATCTCGCTTTGAGGTCAACGGAACGATTGCGGTGATTGCAGGAGTCTTGGTCTATGGTGCCGTTCACCTGATTGGTTTATCAGCCAATCATGAAATGGCTACGCTCTTCCTTTGTGTGATTGGTAGTGTATCTTTCATGTCTATCGTGACAGCTTTAACGACATGGCAAAGTAAAGTCGGTGCTTTCCTTTCCTTGATCCTCTTGCTCTTGCAATTGGCTTCTAGTGCAGGAACCTATCCTCTTGCTTTGACAAATGGATTTTTCCAAGCTATTCATCCATTCTTACCAATGAGCTATACCGTTTCTGGTCTTCGTCAAACGATTTCGATGACAGGAGAAATTGGAAATCAAGTGGCCTTCCTTCTGATGACTCTTGCTCTTTTTGCAGGCCTCGGAATGTGGTTCTATAATCCAAAAAAATATGAAGAGGACTAATCTTCAGGAACTCCCAACAGAATGTGTTGGGAGTTTTTTGTTTCATGTGAAACAAGAGGCTGGGACAAAAGTCCTAGCCTCTCAATTATTTTTGGATTGTCGAGCAAGACGCAGTGGTTGAGTGGGCTCTACTACGCTGATTTCATCAGCTTTTACAGCCCTACTCAACTGTGCGGAGGTGGGACGACGAAATCGAATTCTAACGAATTACCGATTTCTGTCCCACTCTCTTATTATTTAAAGAAGACGACATCAGGATTTGGTGTAATATAGAGAAGTTGGTCATTTTCAAAGACCAGTTGAATGGTGTTGTTTTTATAGGTGTAAATGGTATAGTCTACTCCGGATTTAGAAGCTTGTTTGAGATCAACAGCTCCCATCAAAAAGGCATGAGCTTGTTCCTCTGTGATTTTGTACTGACCCCAAAAAGTTAGACAATTAA
>NZ_KV812812.1:0-8105 GCF_001813525.1 Streptococcus sp. HMSC065C01 | reverse complement strand
GAGTAGAGATCAATCTTTTCAAGAATTCGAATCAGCAAAGAAAAGAAGCCCACCACTGCGTTTAGAATGAAAAAGAAGAAGTTTACGAAAAGCTCATTAATCAGAACCCATGCCCCATTAAAGGAAGCGAACCCAGTTGGCTCCATGTAGGACTTGAGAGAGAAGATATCGACTCCCCTTAGTTTGTCAAAAGCTTCTTGCATGGATTCACCTCCTAACTAGCGTATTTATTTTCAAGGCTTGATGATACCGTAGCTTTCATTGGTTTTAGAAGCATATCAATATCTTCAAAGATGTTGTGTACGGAAATCATATTGAGATTACCATACACGTCATAGTACAGGCATTGGCCAGAGATCATATTATCAATCCATTCGAGATTACTTTCAGTGACTTCAAGATTGACGTGTTTCAAGATATCTTCTCGTTCAGACTTTTCATAGAAAGCAAAGATAGTCCCAAATCCCGTTGTATCATCGTCATTTTCTGCATCATGTACAGATTGAGTAATCAGTGCCAAGGTATTATTTTTGGAGCGTCCAATCCGACGCATATTTTTGATAACAGCTTTTCCTTCTGCCGACTTCATAAGAATCCATGCTTCATCAAAGAACTCAATGGTATCTTCATTTTCATTTCGTTCTCCAAAGTGGGTACAGAAGGCACCAAGCGCAAACATGAGAGCAATAGAGTTGCGTTCATGATCTGAAATTTTTGTGGAATCGTCCTTTGGTAGTTTGAGGTTATTGACCTCTAGGATGGTCACTCGTGATTCATAGTTAAGGCCTTGAGTGGTACCATCTGAAAAGGCTAGTTCCAAGATAGAGTTTGTGACAATTGAGGTCAGATAACGACCAACTGATGCAATTTCTGAGGAAGTAGAGTCTCTCAACACTTTTAGGACGTGTTTAAAGCCGACTTTCTCACCAGCGACTCGTTTCTCCACAATCGCATTAATAGCTTCTGTGATCGCTGTTTTCTGATCCATCGTGACATCATCTACAGCTTGTAGTAGAAACTCAAGCATGTTTTTTGCGACCTCTACAGCTTGTTCTTTATCTAGAACGACAATAGGATCTAGTACTCCATGGTTTGATGGTAGTGAGCTATCTAGTGTCACAAAGTTAAAGTTCTCAATCTGTTTCTTTCGTTCAGGATAGAGGCGTGCGAATTCAGGTGAGTTGATCACTTCTTGGTAGTGATTTCTCAGTTCTCGTTTAGGGTCAATGTAGAGGGTCTTAACATTCTGTAAAGCCACACTTAAAAAGATGATCTGAGCAAGAAAGGATTTCCCTTGACCTGTTGCCCCCGTAATAATGATGTGTGGGTTCTTAGTGATTTTTCCAGCGATATCTTCTTTATTTCCCACTGTCGCATTGTAGAGGACGATGTTCTTTGAGGAATCAATAGCTTTCGCAATATTGTCCCAACGACCTGTCCAGTTATCTACTCGACCGATATACCAACCGATACGGTTTCCAGAAGAGGTATTGGTGAAGGGCATAAGTTCTGAAAAACCACGAGCTGTGACCATATGTGTCCAGGTGCGAGTTTTCTTTTGGAGGTTTTCTCCATAGAGCAGAGCTTGAAAGAGATAAGGTCCGTCTTGAGAGGCCTCACTGATTTCAACGCCCATATCATCAAAATAGTTTAAAACCACTTGCCGTCTTTGTCGTAGTTGGTTCACACTAGAAGCAGAGACGATCAGATAGGCTCCATATTCGATGATATCTTCCTTGTTTCCGACTTTCTTCATTAAGTCTTTTAGGGAGATGGATCCCATGATGATCTCGTCTTGTTGGACAGTATCGGTATTTTCTGCCTCTTCCATAATGTTTCTGTAACGTGTATTCGAACGTCCCATTCGACCCTTGATTTTACCAGTATCAATGAATTCTGCTTTGATTCGTAGCTCAACGGGAAAGTTCAAACGTTGGATAAATTCTCCAAGATGAAAACCGTTGAATTGAACAGGAAATTTACCTACAGGAAGAATCGTCACAAAAGAAGATCCATAAGGGCTTTCTAGCTTGAGGAAGCCACCTTTTAGGACTTTAATCAAGGTATCAGTGATATTGAATTGAGCACGATTGGCGAGTACCTCCTTCTTGTAGTGAGGGATATAGCGGAGGTATTGCATCCGCTGGTAATAAAAGAGTTCTTCATTAGATAAACGCTTTGCCCGAAGGACAGAGAAGGCTTGAAAGATAGTAAATTCATCACTTTTATAGTCTTCACACCAAGTGGAACTTAATTCATATTCATAGCCAAGGCCTTTTGCGATTTTTTCAGTAAACTCATTAAAGCTCTCATAGGCCAAGTCTTTGACGGTAGCTCCATGATTTTGTTTGCGTAAGGTCACGCCCACGACCCAGTCAAACTGATAAGGGATCTCCATTTCATCTGTTAGACGATCCACCGTGTAAAGAAGTAATTCTTCTCCTAGTTCACGACTGTCATCTGCTAGAGCGTCTGAAAAGTCTCGCATTTTCTCTTCTAAGAGATAGTCTTTAGGGATCAGAGATATTTCAAAGAACTTGTTTTTCTGGAGCTTCTTCATCATTTGAGCAACCGTAATTTTGTGTTTGCCCTTTTTCTCATCATCTGTAATGGTGATGGGAGTGTTTGGAATACGGTAATACGCAACGACTGTTTGATCTTTTTTGAGAGCTAGATTTTCATGTGTTTCCCTAATAGGATAGGTTAAAGTAATACTCATAGGTCCTCCTTTTCTATAGATTTGTTTTTTCAAAGACAATTTCTTCTACAGGCTCTATTCGATCTTCATGGTAGATTGCTTTTTTATTGAGCTTGAAATCCCAGAAGTAAATCAGGTAATCTCCAATAAAGACATGCATCTTTTTACCGTGAGGCTCGTATTCAGTATAGAACTTAGCCAATTTGTAAGGGAGATACCAATAGAGCAAGAGAGAAATTGAATGAGTGATTTTTGCGAGTGGCACAAAGATAAATCCTCCAAAGAGTAACATGGACACAAAAACGATAATAAAGACAATGAAAAAGGACAACTGCATCGGTGTTGCAAAGTACCATAGTCGAGTGCCCTTTTTTGTCTTAATTTCTTGGATCCAATAAGGAGCATTTAGGCCCTTACTGTAATCATAAAGTCTTTCTTCATTCATACTTAAAGTCCTGATTCAATACCGAAGAGTCGCAGGAACCAGCCGACTGCTTTTAGGATATCTTGTCCTTTGGCAATAGAAACAATAACGGCATAGAAACCAACGACAGAGAAGAGTTGAAGCCAAGAGCTGTTTCGCCAAGCCTTGATCGCTAAGAGCACAGCAATGGCTGTCAGGATCCAAATTCCATCGCCCTGGAGGAAGGTTCGTAGATTGTCTGTATTCATAGAGTTCTCCTATTCTTTATCATTTGCATAATTTAGTGGAATGGTGTGTTCTAGTTTTGTGACATAGTAGGTCTTTTCTTTTTCTGAGAGGGTAAAGGTGAAGTTTTCTGAATGAGTGGTTCCTCCAACCTCAAAGGTTGCTTGAACATAAGCGATTAGATTCTGACCGTCTTTTTTTAGATAGGTATAATCAATCGTTTTGAAGGTGGTATTGGCTATAATATCCACATCCTTAGCAATCAGATTGAGGTTGTCTTGGTTAGTAGTATAGTTGGTAAAGAAGACCTTGAGGAACTTTTCAACTTTCTTACGCTGACCATCTGAAAAGTGGTCGTTAGCGGTTAGTTGGAGCTGATCGTCTTCGCTAAAGTGGCCAGCTTGTGAGGATTCAATAGCAGAGAACCAAGGAAGGCCGGAGATATAGTATTTCCCATCTTTTTCATCAAATGGAATATTGAAACCTGTCACGATTTCTTTTTCTTCTGTGTTATTATCCCGACGGATAGTCTCCTTGTATTTGATCTTATAGGTCGCAACTTTTCCTTCTACAGTTACTAATTGAGAGTAGAGAAGTTCACTAGGATTTCGAACTTGGCCCTGTGCTTTCACATCAGGAATGAAGTTGTAAAAACTATTTAAGTATTCTACTTGGGCTTGTTGTTTGTCTCCTTCTTGTGGGAGGGTGAAATAGGCATAGACATAGTCATTCAAGTAGTACTGGAGTTTGTAGTCGTATTTTTTACTAGACTCCATTGGCTGTGCCTTTTGTTTTTTAGTAGCCTCCACTTGAGCTTGTAGTGTTCCAACTTTATTTGAAAGTGTGATAGCACGAAGAGATCCCAAGAGACCAACAAAAAGGAGGAAAGAAATTCCTCCTATGACTGCAATATTGACGGTCTTTTTATTGGTGACTTTTAGTTTTGATGGGCCTCCTTTTTTCTCCACCTTTTTGAAGTGTGAGAGATATTCTTTTGCTTGAAGCAAGTAGCGTTTGGCTTTATCCATAGATCCTCCTTTTAGAGACCAGCGAGTTCAATGAGCTTTGATCCTTTTGCATAGAGGCGCTTATTTGCTTTTTCAATCTCGCCATTAATGTAATAGTAGCCTCGCAACTCAGTTTGGAGATGTTCGATCAATTCAGGTTTTAGGTCTTTGGCTTCTTCTTTTTTTAGGAGACTATTTAATTCTCCAGCTTTGGTCCAAGCCTCTCTGTGATCTTTCTTTTTAAGCAATTCTCCCAGTTCGTTCGTGACTTGAGAGACTTTCTTTTCAAAAATAGTTTTAGTGGCCATTTCAATTTCCTTTCTAAATGTTTCTTGGTTTTCTTTGATGGTCTTTTGAATATAAGCAATGAGTGAGGGGCGCATTTTCTTATTTACGCTCAACACTTGACCATCTAAGGTAAAACAGGCATGTTCATAGTTATAGAATCCCCTACTATCGGGAAGATCTTCTGTACATCTGCCAGCACATTCGTAGTAGAAGTCCTTGCCTTTTCGTAAGAGGATATACATATTCCAGAATTCATGTTCTGGAAGAAGCAGAAAATCTGCTTGATAAATCTTCTTTAACATCTTAAGAAGCCTCAAGCAGATCATCGTATCCTAGAGCTTGGTAGATAAAATCTGAATCAAACCAGAGCCAGTCATTGATTTGTCCTTCTGTTGGCGTATCACCAGAGAAGATATCTTCACATATGACAGTTAAGGTATCTACTCCACCACGTTCACGGACAGTGTTCAAGGTGGTTAGCCCACCAGACCAAGCTTTAAAGTTTTCTAGTGAATTGATTTGAACTTTGTATTCCATATTGCTTTTCCTTTCTATTGTTCATAGTGTTTATTGGTTTTGAGAAGTCGTAACATGGCTTTTCCTCGATCAGTGATCTCTCCGCTATTCTGAATCATTTTCATGTATTCTGTTTGGAGGATCTTGTCTGCTTCAGTGACTAGTGCAAGGGAGTTCGCAACTTGATAGGTCAGCCAGCGAATCGTTCGCTCAATACTGTAAGGCTGTGGGTTGGTTGAAAGTTTTAAGGGTTCGACACCTCCAAAGAGTTTTTGCCATTTTTTATCAGGTTTATAAGCTCCAAAACGGGTAACTCCATCATAGACTTGGATTTCTTTGTTTATGATACCTCGTGCGATTTCTCCGAGGTCTACCCCGTTGATGTATTCCTCCACAATACCTTGAGCTTTCTGATCTGAAAAGCGGAGTTCATAGCGATTCCAGATACCAAAAATCTCCAAGGATTCGTCCAAGGAGATGTTTTCCATTCGAGCTATTTCATAGCGCTTTTCATAAAAGTTGAAGTAGAGTTGACTTTGACGGCTCCCAAAGTAAATGGATAAACCATGATTCGCTTCCATGTCTTCATTATCTGTAAATGATCCACCACCCGTGATATTCCATTTCTTGATCGTGTCTAGAACAATCTCTTTGGAATAGAGTTTATCAATCAATTTGGGAATTTGAATTTGTTCGTCCTCGTGACCGTAACCCTTATAGAGTTCATCTAGAGCGATATCGAGACGCTTCACCCGAACATCTTCATAGGAATAAAGAATATCTTGAAGAAAGATCTGCCAAGTGATTCCCTTGTCTTCTAGTAGTAATTCCAATTCACGGCATCCTTGACCGGACAGTTGAAGACAAGTTTGGTAGTCATTGGTCACAGACTTATCAAAGAAATCAAAAATCCAGATGTTTCCTCGTTGCCATAAGTGGGTATAGTTCATAAGGCGAGTTTCTTGGTCTGTAAATTCACTAAGGTGGCAGTGAAGAAAGTTTTCACAGAAAGCATCTAAATCCTTTAATCTCGGAAAGGTCAATCGTAGATAGTCGATTTGAGCCCGAAGACTGTTTTTATCGCAATCTTGATAGTAACCAAGTCTTTCTTTAAGTTCTCTAAACTTATCAATCGTCAGTCCTCTTTCGCCTGTTTCATAAGAGCGATAGGTTCTTGTAGGGAGATCAACAGCTTGTGCAAATGCTTTTTGACTAAGTCCTGTTTGTTTTCTGAAATTTTTAATATGAAAAGGACTAATTTTGTCCATTCATCGCAACACCTCTTTCTAACAAAGTGACACACTTTTTTGACGAAAGTGACACACTTCATAAAAATTGAAAACCCAACTCCCATAAGGAATGAGGAGGGGTGGACTTGGCGTATTTGCCAAATGTAACCCCCCTATTAGATAACGGGGGTTCATTGTCATCATGAGCCAGGAACGGCGGGCTTCGGTCTTCGCCTGACCTGCGGTCAGGCTTGCCCTTGCCCTTGTCCTAGCCCATGATGACGGACAATCGCTTCAATAGCTTTTGGATAGGACTTGCGTCCATCTTCCTCAAATCGGGTGATGGTTTCAAGAAGTAACTTTTCTTGAAAAGGTTCAATGAGAATAGCGGAGTCAGTACGTTCAAATGAAATTCCGTGCTCTTCCATATAAGGGATGATTTTCCGAAGAGTTTGCATCTTTAAATCATACTCATCCGCAAATTCTTTGAGTGGTCGCTTGTTTGATTCGTTTTCTATAGTCTCCTCTTCCTCTATAGGGTCAATTGTTTCAACTGGTGGTTTATATTCTTCAAATACTGAGAATTCTTCTCCTTCAAACTCCATGATGGGAATTTTAGAGTAGGCATCATAGAAGGAGAAACCTTGATCGAGCGGTACATAAGGAGAGAAAAACTCACCAGCCAACTCACCATTATTTGCGATATAACCCCGTCCTTTGACTTTTACTCCATTGATTTCATCCAGCTTTTTAAACTCTTTAGTCTTATTAGCATCTCCAAACATCATGTCATATCCTGTTGATTCTAAATGACCGACGGAGAGACGCTTCATAAAGTTATCCCGAAGAGCAGTTTTGATAAATTCTCCATCAGGACGTTGCATAGCAAAGATGATAAAGACTCCAGCTTGACGACCTTCTAAAACTAATTGGGAGAGGTATTCCATGAGTTCGGACTGTTGGCTATAGTCACGGTCAATTTTTGCCATAAGAGCTGCCCACTCGTCTACCAGGATGAATTTTGGTTTCATGTCATAGTGAGTAAAGTTTTTTCCAGCTTGGAATTTTGGCGAAGTGGACATCCTTTCATAGCGTTTTTCCATGAACTCTACATTCTCTTCAAAACAGTTGATGATATCTTCCTTACTAGTATAAACACGGCCATGAAAGACTGGAATCTTCTTTAATCCAGCCAGGTCCGAATTCTTTGGGTCACAGATATCGACAAAGCCAATTTTAGCTAGTGCATAAATTATGGTCATGAGAACAACTGTTTTTCCTCCACCTGTTCCACCGCCGATGAGAAGATGAGGTTCTTCAATATAATCCCAAGATACATCTTTCATGAGCTGGAGTTTTGAGCCTTTGATTTTTACTTCATCGATGGTGATTCGGCTATCAATCCTATTAATAGCAATTTCATATTTGATAAAGCGATTATCAAAGATTTTATTACGAAAGTCCCCGTTAAACATGACTTCAAGCGTAGCTCCAAGGTTGAGAAAGCGATCTTGAAATTTATTACCTTCAAGAATAAGACTCACTTCAATCTTGTAGCGAGACTGCTTGACATACACTTGAGGTAAGGTGATTTTTTCAACGATCTTATTCTCACGTCTAACCTTTTTAACCAAATAGAGGTTATTCTCGAGTAAGAAACGAGAGAGTATTCGAAGACTATTGAGCTTTTGAAAGAAGAGTACCTTCCTGTAGCAAAC
>NZ_KV812811.1:0-1276 GCF_001813525.1 Streptococcus sp. HMSC065C01 | reverse complement strand
TACTGACCCCAAAAAGTTAGACAATTAATTTATCCAAAGGATTTAGTTCTGTATTGCACAGGACTAAATCCTTTTAGTTTTACCTTAATGCGTTTGTTGTTGTAGTAATCAATATAGTCTACAATAGCTTGTTCCAATTGCTCAAGTGAGTGAAACGTCTTCTCATAACCATAAAACATCTCAGACTTAAGAATGCCAAAGAAGGACTCCATCATACCATTGTCTGGACTATTTCCCTTACGTGACATGGACGGTTGGATCCCTTTATCCTCTAAAAATTGATGATAATACTGATGTTGGTATTGCCAACCTTGGTCACTATGGAGAATTGTATTTTCGTAATGCTCCTCTGTGAAGGCCTGGTCTAACATAGCTTTCACTTGTTCTAAGTTTGGTGAAGTTGAGAGATTATAGGCGATAATTTCGCTATTAAAGCCATCTAAAACTGGTGATAAGTAGAGCTTTTGACTGCTCGCTGGAATGGCAAACTCTGTCACATCTGTGTAGCACTTTTCCATTGGTTTGGATGCTTCAAACTGGCGTTGAATAAGATTATCTGCTTTCTTGCCAACTTCTCCTTGGTATGAAGAATACTTGCGTTTACGACGAATACGAGCTGTTAAACCAAGAATTTTCATCAGACGTTGCACCCTTTTGTGATTGACCGCACGACTACGATTTCTTAATTCAAGAGTAACTCTACGATAGCCGTAATTTCCCTTATGTTCATCATAAATGGCTTGTATTTCCACTTTGATAGCTTGATCTTTATCTACTTGATTCAATTGCTTTAAGTGGTAATAATAGGTTGAACGAGCAAGTTTGATAATGTTTAGAAGGATATCTAAAGGAAACTCTGTTACCAATCCTTGAACAATTTCTGTTTTTCTTCTTGCTCCTTTTCGTCCCTCAATCGGAGTTCTCTCAACTTTTTTAGAATAGCATTCTCCGCTCTCAGGTACTCATTTTCTGCTTGAAGACGTTCTAACTCTGTCATCTCTTCAGGTTTTTTCTTTGGTTTACGTCCCATTTTAGGCGGTCTCCCTCTTGTTTTCTCAACAATAGTATACCCGTTTTTCTTATATTGTGCTATCCAATTAGGCAACATTCCAACACTTGGAAGAGCATAATCTAGAGACACCCTTATTTGTGAACGACCTTCAATCAGAACTTTATCAATGATTTCTCGTTTTAATTTAGGAGAATAATAACGATTCCTCCCCTTTTTAACAAACTCTATACCGTAACGATCAATCAATTTAATCATGTACTGAAG